>CAZVPE010000387.1:0-4155 GCA_964628155.1 uncultured Polyangiaceae bacterium | reverse complement strand
TGCGTCCGCGTCGATCCCAACGGAGGCTTCCGCTGCTTTGGCGTCCGCGCCTATCACGGCGGAGGCGTCCGCGCCGCCGTCAGGCGACGCGATTGCGCATTCGGGCGTTCCCGGCGCGCAGTAATTCGCAATGCTCGGATCGCAAGCTGCGGTCGCACTGCACGAGAGCCAAAGAAGGCGCGATAGAGCCCGCATGATCCGCCGATCTCGGTTCAAAAGTCCCACCGCACGTCGGCCGCAGCGGGCCCAAGGGTCCAGCGAACGCCGCTCGCCTGCGCCGCATCTCGCCGCGTTCCACCGACGACGAGGGCGATCGCGGCGCCCACCGCGGCAGCTCCCCCCACGACAAAAGCGACGTGCGCGACCGATTCGTCGTCGTGGACCGCATTGAGTTTGTCGCGAAGGGCGCCGCATGCGCCGCTCGCTGAACCCGACGTGCACGCTCCCGGTCCGAGTCCCGCTCTCATGCGGCTGGCACTGTCGGCCGCCGCCTGCGATGCCGCTTCGAACGAAACACCGGCTCCGACACCGACGAGAGCCGTGGCCGCAAGCCCAACGCCCAGGGTGCGCGGCAGCGACCACCAGGTCGTCGAAGCTTGCCGGTCCCCTTGTGGCCCGTCGCGTGGCACTGCAAGTGGCGGAAGGATGGGCGCGCGAGGCGCGACCGGCGCCGCGAACGGCGCGCCGAGCGCGGCGGATTCCATGCGCAGGTCTGCGGTGACGACCTTTCCGGCGCTTGCATCGACGGCGGCTCGCCGAGTCCTCGTTCCCATCGACACCTCGATGATGCGTTGCCCGGGCAAGACGTCCACTGGCTCCGCGAACGGGGCCGTCCCCGCGGCCGTCACCCCATCGATGGCCACGTGGGCCCCCTCGTCGGCTTGAATCGCAAGGTGGCCGATGCTCGAAGAGACTTCCTCGATATTCTTCTGAATCACCGCTCGTCTCGCGTCATCGAGATCGGGCGCTTGCGCCGCCTCTTTCAGGTGGCGCAAGCCCTCGAGCACTCGGCCAAGCTCGACTTCCGCCCATCCGATATTTCCGAGCGTCGCGCCCCGAGGCCACAGCCGGTACGACTCGGCAAAATCCGTATACGCCTCGCCATGATTGCCGCGAAGAGCGGCTGCTGCGCCTTGGCGATAGAGCGCGTTGGCACGCTCGTGCCCATCGTCCGCCCAAGCTCCGCGCGCTGGGAGCATGGCGATCGAAATGAGGAGCGCCGTGGAAATTCCGATTCGCATGACGCGCGCCTTATGGCAGATCCAAAAGATAATGCTGCCTTGATTCCGTCGCGGCCGGCGCCCTATCGCCCGAAGATAGGGGCGAAACCGCCGTGGTCGGTTTCGCTGGCTCCTCAGACTTCCGAGCGGATTGCGCGGCCCGTCTCGCCGATGCGGCAGGGCCAGGGCTCTGCGCGATCGCGCTCGGGGGTGAGGGCGAGCGCAAACCGGCCGTGGGCGCCACCTTTTGGACCGTCGCGGGGCTGGCTTCCGGCGCGCCCAGGTCCGACGACGGATTCGGTACACGGGGCTCCGAGGCGGCCGTTCGCGCGCTCGGGGCTAGGACGGCGGGAACTGCATCGTCCGCCGACGAGACCTCTTGCCGGGATCGACGGCTGGCAACAAGGGAGACAAGGACAACGGCCGCCAAGACCCCGCCCATGCCAAGCCGGGCGCCGCGCGACCATCGTCGTCCTCGCCCCGGAATGAGCACGGTCGGCGCGTCTCTTCGGACAAGAGCTTGCAGCTCCGCGGCAAGCACCACGCTTGGCGGTTCGGGGGGCTGCTCGCGGGCTGAGGCAGGCGCGCCCACGGTGCTGTATTGCACGAAGTCGCCCGCGTCCGACGACGCTCGGATGGGCATCGGGCCTGCCGGCGCTCGGCGCGCGCGTTCGAAACTCGCCATCAGACCGCGGAGTTCGTCGTCGGCCTTGTCCTTGGACGCGTCCGGCTCCTCGCGAAACTGTAGCTTCCGAGCCACATCCGGATGAACGCCCACGGCGACCATCCGCGCGATCTCCGTCGCGCGGACCGCCTGCTCTGGCTTTGGCCTTGCTGTCGCCGCGGCTCGCTCGCTTCGCAAGTCGTCCTCGGGGACTTTGCGATCTTCGTCTTCCCTTCTCCCGAGCGCCATGACCTGGTGCGTAGGGCTCGCACGACCGCCGGAACGACGGCGGTCGCTCGGACGTCGGTCGCTCACGGTTGGGTCCTCGGCACGGATCGCGGCTTTCCTTCCTCACGAAGGGCCGGCGCCGAGCCGCCCCCGGGCCCACGGCCAGACGCTGCCGCGCTCGTTGGCTCGGGGCTCTCCGAAAGGAGAAGGAGGTCGTCCAAAGTCTGCGAAGGCTGGGTCGGTAGGGCGACGCCCGCGGCGGCTCCGCCTGCGCGATGGGCGCTCGACGATGGACCCGTCTGCCGGGGGGCGTCATCGGAAGCAAAAAGCACGTCGTCGAGGTTCGCGGACGACGGCGGCGGTGAGCCGCTCGGTTTCGGATGCTGGGGCAAAGATGGCCGACGAGGGCCAGCGGGTTGCGGGGGAGATGAAACGCCATTGCTCGCCTTCGGAGCCTCGTCCGGGATAGCCGGCGCCGTCTCTACAAGCGGTGAGGCGAGCGGCGTTTCGGAGCGATCCGCTAGCGAGGGATGCGCGAGCGCAACGGATGAAGATTCCACTACGGGCGCCGCCGTCCCCCTCGGAGCAGGCGAGCCGTGCAAGGCCTTCCAGCCGCCCAAGGCTCCGGCCACGAAGACGGCCGCGGCGCCCATCAGGAGCGCGGCGTTCGGCACGGTGCGAGCGCGGGTTTCCACCCGCCCCGCGGAAGCTCCCGTCATGGGTGTGTCGACGGACGCCGCAGGCTCGGCGGCCATCGAGACTCCTTGTCGCACTTCGAGTCCGCCCGGCGGCCGTGCATCGGCGTCTTCTGCCGCGGTGGGCAAAAACTGCGGGTATTGGCGACTCTGCGTCGCCGTGACAAGGCTCGGTTCGAACGAAACGACCGGGTCGGCAAGCCGAGAGCGCGCAGCGTCCAGCCATCCGCCGGCCGCACCTTGCGGTGCTTGGTTCGCGGGGCCTGCGACCAATCGGGATGCCGCGGAGGCCGCCCCGCCGCGAGCCAATGTCTCCACCGTCGGAACCGTCGGGGCGTCGGTCCGATACTTGGCCGATCCGTCGTCCACGACCTCGAGCTCCGCGAGCTCCTCGTAGAATTCGGCCACGCTCCGCTGCCGCTGGGCGGGGTCCTTCGAGAGCGCGCGAAGCAAGCAATCATCGACGCTCTTCGGGATCCAGCTCTTCCATCGCGAGGGTGCCAGAGGCTCGAGCTTCAGATGGGCTTCGCTCATCGCGTCGGCCGACCGAGTCTTTACCGGCCAGGGAAAGCCCTGCGTCAAAAGCTCGTAGACGAGCACAGCGAGGGCATAGAGATCGACCTTCGCGCTAAGGGGCTCCTTGCGCAGAACTTCGGGAGCGATGTAGCGCGGCGTTCCTACCACTTCGTCGGGCGATTGCGCCGTGCCGAGCACCTGGGCAACGCCGAAGTCGAGCAGCTTGACCCGGGCGTCGAAGTGACGGCGACCGTGAAGAAACACGTTGTCCGGTTTGACGTCGCGATGCACGACGGGCGGGTCGGCGCTATGCGCGTAGCCAAGTCCCGCGCAAATCTGCCCCACGATCTTCCAGACCGCCTCCGCCGTGAAGCGCATGTCCTTGTCGCGCGCCACAGCTCGAATCGTCCTTCCGGTCAAAAGCTCCATCAGGAGAAAGGGAGAGCCGTTCGAGAGGACGCCGCAGTCCCACACCTCGACGATGTTCGGGTGCCGCAGATGCGCCATCACCTCGACCTCTTCGGCGAAGCGAGCCTCGAAGTCCGCGCTTCGCGCAAACGCGGGGCGGAGCACCTTCATCGCCGCGCGCAGGTTTCGCCCCTTTTGTACCTCGAGCACGACCCCCATCCCGCCGTGGCCGATGACGCCGCACATCACCCAATCGGTGCCCGGCACCCGCTCGCCCACGGGGAATTCATTCAACGCCGCCGACTTCATAGCCCTCGCAACGATCGGCGCCGCGCGAATGAGCGCCCGACGCCCTCTCCTTCCGGATGTCGGACCTTCCCACAAGGCGAGCCGGATGGGTGACGATTTCCGCTTGAGCTTGGGC
>CAZVPE010000386.1:0-4156 GCA_964628155.1 uncultured Polyangiaceae bacterium | reverse complement strand
AGTGGTGGGCCCGGATACCGCGGTCTTCGAGCTCGCCACCGTGCTTTCATCCCGCGTCACCGCGGAGGTGGACGAGCGCTATGTCCGCGCTCTGCGCCCGGGCATGCGCGCGGAGATCCTCCCCGCAGGCACCCTCGACGAGCGACGCGCTGCCGCGGTGAGCTACATCGCGCAGGCCGTGGATCCGCAGACCGGCGCGGCGACGGTACGCCTTGCCTACGAGGTCGTGCCCGAGAAGGTCCTCGTTGGAATGTCGGTCGACGTGAACATCAGCGTCGAGACGATCCCGGGAGCAACGACCATCCCTCGCGAGTCCGTCGGCGGCGCCGCTGCACATCCTTTTGTCCTCGTCGTTGCTGGAGGGGTTGTCAGCCGGCGCGATGTTGACATCGACGACTGGCCCGCGCCCCTCGTCGTCGTCCGGGCCGGGCTGCGGCCCGGCGAGCTTGTGGCGGTCGACCCGAAGGGGGGCCGTCGTGGGCGTAACCGTCCGGGCCAAGGTGATGCTCGATGGGTTTTGAGCTCAAGATGGCCCTCCGCTACCTGCTTTCGTCGTGGCGACAGAGCGCTCTCCTGGTTTCCGGGGTCGCGGTCGGAGTCGTCGTCTTCACGTTTATGGCCGCGCTAATGAACGGGCTCGGTGTCCGCCTGACCGACGACATCACCGGCAATGTTGCGCACGTCACCCTCGAGCCCGAGCTGCGCGTGCCGCGCACCTTCATGGCGTCCCCCGCGGGGCGCGCTCTCTTCGCCGTCCAACCGGGACACGACGTGCGTCCGGTCATCCGCACCTACCGGAACGCTGTCGAGATCGCTGCGCGGATGCGCGGCGTGCGCGTCGCCGTACCAGAGGTGGTTGGCAACGCCACACTCTCTCGCGGCGCAAAGGAGGTGGCCGTTGCCGTCACGGGCGTGGAGCCGAGGAGCGCGGACGAGATCGCTCCGCTTGGCCGCAATATTGTTCTCGGTCGACTCGATCTTGGATCGGGGAACGTGGTCATCGGCTCCCGCCTCGCCGCAGACCTCGGCGTTGACGTTGGCGATCGGGTCATCCTGCAGGCATCGCGCAGCCGGGGGCAGGCAGGCACGCGCACGGTGGATGCGGTCGTCGTCGTGCGCGGCATCTTCACGCTGGGCGTGCTGGCTATCGACGAGCGGGTTGCTTACCTGGAGCTCGCCGCTGCGAAGCGGCTGCTCGCTCGTGTTGGGCTGTCGCACCGCGCCGCCTTCCCCGCATCGAAGCTGTCCGGTGGTCAGAAGCAGCGGGTGGCCGTCGCCCGGGCGCTCATGATGAGGCCAGAGCTCGCGGCCGGCTTCGAGCTCATGCTAGCGAACCTAAAAAAGCGGCTCTTCCGCGGCGCGCTCCTGCGACGTGGAATACGGACCGATGCGGGAAGCCGCCGAGTACTTCGCGCGCCTGGGTGGTGACAACCTGTTCGAACGATCTCGGCGCTGCGGTCTCCATCCACCGAAAGAGGGCCCGGTGCTCGTCGGGGCGGGCGATGAAGTAAGCGTCCGCCGAGTCCAGTCCCTGCACCCTGGAGTATCGGCTTTGGCCTCGTGCCTTACTCTCATTGGTGGTATGCGAACCTCTCGCTCTCGACTCCAGCGGAGCGAGATACTTCGGCCAAGTTTCGTAGGGCATGGACCGTGCACTGTCCTCGTCCCCATGAAGCGCCCGAATCCGAAGCGCAGCGGGCTCCTGGATGCTGCGGCTCGCAAGGCGATGCCGAGTGCACAGTTCGCATTTCCCTCGCAGCGAAAGGAACCGCTGGAAGACGCACCCCACGTACGTAACGCGATCGCCCGCTTCCTTCAGGTCGAGGGTGTCAGCGACGCTGAGCGCGACGAGGCCTGGCGACGTATCCGGCTCGGCGCCGCTCGGTTCGGGGTCGAGATCGGAGAGTCGGACTGGCGGATGCTGGGTGCGCGGTCGAGGTGACGACGAGCGGGTCGCCTCTGGACCATCGGATCCGCGCCCAGCGCAATGCCCATGTGTAGATCGACGCGCGAAGGCCCGATGCAGTCGTGAGTAAGCGAGGAACAAATCAGATGTCCAGAGCAGCAAGAGTGTGGTTCATCACGGGCACCTCCAAGGGGTTCGGTCACATCTGGGCGGAGGCTGCGCTGGCGCGCGGAGATAAAGTCGTCGCGACGGCGCGTAAGGTCGCGTCGCTAGATGCGTTCGTCGCGCGCTACGGGTCGAACGTGCTTGCGCTTGCGCTCGACGTAACCGACGAGGGCGGGGTCACCTCGGCTGTGAAACAAGGTCAGGCGCACTTTGGTCGCCTGGACGTGATCGTCAATAACGCTGGCTACGGCCTGTTCGGGACCATCGAAGAGGTCACTCCCGCGGAAGCGCGAGCGCAGATGGAGACCAACTTGTTTGGAGCCCTCTGGGTCACGAAAGCGGTGCTCCCGATCCTCCGCGAGCAGCGGTCGGGGCACATCATCCAGGTGTCGTCGATCGCCGGGGTGGACGCATTCCCGACGCTGGGCCTCTACCACGCGTCCAAGTGGGCCCTCGAGGGTTTCAGCCAGGCCCTCGCCGCTGAAGTGAAGGAGTTCGGCATCAAGGTGACGCTCGTCGAGCCCACGGGGTACTCGACCGACTGGGGCGGCCGCTCGTCCGTCCAGGCCCCGAGGCTGGCGGTCTACGACGGAGTTCGCGCCAGGCTCGCTGAGGCGTCCCGAGCTGCCGGGCGCAATCAGGGGAATCCTCTGGCGACGGGCCCAGCGATTCTCGAAATTGTCGACGCGGTAGAACCGCCCCTGCGCGTCTTCTTCGGCGCCGGAATGCTGGCCATGATCAAAGCCGAGTATGCGAACCGTATCGCGACCTGGGAGAAGTGGAACGACCTGTCAGTCACCGCGCAAGAGTAAAGCGACGCCGATTCAGGCACCGGGCAACGGGCGTCGAAGTCTCGGGCTTTTCGACGTCGCGAGCGCGATCGACCGCGTCGCAGGTTGGTCTCGAGAGTCTTGCAGTCGATCACGACCTTGTTGTCGTGCACGGAGGCGACCGCGGTCAGCGGCGCGACAAAATCTTCCTCGCAACGAGGACCTTCTATCATCATGGCGACCGAGGGGATCGGCGCGCATCGCTCGACGAGCGTGCCCTATCGCCGCATCATAGGACCCTTGGCCACGCGCGATCGACACGGCCCCGACAAGACCGTGAGCCTGCTCCGGCTCGTGGTGTTTCGGTCGCTCCTCCTCGCGACGTTCGCCTCGAACGTCGGCGGCTGGATGGAAGACGTCGGCGAGACGTGGCTGATGACGTCGCTTCACGGGACGCCGCTGATGGTCGCCCTCGTTCAGACCTCCGCGAGCCTGCCCGTGTTTCTCTTCGCGCTGCCCGCGGGCACGCTCGCGGACATCATCGATCGACGCGGCCTGCTCTTGGTAACGCACGTATGGATGCTCCTCGTGGCGGCCTTGCTCGGGGTCCTCACGATCACGGAACACATCGGAGCGTCGGGCCTCTTGACGTGCACGTTCGCGATGGGGATCGGCTCGGCGTTGGCAGGGCCGGCGTGGCAGGCGGTCGTCGCCGATGTCGTCCCCCAAGGCGACCTGCCGCGCGCGACGACACTCGACGGCGTCGCCTTCAACGTCGGACGCGTCGCGGGCCCCGCGCTCGGCGGTCTCATCGTCGCGCGGGCGGGTCCTGGTCCAACGTTCCTGCTCAACGCACTCAGCTTCGTCTCTGTGCTTGCCGCGCTGCTCCGATGGAAGCGCCGCCACCATCCGTCGGTGCTGCCGGCGGAGCGCGTGTGGACCGGAATGCGGACCGGCCTCCGCTACGTGCGCGACGCGCCTACGTTGCGCGCGCTCCTCATCCGGACCTTCACGACGCTGTTCTTCGCCAGCGCGCTCTGGGCGCTCTTGCCCTCGTTCGTCAATCGCGCCCTGCGCGGGACGCCGTCGCAATACGGCACCCTCCTCGCGGCGCTTGGCGCGGGTGCGGTCGCGAGTGCTGCGCTCGTCTCACGATGGCGCGATCGGTTCGGTTCCGACGCCGTGATCATGCCCGCCGTGCTGCTGCTCGGTGCAGCGATAGGGGGCCTCGCGCTCGCGCCGTCGCTCGCTTGGTCGGCGCTAGCGACCTTCGTCGCCGGCTCCGCCTGGCTCACCATCGTCTCGACGTCGACCG
>CAZVPE010000385.1:0-4171 GCA_964628155.1 uncultured Polyangiaceae bacterium | reverse complement strand
ACGCCGAGGCCTACTGGTCCTGGGGCGGCGACCAGCTGATCCTTCAGGCGCGCGGTCCAGGCCAGAGCTGCGATCGCATCTACCGCACGCGCCCCTTCGACCCCAGGCCGACGTTCGCCCCGGTCTCGAGCGGTCAGGGGGCGACGACGTGCTCGTTCTTCCTGCCCGGCGATCAGGACGTCATCTACGCCAGCACGCACCTCGGCGGCCCAGACTGCCCGCCGCGCCCGGATCAATCGAAGGGCTACGTCTGGGCTCTCTACCCGAGCTACGACATCTTCCGCACGAAGGCCGACGGCTCGGGGCTCGTCCGCCTCACCGACACCCCTGGCTACGATGCCGAGGGCACCGTCTGCGGCAAGGACGGCTCGATCGTCTTCACATCGGTGCGCGACGGCGACGTCGATCTGTACCGGATGGACTCCGACGGCAAGAACGTCCGCCGTCTGACCGACACCCCCGGCTACGACGGCGGCGCGTTCTTCAACGCCGACTGCACGAAGATCGTCTGGCGCGCGTCTCGCCCGAAAGGTAACGACCTGAACGAGTTCCGCGCGCTGCTCGCGAAGGGGCTGGTGCGGCCGTCGAAGCTCGAGCTCTACGTCGCCGACGCCGATGGCTCCGACGCCCGGCAGATCACCTACCTCGACGCGGCGTCGTTCGCGCCGTACTGGCAACCGTCGCAGAAGCGCATCCTGTTCAGCTCGAACTACGCCGCGCCGAGCCCGCGCGAGTTCGACCTCTGGGCTGTCGACATCGACGGCACCCGCCTCGAGCGCGTCACGAGCGCGCCGGGCTTCGATGGGTTTCCAATGTTCTCGCCGGACGGCAAGACGCTCGCGTTCTCGTCGAACCGCGCCACTGCCGAGGGGAAGCACGACACGAACCTCTTCACCGCGCGCTGGGTCGAGAGCGAGCCCAGGGTCCAGGAGACCGGCGCAGACCGCACGATGCGCGACGTCGTATGGCTCGCCGATCCTGCGCGCGAGGGGCGGGGCGTGGGGACTCACGGCATCGAGGACGCCGGCGCATACGTCGAGCACGCGATGCAGTCAGCCGGCCTCGCCCCCGCCGGGACGGAAGGGTACCGCCTCCCCTTCGAAGCGACGACGAACGTGACGGGAGCCGCGGCGCTCGTCGTCGGTGGAAAGGCAGCGGCATCGACGGATGCGCAACCGCTCGCGTTCTCGTCGTCGGGATCCGTCGAGGCGCCGGTCGTGGACGCGGGCTGGGGCATCGTGACGGACGGCTGGGACGACTACGCGCGCGTGGACGCGAGGGGGAAGATCGTCCTCGTCCGGCGCTTCGTCCCGGACGATCCGAAGTTCGAGAAGCACGACGACAAGAGCCGCCACGGCGACCTCCGCCGCAAGTCGTTCCTCGCCCGCGAGCACGGCGCGAAGGGGATCCTCGTCGTGGACCTCGCGAAGGACCAGGAGGAGGCGCGCTTCCCCGAGCTACACGCGGACGTCGCGGGGGACGCTGGGATCGTCGCGGCGATCGGGTCGCGCCAGATCCTCGCGCCCGTGGCCGACGCGCTGAAGAAGCACGCGCGGGTGACCGCGAAGATCGAGGTCACGCTGAAGCCCGAGACGGCGCGCGCGTTCGACGTCGTCGCGCGCTGGCCGGCCGCCGCGCAGGGCAAGCTGCCGGGCGTCGTCGTCGTGGGGGCGCATTACGACCACCTCGGCTTCGGTGGGCACGACTCGCTCGCGCCTGGCCAGCACGTCGCTCACCCGGGTGCTGACGACAACGCGTCGGGAACCGCGGCGCTCCTCGAGGTCGGGCGCCTGCTCGCCGGCGCGCCCGGCCTCCGCCGCGACGTGGTCCTCGTCGCTTTCTCCGGCGAGGAGATGGGGGTGCTCGGCTCGACCTGGTTCGTGAAGCATCCGCCCGCGGGCGTTGCACCCGCCGACATCGTTGCGATGCTCAACATGGACATGGTCGGCCGACTTCGCGACAACGCGCTACAGGTCTTTGGCACGGAGACCGCGACGGATTGGCCCGATCTCGTTGCCAGGGCGTGCGACGTCGCTCGCGTCGATTGCGTGCACGCCCCCGGCGGCGGCTTCGGCGCGAGCGACCACTCACCGTTCTACGGGGCGGGGGTCCCCGTCCTGCACTTCTTCTCCGGCGTGCACACCGACTACCACAAGCCGAGCGACACGGCCGACAAGCTCAACGCGGCTGGGATGGCGCAGACGGCGCGCATCGTGGCTTCGCTCGCGACCGACCTCGCGAATCGCGATCACCGGCTGGACTACCGGAACGTCGCGTCCCCTCCGCCGGGCGGAGACGTGCGGTCGTTCGGATCCTCGCTCGGCACGGTCCCCGACTACGGGGGACCGCCGAAGGGGCAGCAGGGGATGCTCCTCGCTGGGGTGCGCCCGGGAGGCGCGGCAGAGAAGGCGGGGCTCAAGCGGGGTGACGTCCTCGTGCACCTCGGCGACCACGTGATCTCGGGCGTCGAGGACCTGATGTTCGTTCTGACCGAATCGAAGCCCGGCACGACGATGAAGGCGGTCGTGGTGCGTGACGGCAAGGAGGTCACGGTCGACGTGACGCTGCAGGCGGCGCGGCCGCGCTGACGGGCCTCACGGCGCGTCCGGCGTCGCGAAGTCGCGCGTTCACAACGTGGGGGTCATCGAGAAACCCTTCCAAAGCCGCCACGAATTGAGCGGGGACTTGTCGGTGCGGGAAGTGACCGACCCCCGGGAAGCGTGTCAGCGCGGCGCCCTCGACGAGCGACGCCGCTTCGATCCCGTGCGCGACAGGAATCAGCGGGTCGGCCTCGCCCCAGAAGATCGCGATGGGCGGCAACGAGACCAGCTCGTGCGCGCGGTCGAGGAAATTCCGGTACTGCCCGGCGCCGTTGATGACGTCGCGAACGCTGCGCGAGAAGGCGCGCGCCGTGCCCGGGATCGCATTGAAGCGCGCGAGAATTGCAATTTCCTCATCCGAGAACGCGCCTCCGGCGGCATTGAGCGCCCGAGTCGTGCCAAACGACATGAAGCGTTGCCCGAACCGCTCTACGAGAAACGGAAACGAGGCCCACCGCAGCGCTGGCCCCACCTCACGACCAAGGCCACCGGTCGATTCGAGGCCGAGGCGTCGAATTCGGCTCCGATGGTGCAGCAGCATCCAGAGCGCAACGCCGCCCCCGAAGGAATGGCCCACGAGGTCGACCTCGGCGAGGCCTACCGCGTCGAGCCATGCCGCGACGATATTCGCGTGCCAGTCGAGCGTGTAGCTCGTGTTCGGACGCGACGACTCACCATAACCGCCCAGGTCGAGCATGAGGACTCGCCGCGAGCGCGCGAGCGCGGGGGCTACCGTGAACCAGCTCCGGTGCGAGTCGCAGAGCCCGTGAAGCAGAAGGAGTGGGCGTCCGCTACCGAGCTCGGCCCAATGGAGCGCGACGTCTCCGACGTTCACCAAGTGACTGGTGTGGGCGAAGGGCTTGCCTAAAGAATCCGCGGACGTGACCATTTTGGGCGCATCGGTGGAGGGTTTATGTTGCGTGGGCTCGATCCCCTGGGGGGGCGGCCGCCCGTGCCTTGACGGGCGCCGACTGGGATTCCAACGTGATTCGGAGCGCCTCGATGACGCTGGCTCGCAAACGGGTCCAGCGACCCTTCGTCCCAGTGACCAGGGCCTGGTTGATCTCGAGTTCGACACCGATGTAGGCGTCGGGTGAGTGGAGCAGACGGAGGTGAGAAGTGAGCCCGTCGCCTTTCCCATAGTATGGATAGTTTCGGCGTACTCTAAGCTCGGGCGCCACCCGTCTTATCGCCGCCTTCCAGTGCCGACAAAAAGCGGATTCGCCGGGTCGCACGGGATCGTACAGAAGCCCGACATCCGCGAGCCGCACCTTGCCATGCAATCGGGGCGTGAAGCTGTGGGATGAAATATGAACGACACGATGACCGCGTCCGATGGCCTTTGCGACCCAACGCTCGACCTCCGCGCGGTACGGCCGATAGCAATCCCGGAGCATTCGTTCGCGCTCTACCGGCGACATTTCGCGGGAGACCCGTGAAATGTCGCGGTGACCGACCGAGCGGTTCAGATCGACCAGAAGACGAGTCACGGTCGAGGCCACCAATGGCGCATCGAAATACTCCGAGATCTCCCGAGCCATCCTGAGGGCGCCGAAGTCGAACCCACGATG
>CAZVPE010000384.1:0-4172 GCA_964628155.1 uncultured Polyangiaceae bacterium | reverse complement strand
GCGCGACGCCCGCGTTGTCCCGCTTGCTGCGCGAGATCATCGAGGAGCTCCTCCCCGGAGAGGCGTGGGTGGAACACGCGAAACGGATTCGCGCCGTGTGGCGAGCCGAGGGTACGCCGATGGGCGACCGGTTCGGAGAGCTCGTGAAGGCTTTCAAGCGGCGCGCCGGGTGAGCGGATCCCCCGGCTCCAACGCGGACAAGCGGACTGGGGCTCGTCATGGGGTGCAGCAGAACGTCATCGGTTTGGTCGGACTCGCTGCGCCCGTCGGGGTGGTCGTGCTCGACGTGCACGACGCGATGGAAGGGGTAAGGGCGAGCTGCAGGTCGGCCGGCTGCTGCACCGGCTGGCATGCGCCGGCGCCGTAGATGACGGGCATGCCCGCGCAAGTCCCGTTCGTCGACGGATACTGATTGACGGTGACCGTGCACGAAGCGCCGCTGACCGGCGTGCAAGAGCAGGTGGAGCAGCCGCGCAGGTCGTCGACGCCGCCGTAGTACACGTGCTTGACGCCGTATCCCGTCGATGAGTCGGGCGATGGGCAGGCGACATCCCCGGCTTGCTCGACGCAGAGGCTCGCTTGGAATGGAGCTGCGGGAGCGGGAGCGCAGACGTTGCCCGTGGGGCAGCCGCCGGCGACAGGCGGGAGAAGAGCGCCGCAGGCGCGTGCCGTGGTCGCCCATGTCGACTTCGGCAGTGCGGTGGTCGGCAGCGCCGTGCAACTCGCCGGCGCGGGCGGGGATGCCGGTACGTTCATGACGACCCCGGCGACGCCCGCGTCGCAGTTTTGCAGGGCGTCGGCGGTCGTACACGCTCCCGGGCTCAGGGTCGCGCTCGAACAGGGCATGGCTCCAACCGCGCTGCAGCCAGCCGACGTTGCGTAAAACTCGATCGTCAGGGGCGGGCAGGGCGGTGCCGGCAAGACGTCGCACGTGCACCCGCAGACGGCGGATCCCGCGGTCAGTCCCGCGTAGCCGATCAGTGCCGATCCCGAAAAGGCGGGGTCGCAGGGCGCTGCGAGCGCGCCCGCGGAGAGTTCGTAGGGTCCCGTCCAGCCGGCGGGCACAGCGGGTATGCACGCAAAACCTCCGGTGCAGCCGCGCCCCGCGTCGACGACCACGTCTTCGTCGGCCGCATCGAAGGGCGCGCGCGCGTCGTTGCCTTTTTCGTCGCGCGCGTCGTGAGGTTCGGCGGCGTCGGGCTCGTCGGCCGCATCGGCCACGTCCTCTTCGCCCGCTTCCGAAGCGTCGTCGGCGTTCGAGACGTCGCGCCGAGCGTCGCCCGGGTTCGAAGCGTCTCGCGAAGCCTCGTCCGGCGCGTCCGAGACGCCGTCCGACGAAACGTCGTCTCCCGCGTCCGCCGTCGCGTCGGGCGACGCCTGGTCGACCGTGAATCGAACTCCGCCACACGCCAAGGCGAACACCGCCGAGCCACATCCCAGAGCCAGCGCGACGATCCGGCGCATCGGCCGAGAATAGCGGCTCCCGCAACGCGAGAGCCCGGAGATTCTACGGAGCACGTGTGCGAGATTCGCGCCTGCTGTCGGTCGTGTCTGCTGTCGCTCGCGCTGCGGCGGCGTGAGGCGCTCCGCCCGACGCATCGACCGCGGAGACCTCGACGGTTGCCGGGGTGTTCTCCGGGTTCGACAGGGCGAAGCGCGAGAGCGTAGTTCCGTTTTAGCCAGTTGCGGTGCGATCGCCGACGTTCCCCACCGACTCGGCCGGGCTCTCGACGCGCCAGGCGACGACGTCGCCGACGACGAGCAGCGCCGGGGCTTCGAGGTGCGCGTCGCGAACGCGCGCCCCGATGTCGGCCAGGGTTCCGAAGACGACTCGCTCGTCGGGCAGCGTGGCTTTGGAAACGACGGCAGCCGGCGTCTCCGCCGAGCGGCCGCCGGCGATGAGAGCCGCGCAAGTCACGTCGATTCGCGCGAGTCCCATGTAAAAGACGACGGTGCCGGCCGCCGGTACGGTGTCGAGGTTTACTTCGCCCTCGCGCGCCGCGTGCGCTGTCGCGAGCGTCACGCTGGAAGCGCAGTCGCGGTGGGTGAGGGGGATTCCGGTGCGCGCGGCGGCGGCGAGAGCCGCCGAGATGCCCGGCACGATTTCGAAGGGGATGCGCGCGGCCGCGAGCTCCTGCGCTTCTTCGCCGCCCCGCCCGAACACGAGGGGGTCGCCGCCCTTGAGCCTCACGACCTCGTTGCCCTCGAGCGCCCGCACGACGACGAGCGGGTGGATGCGCGCCTCGTGATGCTGGCAGCCGCTCGCCCGCCTGCCGACCGGGATGCGCTCCGCATCGGCGGGAGCGAGCGCGAGGACAGCGGGCGAGACGAGCTCGTCGTAGGCGATGACGCGGGCGTCCGCTATGAGCTTGTAGGCTCGAACGGTCAGAAGCTCGGGATCCCCCGGTCCCGCGCCGACAAGCCAAACCTTCCCGCGGTGCACGGCGCGCACGCCCTCGCCGTTCATACGCTCTCCACTCCCCAACGGCGCGCGATGGCTCGATCGGCGCGCGAAAACAGGAGCGCTTCGCTCACACGACCCAGCGCCACGATGACGACCACCACCGCGAGGACGAGCGCCGTGTCGCCGAGGTCTCGGCCCGTTTCGAGCAGTTGGCCCAGGCCTCCCGAAACGAAGAGGAGCTCGCCGGCCATGAGAGAGCGGAGCGCGAACGTCCAGCCTATCTTCGCTCCGCCGAGGATCCCCGGGAGCGCGGCCGGCAGCGTGACGGTGAGCATGAGTCGTGCACCGCGTGCGCCCATCGTCCGCGCCGCGCGCTCGATCGACGGCGGGACGTGTTTCACGGAATTCTCGGTGGCGACGGCGACCGGAAGCGCGGCGCCGAGGATGACGACGAGCTGGATGGCCCACTCGCTCAGCCCGAACCACAGGATCGCGAGCGGCAGCCAGCAGATCGACGGCACGGAGCTCAGGCCGAGGACGATCGGGCCCAACGATTGCTTGACCGCGCGGGAGCGGGCGAGGCCTATCCCGAGCGGAACGCCGGTGACGAGGGCGAGCGAGTAGCCGACGGCGAGTCGTGCCGCGCTGGTGAGGAACGCCCGCACGATCGTGCCGTCGCGCACGCCGGCCGCGATCGAGCGGGCAACGGCGACCGGTCCCGGGGCGAGCGGCGTGTCGGCGATTTTAGATGCCGCCGCCCAGATGACGACGAGGATCGCCAGTACCACGACCCCCCGGACCCGTCCACGCATCGTCCGCCTCCTCTCGTGCCACTTTCTCGACTTCGCTTGCTATACGACGCCCGATGCCGTTCGCCAGGGAGGCGACGCGCGGGTCGTTGGCAGCGCGGGGTCGCGGCAGGTCGATGATCTCTTCGTGCAAAATGCGCCCGGGCCGCGTCCCCATGAGAACGACCCGGTCCGCCAAGCGTACGGCCTCTCGAACGTTGTGCGTGACGAAGATGATGGTCTTGTGCGTCGCGCTCCAGATTCGCTCGACTTCGCCTTGAAGAATTTCCCGCGTTTGCGAGTCGAGCGCGGCGAACGGCTCGTCCATCAAGAGCACCGCGGGGTCCGTCGCCAGAGCCCTTGCCATGGCTCCGCGCTGCCGCATTCCGCCGGAAAGCTGATGCGGATATCGGTCGCAAAAACGCCACAAATGAACCATGCGGAGCAGTTCTTCGCTCCGGGCGGCGCGCGCGTCTCGTTCGAGACGCTGCAGCTTGAGAGGGAATTCGACGTTTGCGCGAAGCGTGAGCCACGGAAAGAGCGCCGCGTCTTGGAACACGACGGCCCGATCCGGACCGGGACCGGAGACCGGTGCGTCGCCCTCGAGAACGACGCCGGACGTGGGCTTTGCGAGGCCCGCGACCAGGTTCAAGATGGTCGTCTTGCCGCTGCCGGAAGGCCCCAGCAAGCAGACGAGCTCTCCCGCACCGACCCGGAGCGACGCATCGCGCAGGATCTCGGTCATCCCTTCCGGCGCCTCGACCCGCAGCGAGACGTTCTCGAGCGAGATGCTCTCGCCCCCCGCCCGGCCGGGGACCGGGAATGCGGAAGCGGGATCGGCCATCACGCGCGTCCCAACCCATGCCTTCGCCGTCGCGAACACGGGGCTTTTATAACGACGGTTGGGATGGGAGTCCAGCCGGGAGCTAGAGCACCGAACGGTTTGGCGGACCGAGGATTTGCTGCGAGTTTCGAGCAGC
>CAZVPE010000383.1:0-4176 GCA_964628155.1 uncultured Polyangiaceae bacterium | reverse complement strand
CGCGTGGACCACCTGTTCGATCTCGATCTGGTGATCGAATGACCGGCGGCGGGGAGGACGACATCGTGCTGAAGCTTCTTCATACGGCAGACTGGCACCTGGGAAGGCGGTTCCGCAGTTTCCGAGAGGAACAGGCGCTCAAGCTTTCCAGGTCCCGTTTGGATGTCCTCGACCGAATCTTTCTCGCCGCCGAGCGCTCCGCGGTCGACGTCGTGCTGTGCGCCGGGGACCTCTTTGACGAGCCCACCCCGCACCCGGAGTGGTGGGAGCAGGTCGCCGTGCGCCTCGAGAAACGCAAGTGGAAGGACAGGCCCGTGTTTCTTCTGCCCGGAAACCACGATCCGCTGCTACCCGACTCGGTCTGGGCGAACGACAAGTTTCGCAGACTCCTCCCAGAGTGGGTCCACATCGTGGACCGGGAAGATTTCGAATTTACCCTCCCGAACAACGCCGTTCTCTACGCGGTGCCATGCGTATCGAGGTCCGGGGCGGGCGACCCGACCGAGTCCATCCCCACACGCGCGCCGGGCGATGAGCGCGTCCGGATAGGGATGGTCCACGGCAGTACGTTCGACGTGAACGACTGGCAGACGAACTTCCCCATTGCGCTCGACGCCGTTCTTTCGCGCGGACTCGACTATCTGGCCATTGGCGACACGCACGGCTTTCGCTTCGTCCCCGCGGACAGAAAGCATCCCCCGACGGTCTACCCGGGTGCGCCGGAGCCGACCGCGTTCGACGAGAAGGACCCCGGCTCAGTCGCAGTCGTCTTTATCAACCGGCAGCGGCTCGCCACTGTGCGGCCCGAGCGGGTCGCACGTTGGACCTGGGAGGAGGCGTGGGTGCGCTCGGTCAGCGATATGCGAGCCCTCGCGAAACGGACGGATTTGGTCGACCGCGTGCTGCGGCTTCGCGTGGAAATGAGAGTTCCGGCCCCCGAGTACGAGGAGATGGAACGCCTCTTCGAGGATCTCGAGGGGACGAGCGCCCGGCACGGGACCGTCGGCATCTTGGACCTGGATCGTCAAGGTCTAGAGCTCGAGACCGCCGACGTCGAAAGCTATTGCAACGACCTGCCGGAAGTCTTGCAGTCTACGGTGCGCCGGCTCAAAGCCGCGGCCGAGGATCCGGCGCAGCGGCAGGTGGCACAGCGTGCCCTTTATCATCTCTATCGGGTATCTCGGAAGAAGGCGTCCTGATGCGCTTCGTCCGGCTGGTGGTCGACGCCTTTCGAGCGATCGAGCACGCCGAGGTCCATTTTGGTCCCGGCCTGAACGTGCTCTACGGGCCGAACGATCTCGGCAAGTCCACGCTGGCCGCAGCCATTCGCGCGGCGCTGCTCGTGACACCGACCTCCTCGGAGGCGAGCCAATTCTCGTCCTGGTTCGCCGATGCCACGCCTTGCGTCGCGCTCACCTTCGTAGACGCCACCGAACGATACTGGACCATCCGCAAAGCATTCGGCGACGGGTCGAACAGGGCCGCCGAGCTTCTCTACTCGAACGACGGCACGTCGTTTACCCTCGACTGCAAGGGGCGTGAGGTCGAGGAGCGCATTCGAGCTCTGCTCGCGTGGGGAATTCCGGCGCCCGGAGGCAAGGCAGGGCCGAGGGGGGTTCCGAACACCTTCCTCGCCAACGCGCTTCTCGCCGCACAGACCGACGTCGACTCGATTCTCGAAGCAAGTCTGGCCACCGACCCGGATGCGACGGGCAAGGTTCGCCTCTCGAAGGCCCTCGCGACGCTCGCGCAGGATCCCCTTTTCAAAAAGGTGCTCGACGCCGCGCAGCAGGAAGTCGATGTGTACTTCACGCGCACCGGGCAACGCAGCCGCGCCCAGACGTCTAAGTTCACCATGATGGCCGACGCCATTAAGGCCCTGCAGAAGGAACTCGACGACCTGCAACGGCTCGTGGCCGACTCGACCGCCATTGAGGAGCAAGTGAATGGCCTTCGCACGCGCCGCGATCGGGCGGTGACGCGCGTTGGGGAAACCGCCGCCGCGCTTTCGGCCACGCGCGCTCAGCTCGCGAGAACGCGGACGCGTCAAGAGCTAAGCGCACGGCTCGAGGCTGCCAAGGCGACGCTCTCCGAGATCGACCGGCACGCCGAGCGAGTCGGCGCCCTGGCCTTACAGATCGAACGATTGGCGCTGCAAGTGAAGTCGCGCGAAGAAGACGTCACCCGCGCGGCTGGCGAAGTGGATGCCGCGAACGCGGCGGTCCATGATGCGCAAGAGCGGCTTCGCGTCGCGACCAGCGAGGATGGCGTACGCCAGCGGGAGCTTCTGCGCGCGCAACTGACCGGACAAGCCGCCGTTCTCGTCGCGGAAAGGCAAGCGGCCGAGAACCGAAGGGGGGCGGTCGTCGCTGCCCTTAAGGCCACCGGCGAGGCCAAGCTAGCTGGAGAAGCGGCCGTCACAGCGCGCGGCGCGCTTGGCCGACTCGTCGCCCGTCTCGAAGCCGCTCGAGAATCGCGTTCCACCATAGACACGGAGCTCGAGCTCGCGCGCGCCACGCTCGCATACGGAAGATGGCGCTCGGCGCTCTTCGCCTCGGAGGAGGCAGCAAAGGCAACGGAAGCCGCTGCGAAGTGCACGACCGACGCCAAGCAAAAGGCGGCCGAGGCCTGGTCACTCGAAGAGAGGGCATGCGCGCTTGAGACGGCTCTTGCGGTTCGCCTCCAGCCACTGCCCACCCCAGAGCAGGTGACTGCGCTCATCCAGATTGAGCGACAGCTCGAGGTGGCGGAAGCCGCCCTCGGGGGCGGCTTGACCGTCCTCGTACGTCCGCGCAAGGCCGTTACCGTGCACGCGCGCATCGATGAGAAGGAGACCATCGACCAAGTCGACCTCGCCGTTGAGCGTACGCTCGAAGCGGACCGCAGCGTTCACCTCTCTGTCTCGGATCTCATCGACATTGAGGTCACGGCGGGCGGAGCGGACCAGCGTCGCGAGGTCGACAGACTTCGCGCGCGACGCAAGAAGGAAGTTGCCCCGGTGCTCAAACGCGCCGGACTCAAGTCGCTGAGCGACGTGGTGACCGCACTCGATGCGGTCGCACTCGAACGCAGGGCGGTCGAGGAATTGCGGAAGAGAGCAAAAGACCTTCAAAGTGACGCCGCGAAGCTTGTCGAGCGCGCCCAGCAGCAGGCCGAACAGGTCGCGAGGCTCTCCGCCAGCGTCGAGGGCATCGAGGCTCGCAAGGTCGCAATCGGGCACACCGCCCCGGGGCTCTTGGAGAAGCGCTTGGCCACGCTGGGATCGAATTGGGAGACGCAGGCCGAGACGCTGTACGCGAAAAGGTCGAAGGAGCGAGAGACCGCGGAGAACGAGGTCAGGGCGGCTGAGCAAGCCGCAAAGCTCGGCGAGTATCAGGCCTCGGAAGCCGAACGTCGAGCGTCGCAAGCACTCGAGACTCGCGAAGCGGCTCTGGCTGTCCTCCGATCCTCGGACCTCGGGCAACTCCTTACTTTGATCGAACAGGAACTTGCATCGTTCGAGCGGCGCGAAGCAGAAGCCGCGGCAAAGTTGACCTCGCTTGCAGTCGCCGTGACCGACGAGGTCGACAAGGCCAAAAGAGCGGTCGATGCGTCTGAGCATAGAAGAGCGGCGGCGAAGAAGGCGCACGCCTTGGCCGCTGCGGCGCTCGATGCGTCCAAGGCCGAGTTCAACGCGCGAACCGGGGAAGCCATCGTGCTGCGTTCGCAGCTCGAGGGGATGGATCGCGTCGCTGCAGACATGGCCGTCAAGGAGCGCGCACGTGAGCTCTCCGCTCTGCCCGTCGAGAAGGACGTGTCGGAGGCCGACTTGGTGGCGGCCGAACACCTGGCTGCCGACGCGAACCGCGAGCTCGAGGCAGCCAAGGAGGATTTGCACAAGAGCGAGGGCGCCCTCTCCAAGGTCGGCGGCATAGCCGTTCGCGAGGAGGTTGAGAGAATCCAGGAAGCCCTTGGAGCCGAGCGCGCTCGGGAGAGGGAGATAGAGACCGACGCAGACGCGTGGAAGCTGCTGCGCAACACGCTTCGCGAAGTGGAAAATGACGAGGGCGCCCACTTGGGGCGCGCGCTCGCCGGACCTGTCTCGAAGAAGTTCGCGGAGTTGACGGCCGGGCGCTACAAGGACCTGCGGTTTGATGCGACGCTTCGGGCGGAGGCGGTGGGTCTGGGCGAATCGGC
>CAZVPE010000382.1:0-4225 GCA_964628155.1 uncultured Polyangiaceae bacterium | reverse complement strand
TCAGGCCTGCAAGAGCAAGTCAAGATCGCCGGTGTATGTCGTCCCGACGCTCGCGACGGGCAAACCCACGGCGTGGCAAACGCTGGTCAGGAGCTGATTGTTCGGGACGTTGGCCGCGAACTCCACGCAGGTCCCCTGCTTGAAGAAGCCCCCTCCGCTGCCGACGATGAGGTAGGGAAGGCTCACCACCTCTTCGGCTGCGCCCTCGTTCATGTCGTTGCAGACGAGGATGACCGAGTTGTCGAGCGACGTGGACGCACCCTCGGTGTTGGCTGCGAGCTGGCCTACGAGGCGGGCGACCTGGCTGTAGAACCAGGTGTCGATTTGGGTCTTTTCGGGGTAGCCGGCGGTGCCTTCGTGAGCGATGCTCTCGTAGTTGGGGCTGGGGATGCCGAGCCAGGGGAAGGTCAGACTAAGACCGCCTCCGTCGTCGATGAGATCGAACGTGATCGCCCGGGCGACGTCGCACTTCACCGCGGCGGCGACGAGGTCCATCATCATCGCGACCTGAATGGGATAGTTCGCATTCTGAGTGAAATCCAACCCGATGGGGGTGGGCGACACTGGCTGGCAGCCCGGCGGAATGGCGAGCCCCAGTTCGATCGCGCGAATCGAAGCCAGGTGCGCGTCGATCTTCACTTTGTCCTCGCTGCCGAGGCGCGCTTCGAACCGCGTCAGGTCGTCGATGCAGTAATCCAGCACGCTCCGTTGCCGCACCAAGGAGGCGGTCGTTCCTCCAAAGACGAGCGTGTAGAGATCGTAGGGACTGGTGATGGGCTGGTTTCTCACGCCCCCCGCCTTCCAGCTCGTCCCGGTGGGGCCGGGGCGGCAGCCCACGTTGAGCTGCGGCGTGGCGAACCCCTGCAGAGTCAGAGCGTCCGACATCAGCGTGTCGATCGACGCCGTCGGAGGGCCCGCGTTCCCGTAGCTTCCCGTCAGCAGCGACCCGTAGGTGAAGTGCCCTTCATACATCAGGCCGGCGTCGACCATGACCTGGGCGTCCACGCCGCCCGTCAGGATGCCGGCGCCGGGTCCGCGCATCGCGAGCACGTTCGATTTCCATGGTTCGAGCGGCGACAAGATCGCGGGCAGAGGCGCGGTCAGCGGCCCTGCCGGGGGATAGAAATCGGAGGGCACGATGCCGTTCGTCCACGTGACGGAGATGAACCGCTTGGGGGGCGTCGCCGCCGCGGCGACAGCGCCGTCGGAGTCGAGCAAGGGCAAGATGCCCATGCCGAGGCCGAGCGCCTTGAGGAAGGCCCGTCTCGAATACCGGTCGCGGCGGTCGGGCGTCATTGCAACACCTCACCCGTTCCAGGGGTTCGGTAGCGGAAGGTCGACGAAGTCGCGATCGCCACGACGAGCTCGCGGATGTCCCGCATGCTGATCTTGAAGGCGCTCGCAGCCGCGTCGAGGGAGGCCGCGTCCTCTTGGGTGTCCAACCGTCCGAGGCCATAGCGGAGCCACTGGCGGGCGAAGCAGGTCTGCACTTCGTCGCTCGTCGTCATCACCGTCAAGAGGCCTCGGGCGTCGTCGACCGTGGTCGCTAGGCCGTCGAGGGTCACGCCCACGCGGGTATTGACCAGCACCCCGTTGTCGATGGTCCGGTAGGCGCCGACGCCATCGTAGTTCTCGAACGCGAAGCCCAGCGGATCGATCTGGGCGTGGCAAGAAGTCGCGCAGGGCATGGATGCGTACACGGTGAATCGCTGCCGCGTCGAGGTGCCAAACGGGGTCGGCGGATCGACGGCAGGCATGGCGGGCGCGGTCGCTGGTAGCAGCTCGCAGAGAAGTTTCTGGTAGATCGCATTGCCGCGAAGAGGCGGATCCGAGCCCGCCGGCCCACCGGTCGTGCTCAGAAACGCCCCCGTGGTGAACAGCCCTGAGCGCTGGGCAGGATTCAGTGACACGGGCGCGAGCGCGGCCCCGGTGACGCCGGAAATTCCATACAAGTTCGCGAGGTCCTGGTTGGCGAACGACGATGTCCCGGTGAGGATGTCATCGAACCGTCCGGTGCCGCTGAAGACGATCGCGTCCACGAAGCTCCGAACCTCGTCCGTCATGGCCCCCGCCAGCGCGTCGCCATACTGCGGGTAAATGGTCGGATCTTTGGGCGCCGGCGGAATGTCGAGGTCCAGCCAGTCGATGAAGAAGTCGGCGTAGGTGTCGGCGGCCTTGGGGTCCATCAACATCCGGCGCACCTGACTCTCGACGGCGCCCATGTCGCCGAGCTGCCCCGCGGCGGCAGCGGCGAAGAGCGTCGCGTCCGGCATTGTCCCCCACAGAAGGTACGAGAGGCGATTGGCGATCTCGTAGTTTCCGAGCTTGACCAGCGCCCCTTCCACGATCGCGGCGCCGGGATCGAGCTCCCAGTGATAGAGGAACCCGGGCGTTTGCAACATCGTCTCGATGACGAGCTCCATCGCGTCGGAGATCGCCGCGCCCGACGACGTGCGCGCCGTTTGGTAGAGAGCGGTCAGGCGATCCACTTCGCCGGTGGTGGCCGTTGTCGTGAGCGGCCGCCGATAAATCTGCGACGCGAACCCGGTCGGGCCGAGGAAGGACGCCAGACACGCCGACTCGGCGGCGGCGGACGCCCCAGCGCCGCCGTAGCACGGCAACAAAGTGATGAGCTTCGCGACCGCCGCCGTCGCCACCGCTTGGGCGGCGCTTCCGTATTGGGTGGCCGCGGGCTGCGTCACGACTCCCGTCGTGTGGAAGGCGAAGCCCGACGCGAGGTCCTGCTCGTCCGCCGGCAAGGTGGGGAGCTGGACGGAAACGCCCACGAGATCGCGGATCGTGTTCTGATACTCGCGCTGGGTCATGAGGCGCAGCGGGCGAAGTCCGGCGCTGATGGGCGCGGCGCCGCCGTCCGGTCCGGGGGTGCCGACATCGGCCGTGTCCCCGTCCCCGCCGCCCCCGTCCGAATCGTCCGCCGGGCTGCCGTCGCCCGGGCCGGATCCTCCCGAGTCGCCCGGACCGCCATCGCCCGGCGCTGCTCCGTCTGATCCGGCCGCAGATCCGTCAGCCGGTCCGGCCGACGTTCCGCCAGCGGATGGTTCGGCGGAAGGCTGTTCCCGCCCGCAGGCCGAGACCACCAGGGCCAGGCAGGTCAGCGCGGCCCGGGCCGACATCGATGTCCGCACCTTCGACTCCACCCATGTCAAGTGGCACACCGCGATGGAAGTGGCTCATTCTTCCGACAGATGGACGTGCCCCGCGGGCGCGACGCACACATTTCGCCTGGGGCCTTCGGCCTTTGCCGCGGCGGGTGACGGAGGAAACTGTGATTGCTTTCTTCCGACGGCCAGTTTCATGGCGGGGGGCGCGAGATTCGACTACGTACTCCAGAAAGGGCATTCCAATATTCGCTGGCACAACATCGCATCCATCGAGCTGGGCTGGGGCACCCACAGGCAGCCCACTCACCAAAGCGACTGCGGCCAATCCCCGGGATGCACCTGTATGGAAGCGGATTGCGACGGCACCGACGCTTACAATGGGTCGGCGGGGTCCCGCATCGCAAAGAAGTGGGAAATTCTCGTGAGCGCCGAAGCCGACGTTCTATGGTACGGGCACGCGAGTGCCAGCCTGGTCATTGGCCGGTCGCTCTAAAACCGAGCGGATCGGAGTGGCCCCTTCGGGGTTTGAACCCGGACACCCTTCCTACCGCCCCGCAGGCTTCCAGTCTTTGGGAAGCCCGCATGCCTTGAGAACCGCCGCGACGTAGCGAGCCCCCACGCGCTCGCGTCCCCCCTCGGCTTGGCTCACCAGCGTTTGACTCTTGCCGAGCTTCGAGGCGAGCTCGCCTTGCGTCAGGCCGGCCTTCTCGCGCGCCGCCCGGAGCCCCTCGGCTACGGAGCTGCGCACGAAGGAAAGCGCCTCGACGCTGCCCTTGGGCACGCCCCCCAGATGCTTCAAGTACTCCGCGCGCGGAATGACCACGTACTCGGTTCCGGCGATCGTCAACGTTCCGGCAACGGCTTGGCTCTTCTTCATGGGGGCTCCTTCATTCGTAGACCTTGGAACGGTGCGCGATGCGAATGACGATGACGCTCGGGGTGACGACGTGGAAGATGACTCGCCAGTCACCCATGCGGATGCGCTGGTGTCCCTTCCACTCGCCCGTCAGTGGCTTGCACCGTGAGACGTCGGGCCATCACCGCAATCGAACGATGATGTCATCCAGCCGGGCTCGCATCGTGAGCGGCAACCCTTCCGCTTC
>CAZVPE010000381.1:0-4228 GCA_964628155.1 uncultured Polyangiaceae bacterium | reverse complement strand
GACCTTCGGCGTAGAGCGTGTCGAACGCGAGGCTGGACTTTCCGGATCCGCTGGGTCCGGTGAAGATCACGAACTGTCGCTTCGGGATGGCGAGATACTCGACGGCCAGGTTGTGCTCGCGCGCGCCGGTAATCTCGACGAAATCAGGCTCGCGAGCGCCTTTCCTTGTGGCGGGCCCCGTTGCCGGGGAGCGATGCCGTCGGCGACGCATGGAACGTGCGACGTACACCGCGCAACGTCAACCGTCACTTGCTGCCAGTGCGCATTCCGTCAGGCTCCATCCAAACCCGTGACAACAAGCCGTCCAATCTCACGACCGAAGTCGATGCCGCGCCTTCAGCGGCCGTTTTGGATTGATCCACTTCCGGGTCCTTTCTAGATCCATCCCATGACGCTTACGGGGCATCGCCGGCGGCCGGATCGTGACCCACCCGGAAGATCCGAAGGTCATTGGCGTTCACCGTCCGTCATTGGCGTTCACCGTCCGACTCGGACGGATCCGCGCAGCGAGCTTCGCACTCGAGGCGTAGCCGTCGTCGCGGCCGTTGATGCGCGATACGCTCGAATGAACAGGCCGGGGCAGGTCGCGACCCGCTGCTATTCGGCCATCCGTCCAGGGGCTAGCCGCGGCGTGAGAGCTGGCGACACTGGCGACACCACGCTCTCCGGCGAGAGATCTCCCGTTCCGCGGCTGCCCTCACGAAGGGAGCCCGTGCGACAGCAGAAACAGCGCTCCGGAGCGGCCGGGCGCACCGCCGCATAGCCGCCTAGCCGCGCCGAGCTACTGCGATGGTCGCGACTCGATCTTCCGCATCGTCATCATGGTCGGGAAGACGATTCGCCGTGGCGCCGCCCGCTCCGCTCGGTCATTCTCTCCGCCCATATGTCCCTCGTCACCCTGCACGTGTCATCGCGCGGCCGCCCTGCGCGCGATCCGAAAGCGTTTCTACCAACTACCCTCGAAGAAATGCGCGCGCGTCGATGGGATGAGCTCGACATTCTCATCGTCACCGGCGACGCGTACGTCGACCATCCAGCGTTCGGCCCCGTTCTCGTGGCCCGTTTCCTGGAAGGGCGAGGGTATCGCGTCGGAATCGTCGCTCAGCCCCGCTGGACCACGGTCGAGGACGTGTCGCGGATGGGGCGACCGCGGCTCTTCGTCGGGGTTAGTGCGGGCAACCTCGACTCAATGCTCTCGCGCCTGACCGCGCAAAAAAAGACGCGATCGGAGGATCAATACTCGCCCGACGGCCGCACGAACCTGCGCCCGAATCGCGCGACGATTGTCTACAGCAATCTATGCCGCCAAGCGTTTCCGGGCCTTCCCGTCGTCCTCGGGGGGATCGAGGCATCGCTTCGACGCATCGCCCACTACGACTATTGGAGCGATTCGGTACGCCGCTCGATCCTGCTCGACAGCAAAGCAGACTTGCTCGTCTTTGGCATGGGAGAGCGCGCCGCATGGGAGATCGCGCGTCGACTGGACGGTGGTGAACGCGTGGACGCTCTCGCCGACATTCGCGGGACGGCCCACGTGAAGAAGAACAAGCGGGCTTGGGCGGACATTGCCGCAAACGCGAGTCGCTACGTCACCGACGGCAAAGTGGTCCTCTTGCACTCGTATGAAGAGGTCTGTAGCGACAAGGTAGCGTTCGCCAAAATGTCGCGACTCTTGCAGAACGAGACGAACGCGCACAACGCGAGGCCGCTGCTTCAGCCCCACGGAGCGGAGGCAGTCTACTTCAACCCTCCTGCGTTGCCCCTCGATGAGAGCGACATGGACGCGCTCTACGACTTGCCGTTCGCGCGCAGCCCACACCCCAACTACGAGGGCGCGCGAATACCAGCGTTCGAGACTGTGAAGCATTCCATCGTCACGATGCGCGGCTGCTTCGGCGGCTGCACCTTCTGCAGTATCACCGAGCACGAAGGGCGTATCATTCAGAGCCGCAGCGCGGACAACGTGTTGCGGGAGGTGCGCGCGCTGTCGCGCATGGAAGACTTTCGCGGGACGATCACCGACGTCGGCGGCCCAACCGCCAACATGTACAAGATGCGCTGCCGCGACGATGCTACCGAGCAAGCGTGCCGGCGTCTCTCGTGCGTTCATCCGGGCATTTGCGACAACCTGGTCACCGACCACGGCCCCCTCGTCGACCTCTTGAAGCGGGTGCGTCAAGAGCCCGGAGTCAAACGCGCCTATGTCGCCAGTGGGGTACGCTATGACCTGGCTGCGCGCAGCCCGGAATTCGTGCGCGAGCTCGCGCGCCACCATACGGGCGGTCAGCTCAGCGTCGCGCCCGAGCACACGAGCCCAGGAGTGCTCGACAAAATGAAGAAACCTCCGATCGAACACTACGAGCGGTTTGCGCAGGCCTTCTGCCACGCAAGCGAGCAAGCGGGCAAGGAGCAGTACCTCGTTCCCTACTTCATTACTGCGCATCCTGGTTCCACGCTGAGCGACACCATCGAGCTGGCGCTGTGGCTCAAGGCGCGCAACATGCGTCCGAGGCAAGTGCAGGATTTCATCCCCACGCCGATGGCCATCGCCACGACCATGTTCTACACGGGCATCGATCCGCTGACCAACGAACCAGTGCCCGTCGTGCGCGATCTGCGCGAGAAAAAGAGGATGAAAGCCCTCCTCTATTGGTGGGACGAGGCGCAGTGGTCGCTCGCGCGCGAGGCGCTGCGAGCGGCGGGGCGGTCGGACCTAATCGGCCCGGCTCCGAGGTGTCTCGTCCCTTTCGCAAGCTCGGTCGGCGCGGAACGCCGACCGTAGGCGGTTGGCCGCCACGTTCGACCTCGTCAACTTCCGTGGTCTGCTCGCCTGCGCATCACTTTCGGGGTCCGACGGAAGGCGATGTCTCGATGGCCGCTGTGTGCTTCGGGTACAGCGGTTAGGCAGCGGGGGAGACCTTCGCCCGCTCTTTGCTCTGACAGCCCCGCTCGCTATCAACCGCACTCGTCCTGACGCCGGTGGACGGACGGGACCATGGCAAGCCCTGTCGCGCGCACGACTTACCGCGTCCCGTGGTCCCGCCACGGATTCGCGCGATCTTTCGCGTCCGATATTTCGTCTTCGCGATGCCGCCGAGCATCGTCGACGCGCTCTCTTCGCCGGTCAGGGCGCTCGCCCAGTCGAGCACATCGTGGAGGATCAGCACGGCGCGCTGGCGAGGCGGCAGTGCCTGCACCACGGGCACGAAAGCAGCCCGATCGCCTCGCACGCTGAGAGCGTCTTCCGACCGCGAAGGCGCGGCCGTGAGTAGGTTCTGAAGACGTGCGGTCGCGTCATCCGAACGAGCCCCGTTGGGGTGCTTCAGAAGGGCATGGACATGCTCCTGTGGCCTCCCGTATTCCTCCAGAACTGGATCGCGCCGGATCGTCGACGAATCGCGCGCACTTTTCGCTGGAGCGGTGAGCGACCCTTGCATCGCGGGCCAACTACCGCACGCCGATCGTCAGAAATGCGGGCATCCGCATAGGCTGCGGGCCATCGCCGAACGCCGCGACGAGCTTGTCCTCGATCGCCTGCGACACGGTTCCCCATCGCTCGCGGAACTGCGATTTCGCCAGCGCCAGCGGCGCGGTCGTCCGCTCCATGCTGGCCCAGAGCTCCTTGGTCGACGGCGCCGTGCTCTCGTGCGTGACCTCGACGACCTCGACATCGCGAAATCCGGCCGCGCTCATCTCGGCGATGCATTCGTCACGCTGCGCGAGCGGCGGGGCGAAGGGCGGCGTGCCGGGGGGCGGAGGGAGGAGTTCCCGCAGGGCGGCGAGCGCAAGCGCGAGCCGAGGAACACGGTCAAGGGGCAACCAGCTCGAGACCACCGCACGCGCGCCGTCGGCCAGGACACGATGAAGCTCGCGGAATCCGCGCCCACGATCGGGAAAGAACATCAGCCCGAACATCGAGAACGCGCCCTGGAATGCGCCATTGGCGTACGGAAGCCGCATTCCATCGCCAACCGTCACGTCGACATTCGTGAGCTGCTCGCGGTCTAGCCGCAGGCGGAGCTGGCTGACCATCTCCTCCGAGAAGTCGACCGCCGAGACGTGGTGCTGCGCCCGCGCCGCGAGCACGGAGAGAGTGCCGGGGCCGGCGGCGACGTCAACGATCGCCCCTCCCGACGGGACCTTGGCAAGCCTGAGCGCTTCCGCGGAGTAGTGCTCGAACATCGGCACGATCTCGTTGGCGTACGCGGCGGCGACGAGATTCCACGGT
>CAZVPE010000380.1:0-4246 GCA_964628155.1 uncultured Polyangiaceae bacterium | reverse complement strand
TTCGTTCATCGAGAGGCCTTATGCAGCACTCATGGCATCGCGGGCCTCAGGCCGCGCTCTTGCGTTTAGGATGGCTCTTCTTCGCGCTCGCCTTTGGTTGCGGCGGTCGGTCGCAAAACCCGTTCACTGACGACGCGCGCGATGCCAGCCTCTGTTCCCCACCTCCCTGCGCCACCAATGAAAGCTGGGACGCCGCGAGCTGCGCGTGTGAGTCGACCGTTGGAATCTGGCCAGGCGGGCCGGACCCGGACGCGACGACCGCGTGCCCACCGGGGGGCTGCCCCGCCGGCTCGGTCGAAGCGATGGCGGGAGCTGCGTGCACTTGCCTGCTGGTCGAGGCGGGCGCCGACGAGGAGCCTCTCGCGGACGGGACTCGCGCGGACGCTCATCAAGACGAGGGCCAGGATTCCCCCGAGCCCTCGCCATACGACGCGACGGTCGACGATTCGGCGTATTCCTCGGACTCGCCGCCCTCCTATGACGCGTACTTCGACTCTAATTTTTGCGGACCGATGGCGTGCGGGCCGGGCTCCGCGGCGACTCCCGATTGTCAGTGCGTTCCGTGCGCCGGTAGCTGCCCTGCCGGTGAGACGCAGAGTGCAGGCTGCGGCACCTGCACCGCCTGCGCGTACAAGTGCCCCGCTAGCTTCGTGTACGCCGGCTCCGAGCACGGAAATACCTGCGACTGCGAACCACCGGGCGCCGATGCCGGCCCGCCCTTCGGAGCAGACGCAGGGGCGACGTGCGTGCTGGAGGGGAACTACAACTGCAGCGCTGGGTCGTGGTGCCCGCTGGGCATCTGCCCCGACAACATCACGCAGTACGGGTGCTTCTGTAACCCGGACGGCACGACAACCTGCGATCTCACGTGCCCTACTCCGCCACCGTGCACGATTCCCGGGCTGGGCACCTGCCCGTACGGCTCGCAGTGCGCTTTCGGCGACTGCGCTGGTGCGGCGCCGACGGCGGTCGTCTGTTCCTGCAATAGGGGAGGGAACTCGTCCTGCTCCACTTCTCCCTGCGGCGATGGAGGACTGGGCTTCCACGCCGACACTGCGGAGGCAGGCAAGACTTGCCAGCTGGAGGACCAATCCCCGTGCAGCGCGGGGTCCTGGTGCCCGCTAGGGCTCTGCCCCGACGGAACGACTCGGTACGGCTGCACGTGCAACGCGGACGGCACGGCGACGTGCGATCTGCGCTGTCCCGTCCCACCCCCCTGGTCGTGCGGCATTCCGGGGGAAGGAATGTGCCCGTATGGAACGACCTGCTTTTTTGGCAGTTGCGCGAGCGATGGCGGCGGGACGCTTCGGGCTTGCCAGTGTCACGCGATAGGCCCCGGATGGTGCGCCACTGTTGCGTGCGCCGAAGCCGATGCCGGCCCTGGATGAGAACTCACCAGCGGCTCGAGCCCGGACAGCTCGTTGGGAACCGGTTACGGGAGACGGGTGGCGACGTAAAGGTCGAAACCCGCATCCGCACGGTCGCTGCTCAAGTACAGGCGGCACCCGTCGGGGGAAATCCAGGTGGGCGCGTCGACGCCCGACGAGTTGATATTCTTCAGATTGACCAAGCCGGTGAAGGCCGATGACTTGTCCGGGCGTTGGGCCATCCAGATATCCTGCAAGCCCATGCCGCCGGGCCTCGTCGAGGAAAAGTAGATCGTCAAATCGTCGGCAGTCACGAGTGGGTCGCCCTCGTTGGCGCCAGGCAAATTGAGTTCGCTCAGGGGGGAAGCGGCCCCGAATGCCCCGCCCCCGAACAACGATCGATAGATGCCAAACCCTGTTCCGCTGATCGACGAGAAGTAGAGCTCGGTGCCGTCGGGTAAAACGTACGGCTGCACGTTGTACATCGTGCCGGCTTCCAATCCCGGCACCGGCGTACCGACAGGAAAGTCGCTCGTGGCGTCCGCCCGTTCCGCCCAATAGAGCTGGTCGACGCCGCTGTCCGTGCGGCCCATTCGATAACGGTAAATGAGCAAGCCCCCGTTCGCGGTTATCGTCGGGTCCATGTTGAGTGACGACGGGAAATTCACGTTGTTGAGGAGCTTGACGCCCCCGAACGAAGCGTCGAGGCTCGTGCGCGACAACTCATAAAGATTGATGAATCCGGGGCCGCCGTCGCGCGCGCTCCAGAAGTAGCCCTTCAGTTCGTCGGGCAGGAGGCGCAGACCGCCCTGTTTGTCGGGAGATTGAAGACTACTCAGAAGCGCCGGAGGGCCGAACGCTTTGGAAAGGTCGCACGGGGACGCGGCGTCAACGGTCGCTTCGGATTGTGCGTCGAGCACTTGCGCGTCGCTGGGCACTTGCGCGTCATCGGGAGTCGACGGTCCGGCTCCCGCATCGACGGCGATGACGCCGAGAAGCTCGGCGACGCTGCCGCAACCGAGAAGGGCGAGCGCACTGAAGAACACAATGCGGCGCCCCATGGTAGGGGAGCGCCGGCCGGGGGGGGGGGACGGGACGTTCGGCTCGAGGTTCAGCTTGCACGCAAAGATAGGCGATCAATCGCCGCGTCGCCCGCCGGAATGGCAGCGCGACGCGCGGCGTCGTGGGGAACCGATGCGCCGACTTGCGGGCGGACCCCCAGAAATCGGCCGCCAAGCGGGCTCACGTCATTGGGTGGGCGTCGTCTTGCAGCGCTCCCGCGCTTCCTCGATTCGGCGCTGAAGAGTGCCTGGGTTGAACCCTTGGGAGTAATCGCCGTCCACGCCGATGACTGGGATGGCGATCCGTCCGGGCGACACCTTTGCCTGCGTTCGAAGGAGTCGCCCGGTCGCAGCGTCGTCCACGTCGTGCCATTCGTAATCGTAGCCCTCCTTTTCGAGCCAAGCTTTTGCGGCTCGGCAGCTTCCACACCAGTTGGCTCCGAAAACGACGATGCTCACCGCCTCGGACGACGCTCGCGGCGTGCAAACGGCGCTCGCGTTCGCCGTCCGAAGCAGGATTGTGCCCCCGAGTACGGCGACCACCACCGCGGCAGCCGCGCAGGTGGCGCGCAGAAAGCGACGTTCATGGACTTTGAGGACTTCGGCGGCGCACCGTGCGCACCCTCCCTGGTCGTCGAGAAGCAACCCGTGCGATTGGCAGCTCGGTCGCCCAGGTGTCCTCGGCTGGGGTAAAGGGGGGATTGAGCTCATGACATCCCGTGCAAGCCGCAGGTAGTGACGCGTAAGTCCTCCGTCCCGGCAAAGGAGCCCTTCGACGATGCCCACCCGCACACCATGCTCCGTGGAACGGCAGCTCGCCCCGTAGCCTTAGCCGCCGGCCAGCCCAGCTCTGACAAAGAGCAAGTCGCCGAAACGCCGATGTGCAGTCGGCGACGAAATGCGCTGCGCTCTCGCGAGCGACGACGGTTGGTACGCGAAACCGTCTCGGGCCGGCCACTGGACCAGGTGTGGAGCAGCCGGGGATTCTCGCGACCGAGAACATGGCCGCGGGAATCTCGCGCGGGGCGAGTGACTGACATCAGGTGGCATGGGTCGATGCGGCGGATTCACGTTCTTCTGGTGCTGGCGTCCCCCCCTCGTCGTTGCGGGCTGTGGATCGGGGTCGAGGAGCGACCACGCAGAAGACGCAAGTTCCGCCGAGGGAAGCGGCAGCGCGGGCTCGACGACAGTGGGCACCAGTTGTCAGGCGAGCGGCAAAGGCCTCACCGACTGCGGGTCGCCAAGGGAGAATTGCTGCACGAGCTTGGAGGTGCCAGGGGGCACTTACTACCGGACGTATACCAATGACGGAACGGGAGCGATTGGTCTTGCAGACCCCGCGACCGTGAGCGCGTTCCACCTCGACAAGTATCTCGTGACGGTTGGACGGTTTCGGCGGTTCGTGGCGGCTTGGAGCGCCGGCTACACGCCCGCAGCGGGATCGGGCAGGCATCTGCACTTGAATGGAGGCAGCGGCCTGAATGCGAGCGCGGGGGGTTACGAGCCGGGATGGCTACCAGCGGACAGTGTCAACATTTCGCCGACGGACACCAACCTGACCTGCGACGCCAGCTACGCAACGTGGACATCGTCGCCGACCACGCAGGAAAGTCTGCCGATCAACTGCGTGAACTGGTACGAGGCGTACGCATTCTGTATTTGGGACGGAGGTTTCCTGCCGAGCGAAGCAGAATGGGAATTCGCAGCGGCGGGTGGGAGCAATCAGCTGGAATACCCGTGGGGTTCCACGGATCCCGGGACGACCAATCGCTACGCGATCTATGGCGACGGAACCGCGTGCTACTACCCGAGCGGCGC
>CAZVPE010000379.1:0-4246 GCA_964628155.1 uncultured Polyangiaceae bacterium | reverse complement strand
CGGGGGTCGTGGCAGTGCGCGCAGCCTCCTTGCGCCATCTCCTTCGCAAACTGATCCCCATGCGGATTGGCGTGGCAATCGCCGCACGCTTTCTTCGATATCTGCAGATCGACGCGCGGGCGCGGGCTCGTATGGCATGCGGAGCACGGTGCAGCCATGTGCCTGCCGAGGAGCGGGAACGTCGTTGCCGCGTGGAGGTCGGGACCAAAAAGCGTCGGATGAAATCCGCTGGTCGTGTGGCAGGGCTTGCATTCACCGCGGTCGGCCGAAGCGAATTCGCCCTTGTGCCGATCCTCGTGGCAATCGGCGCACCGGGCAAAGGAGAGTTTGCGGAACCGCCGATCGGCAGGGAGATCGGGTCGGTGACAGCTGGCGCAGGTGGCCTCGGAGTGACGGCCGGTCAGCGGATAGACCGTTCGCGGGTGAGCGGCGAGTCCCACGCTGCGTGGCAAACCCACCCATTGAATGGAGCTGTGACAGCCGTCGCACGCCCTGCCGAAGGGCGCATCGTGCACCGGCCTGTGGCATGAAACACATTCGCTCCCCTTCGACGGCGCCGCGAGGTTTCCGCGATCGTGGCACGCACGGCACGCGACGGGCGCGTGGCCAGCGGCCAGGCTCAAACCGGGGTGCTTGGCCCCGGTATGCGCGAACGAGACGGGCTTCCACCGGGTCTCGTCATGACAGTCCGTGCATCCTGCTCCGAGTCGCCCCGCGTGGGGATCTTTGTGGCAGTCTCCGCACAAGGCGAACTTCAGCCCGAGGTATTTCGGCGGCTCGAAGTGGCACTTGGCGCACTGCACGGTCGCGTGGGCGCCGTGGAGCGGAAACTTCGCTTGGTCATGGTTGAAGTCCTGAAGGCGAAGATTCTTCCACGTCACCTCGTCGTGACAGCTGGTGCACGCAGCGCCGAACCGGCCCTCGTGGGGATCCTTGTGACAGGACGTGCACGTCCGCGACAAGCCGAGGAGCGTGGGCGCGCCTCGGGTGTTGAGCTTGGTGTGGCATTTGTTGCAGGGGGTCGTCTTGTGGGCGCCGTCGAGCGGCCAGCCGGTCAGCGCGTGATCGAGCTTGGACCGATCGCCCCCGGGCCAGCGGACCTGCTCGGTCCCGACGCCGAGGTGCTCGACGTGGCATTTCTCGCAGGGCTGGTTCTTGTACTGCAGCCCGTGCAGCCCCTGACCCGCGGCGATTCTTGCGCCGAGATCGCCGTGACACTTCAAACAGGCTCCCTGATCGACGCGCTTGCCGGAGCTATGGCAGTCGCCGCAGTGGGCGTCGCCCTCGATGGACGCGTGCGCGCGAGAGAGGGCTCCGGGAGAGAGCAGCTGCGCGCCGGCGACGCGCGCGAGCGCGGACATGAGCAAGATCGCCAGAGCGCAGACTGTCCACCCGAAGCGGACCCTGTTCATCGAGTGAATATCCAGCGGAAGCCGTAATACCAAGCAACGTAGACATGGAGTGACACACTCACGAACAAGAGGACCGCGAGAAATCCGTGGAGCGATCGCCAGGTGCGCATCATGGCGGCCCCGGCATGCGTGTCGACTTCTTTGGCCGCGAAGTCCCCGAGTTCGACGAGGAATGCCTGGGCGAGCGCGGGTTCTGTCTTCTTCAAGGCGCGGAACAGCTTGTCGCCCTGTGCGGCCGTTCTGACCCCGCGGCGGCGTCCGCGCGCTTCGAACACCCAACGAGGAATCGTGAACAGCGTCCTCGGGAACGACGCATCGTGCGGGAGCGTGGTGACCGGGGCCTTCCTAACGAAATCCTCGACGCACACGACGAGCCCCGGCAAAAGGGGCCGAAGCTCGGCGAGTCGCCGGTCGAGGGGCCTAAGGCCGGCGTTTGGCAGAAGCGCGTGGAGATAAAACCCGACCAGGCCCGTGCCGACCACGATGGCGAGACTCGCGGAAGTGACGGTCGCGATCGGCGTCCGGAGCTGAAACGCCGAGTGAAACGCGACGAGGAGCGAGCCCGCGAGTCCTGTAAACGCGTGGCCGTTGAGCCATGCTTTCACCGAGCCCACGCGATCGGGGATGTATTTCGCGAATCGCCTTCGGACGAGGTAGAGCAGATTCGTAAAAATCAGCAGCGTGCCGACGATTCCATAGCCGTGGCCGAGAAAACCGGCGGGGTTGAGCGTGTGATAGTCCGGATGTATCGGCCGCTCGGCGATGTTGAGTCGGTAGAAGCCGACGCCGCGGTACGTGAGGAGCGTTGTGACCGAGAGGAGAACGAAAATCGTAATCCAAAAACCGATACGCCGCCGTCGCTGAGACGGCGCCATCGAGCTCGCGGCTCTGTTCATCGTGGAGAACGCTGGGTCCGATGCTTCGTCGCCTTCGAAGCCTTCGGTGGGGGCGCCTGCGGGATTTCGTCCAACGAGATTGTGGGACGGACAGCGGCCGGCGAGCTTGCCGGCGAGCCGCCCGATCCCGATGGCGTGTCATTGGGACCGAGGGAACGGGAGGTCGCCGCAGAGTCGGCCGTGGCCGACGCGGCGCCAGAAGTCGACGCCGAAAGTTGTGATGCGGCGACGGCGGCCCCGGCCGAGTTCGGATGGCCGGGCCAGAAGTTGCGCAGGCCGGACATCGACCCGATACACGCGACGGCAGCGACCACGTATGGCCACTTTCTCGGCCGGCGCTTTGGCGCGAGCGCCCTCAGGGCCTCGATGAGGGCCGGCGGAAGCGTGATGAGATCCGTTGGGACGTCCGTGAACGAATCGAACACCTCGCGGGGGTTCTGCTTCGGGTGCGGCCGTTCCGAATGCCCGGTCATCTGTGTTTCCTCCACGTACCAGGTTTCCCACGCCCGCTCGGCGCATCGCGCCGTTCAGGGAACATGAATGGGGTAGTAGTTGCCTGTCGCGCCGATGGGGCTTCCCCCCGGGACGTGACACGGTGTCTGGGCACATGATCCCATGCTGACCGTCAACGTCGTGATCATGGGTCGGATCGAACTCGCCGTGCGAGCGCCGACAACGGCCGGGAGGGTAACCCCGCCCGCGTTGGCGCTCGTGATGAAAAAATTGCCCTCCGGCCCGGAATACGTACTGGTCGCGTGCCCGGTCGAATCGGCGATGCGCACCTCCACGCCCGGCGCAGGCGTCGTTCCCTTGTAGTCAGCGTAAACGGTGCCGCCAACGAGGAAGCTCTCGGCAGCGGCCACTGAACCGTGACAGCCGGACTCGATGCAAGACTTGCCGGCATTGTGGGAGTCGGTTCCCATCTGGGACGAGAAAGGAGGTGCGCCGCTGAACGGATCTGGAAACGAGGCCGCGTCGCCCGAGACCCAAGCCGCCGGGGTTGCATCGGCGACGGGATCGACAGAAGCGAGTTGGTTCAGGTCGGTGCCCGCGCCGCAACCGAACGAGACCACCAAGCATGCCAGGGTCGTCGACTTGCTTGCGCGCTTCCCATCGCGACGGCCGGGAGGTTGCTCTTCGAGGCCCACGTTACGGCAAGTGGATTGCGGCGATGGTGCAACCTCCGCCGGTGCAGTGGCAAGCGCTGCAGGCGCCGCCCGTCGAAGCCGGTGCCTGTGCGGTCGACTGAATTGCCGTGACCATCGTCTGGGTGCCGGTTGCGTTGCGGACGCCAATGTGCGCCGGACCGACGAACTTCGTCTTACTGTAGAAGTTCCCCTGGGAGCCGCCCGTCGCCGTGTAGATGCTTATCACCTGACCCGTGGAGTCCACGAGGCGAACTTCCGCGCCGCCGATCGCGGCTCCCGCGGAGTCGTAGAGGGTTCCGGCGATCGTGAAGCCGTGGTTATGGCAGCCCTGATTGCAATCCTGTCCGGCATTGTGGTGGCCGCTGACGCCCGTGCCCGCTGTGAACGCCGGCGCGTTCGCGAATACGGCGGACGTCGTCGTGGGAGGTGTCGGCCCCGTGGCCCCCGGAGCAGCGTCCGATCCCGCATCCGCGTGGCCCGCTGGCGTGCCGCCGGTCGTGCCTCCGGTCGTGGGAGCCGTTGCACAGGAGCCCGTGGGGTAGCCCGCGTTGATCCAGTTCTGGAGCGTGGCTACAGCGGCTGCCGCAGGCGTGCCGCCGGGCGGCATCGGCATCGTAAAGTTCTTCATACGGGAGAGCGAGAGTTGCGCCTCGTTTTGGCTTGGCATTTCCTGGGAGGGCGCCATCAGATCGGCGTAGGTGACCAGACCTGCGAGGGCGCCCGGAATGGGGGGGTCGCCATGACAGGCGTTGCAATTGGTCGCCAGCATCGTGGCCACGTCGCAGGGAAC
>CAZVPE010000378.1:0-4255 GCA_964628155.1 uncultured Polyangiaceae bacterium | reverse complement strand
CACCGTCACCACTTGCTCGAGCTGCGGAACGCTCGCTCGCTCGAGCGCGTCGGCCAGGCCCACGCCCGGCACGTGCGCTCCGGCGAGCAAGCGCGGCGGCGCGTAGAGTTGATAGAAGAGCTCTTCGGTCGTCCGGCGGAGCAGATGCTCCCCGAAGTTGGTCACTTCGGTGTCCTCGTTCAGAAAGAGAACCCGGTTGGTCTTGAGGACGCTCCCCTTCACGGCTTCCCAGTCGTACGGACTCAGCGATCGAAGGTCGATCACTTCCACTTCGATGCTCTCGCCCGCGAGCCGATTCGCGGCCTGCATCGCCACGGGGACCATGCGCCCGTAGGTCACGATCGTCACGTGGCGCCCTTCGCGGCACACCCGCGCCTGGCCGATGGGAATGAACAGGTCCTCGACGGGCGGCCAGTCTGGGCGCCATCTCGATCGATCGCCGAGCGGCGCGTCGATCATCCGCGACAAGAGGCGCTCGTCTTCCGGCTCGCCCGGGATCCGCTCAGTCGGCTCGGCCTTCGCGCGAAGGAGGGCCTTCGGCGCCAAATACATCACGGGGTTCGGATCGGCGATCGCCGAGAGCATCAGCCCGTACGCGTCGAGGGGATTGCTCGGCATCACGATCTTCCAGCCGGGGATCCGCGTCGCCTGCGCGTCGAACGAATGAGAGTGGTAAATGCTGCCGCGAATGCCGCTTCCGACTGGCGTCATGAGGACCATCGGGCAGTTGTAGTCGCCCGCAGAGGTCCAGCAGATTCCGCCCGCGATCTTGAGCAGGTCGATCATGTTGAACGCGTAGTCGCAGAACTGGATCTCGGCGACCGGGCGCTGACCGGCGAGCGCGAGGCCGATCGCCGTGCCCACGATCCCGCGCTCGTCGAGCGGCGTGTTCCACGCCGTGGTCAAACCCTGCGACTGCGTGAAGACGCCGCCGAGCGGCGGCCCGACGTCTTGACCGAATACGTCGGTCACCCCCAGGCGGACCTCGCCGACGTGCAAGGCGAGGCGAATGGCTTGGACGACCGTGGCCATCTATCGCGCCCCGTTTCGCGCTCGATCGGCGTCGCCGGACGCGGGCGCTTGGGCCCTCGCCGTGTCTCCGACCACGTCGCGGTCCGCGAAGACGTGGTTCCAGATATCGGCGCCCGTCGGGACGGGCTCGTCGCGCACGCGCTTGGTCGCCTCGAGCAGCTCCTGAGTGTAGCGAGCGCGCAGCTCGTCCATCTCTGCGCGCGTCAGGATCCGGCGGGACTCGAGCCTCTCTTCGAACTGCGTGAGGCAATCGATTTCGTCGGAGACGAAGTTGGCGCCGGAGGCCGACGAATGCCCATACAGGCGCGACACGGTCGCCTCGAGAAGAAATGGCTTTCGCTCCGAGCGCACGTAGCCGATTGCCTTCTCGAGCTCCTGGTAGCAAACCTCGGGGTCGTTTCCGTCGATGACCGCGTTCTTGATTCCGAAGGCTCGGCCGCGATCGGCGATGTGCTTTTCGCCGTGCTGCTCGCGGGCCGGAGTGGAGATTCCCCACTCGTTGTTCGCCACGATCATCAGGCATGGAAGCTCTCGGCCCGGCCGCGAACACCAGATGAGGCACGTCGCGAAGTCGGGTTCCGCCGTCCCGGCGTCGCCGCCCTGCACGATCGTGATCCCCCGGCCTCCGGCCCGCTTGTTGGCGAGCGCTGTGCCGGGCGCCATCGAAAACTGGACTTCGATCGGCGACGAGACCGGCAAGACATTCCACTTGCGTACGGAGTAGTGGTTGCAGAAGTTTCTACCGCGCGAGTAAATGTCCGCGCTGGTGCTCTTCATCTGCCGGAGCGTGTCGACCGGATCGGCGCCCATCGCGAGCAAGGTCGCGCTCGATCGGTAGTGCAAATGCAAATAATCGTACTCCGGGCCTTGTCCCTTGTGGACGAGCATCCCGAGCGGCGTATTGAGCGCCTCTTCGCCCGGGCCGCCAATCCAGAAAAAGCCGTCCCCCTGCTTGTTCATGCGAATGAGCCGCTCTTCGAGGCAGCGCGACCGGAGCATCCCGTCGTAGATCCGGACGAGCAGCTCGGGCGCCAGCGCGGGCTGCTCCGCCACAGCGGGTTCGAGTGCCCTCATCGTGGTCACACCGCACTCTTAGCGCGTAGACGGCGTCCTCGGAAGGACGCCTTCGCGGCTTAGCGCAACGCGTTAGGAAGGTGCGACTATCGGCTCGTAGGCGAGGTTGGGCGCAAGCCACCGTTCGACCTCGTGCAGTGCCATCCCCTTGCGGCGGGCGTAGTCCTCGACCTGGTCGCGCCCGACACGGCCCACGTTGAAGTACCGCGCCTGCGGATGTCCGATGTAGAGACCGCTCACGCTCGCGGCGGGGAGCATCGCTCCGTGCTCGGTCAGCGAGACACCGACGGCGCCCGCTTGGAGAAGGTCGAAGAGGGCGAGCTTTTCGGAGTGGTCGGGGCACGCCGGATACCCGAACGCCGGGCGGATACCCCGGTACTTCTCGGCGATGAGGGCGTCTTTGGGGTTCGCTTCGCCGGGCGCGTACCACGCCTGCCGCACTCGCTCGTGGAGCATTTCGGTCAACGCCTCGGCAAGGCGGTCAGCCAGCGCCTTGGTCATGATCGCGTGGTAGTCGTCGAGCTCCTTCTCGTACGCGGACGCGAGCTCCTGCACGCCGATGCCGGCGGTGACCACGAACGCTCCGGCCCAATCGCGGACCCCACTGCTCTTCGGGGCCACGAAGTCGGAGAGCGCGATGTGGGGCCCAGGGTCGGTCTTTTCCTGCTGCTGGCGGAGCATCGGGAATCGGACGATCGGTCGCTGGCGCGACTCGTCCTCGTAGAAGACGATGTCGTTGCCCTCGCTCTGGGCCGGCCACAGGCCGTACGCCGCCTTCGCGACGAGGCGCTTTTCGCGGACGATGCGGTCCAGCAGGGCGCGGCCGTGGGCGTAGAGGTCTCGCGCGGCCGACCCGTACCGCGGGTCGTCCAGGATCGCGGGGAATTTGCCGACCAGCTCCCACGCGGTGAAGAAGAACGTCCAGTCGATGTATTCGACGATCTCGGCGAGGGGCACGTCGTCGAGCACGCGCAATCCCGTGAAGGCAGGCTCTACGACGTCTTCTCCCCGCCACTCGATCCGCAAGCGGCGCTCGTTGGCCTCGGCGAACGCAACGACTGGTTTGGCGCGCTTGTGCGCGTGGAGCCGGCGGAGCTGCTCGTGGTCTTCGCGCGTCTTTTGGAGAAAATCGGTGCTCTTCTTCGGGTCGAGGAGCGACGACACCGTAGAGACCGCGCGCGACGCGTCGAGCACGTGCACCGTCGCGCCGTCGTACTCGGGCGCGATCTTGACGGCCGTGTGCTGGCGGCTCGTCGTGGCGCCGCCGATGAGGAGCGGCAGCACCATCTTTCGTCGCTTCATCTCTTTGGCCACGGTGACCATCTCGTCGAGCGACGGCGTGATGAGGCCGGAGAGGCCGACGACGTCGCACTTTTGTTCGATCGCCGTGTCGAGGATCTTGTCGCAAGGGACCATCACCCCGAGGTCCACGACGTCGTAGCCGTTGCACCCGAGGACGACCCCCACGATGTTCTTGCCGATGTCGTGGACGTCGCCTTTGACGGTGGCCATCAAGATCTTCGTGTTGCTCTGGCGCATTTGCGTGCCGAGTCGGGCCTTTTCCTCTTCCATGAAAGGCAGGAGGTACGCGACCGCGCGCTTCATCGCGCGCGCGCTCTTGACCACTTGCGGGAGGAACATCTTGCCGGCGCCGAAGAGATCGCCGACGACACGCATGCCGTCCATCAGCGGCCCCTCGATGACGTCGAGCGGGCGTGTGGACCTCGCGCGCGCCTCTTCGGTGTCGATCTCGATGAAGTCGACGATGCCGTGCACGAGCGCGTGCTCGATGCGCTGCTCGACGGATGCTTCCCGCCAGGCGAGGTCTTGCTCTCTCTTCTTCCCAGCGCCTTTCACGCTGTCGGCAAAGACGACCAGACGTTCGGTGGCGTCGGGGCGGCGGTCGAAGATCACGTCTTCGACGTGATCGAGCAGGTCTTTGGGGATGTCTTCGTAGACCCCGATCTGTCCGGCGTTGACGATCCCCATGTCCATTCCGGCGCGTATCGCGTGGAACAAGAAGGCCGAGTGCATCGCCTCGCGGACGACGTTGTTGCCGCGGAACGAGAAGGAGAGATTGCTCACGCCGCCGGAGATCTTCGCGCCCGGGCAGGCGTCTTTGACGATCCGCGTGGCTTCGATGAAATTG
>CAZVPE010000377.1:0-4315 GCA_964628155.1 uncultured Polyangiaceae bacterium | reverse complement strand
AGTTCGGCGGAATCTCGTGCATGAGAGCATCAAGCTCGTTCCCGAATTCGGTGTCGTACGCCTTGTACATGTCACCCAGCACTCGGTAGCGGTACACGCGACCAAGTACGCGCGCGACATTATCGACAGCCTGAATGCCGTGGTGCCACTCGGAGCGGACCAGCTTTGGCGTTTCTACAAGGCGATCGAATCCACCGCGGAAGACGTCAGATGCAGAAAATAGGTGGCTCTGCGACCACGCTAGTAACTCAAGATCGCGCGTCTCGTTTCGCCGATCTAGTACAATCAACCCCTTGGTATGCTTGCCGTGTTGCTGACGGATATACCTCTCGTATGCCTGCATCAACCCTTGCGTGACCGTACCGTACAGCGATTCGCCGTTCTGCTCCGCGCCAGGCGTTTTATGTATCCCGTACGCAAAAAGTACCGTGCCGACTCGTTTCAGCAGGGTGAATACGGCATGCGTAAACCGCACGTCGCGTCGACTACCGAGACTCAGCTCCTTCGCTTCGAAGCGCTCGGATCGCTTGCCCTTCAGCCAGATCTCGGGTTTGTAAAAGTGCTGCTTCAATCGATGGTAGCCGCGGTCCAAGTCTCGCCAACGGCTTGCTTGCACCGCCACCCCGGCTAGACCAAAGAGCGGATGATGCCGGCGTTTTGGGTCCTTCGGATCCCAGACGCCATCGTGGCCGAACTCGTCGGCGTAGAGCAGGTACATGGGCGCCGTGACCTCCCATGCTCTACAATATGTTGTGACGCACAAAAGACACAGAGGCTCTACCTTGCGGTGAGCCTCCGGGGTGCTGCATGACTGTCACCGCCCTTGCGGGACAAGTGAAGCTGGCAGCGTCAAGAAACCTATAACGCACAGGACCAACGGTCAAGTGTCAGTCAACTTGTCGTAAACACTAGCGTTTGCGCTGTCACATATGGCGGGATCCACGCGCGTTCAGCTAGCCGCCCGCTTCAGGCTCCCCCATGCCTTCGCCATCGGCTTCGGCATGAGCGCGATCAGCTCATCAATCTCCCACACGTGATCGGCGATGCCGGCGGCCATCGCCGGGGTTACTCGCAACGTCTGGTGCACGCGGCAGAAGTTGTAGAACATGAAGTGAAGCGCCACCGCATGGCCGAGGTTTTCCACCTTCTTGGAGAAGCCGTTCGTGAGGCGCGTGAAGCGGCGCATCGACATGCGCATCGTGAGGTTCTGGCGCTCCACGTGCGACGTTGAAACGTGCTCCATCTCGGGCGAGCCCATGATCGGGGTCAGGTTGGCGCCGATGCACTGCGGGGGCGAGTAGCGCGCTGCGCCAGCCGGCACTTCGCCGTACAGCTTGACGAGCATCGCGTAGTCGACGCCGCTCGGGCCGAAGGCATCGGCTACCGCGTTGATGTACGCCTTGTGGCCGTCCGTGGTGAGCTGAACGCGTGAGGCGAGGCGGTCCGCAAGGTCCGTCATGAACTCGTAGGCGCAACCGGCGTCGCGGGTGCCCACGTGGTACGCGGCGATCAGCTTCGATTCGGAATCCAGGGCCGTCCACGTCCAGATCGAACCGCGACCGAAGGCTTGCTCGTCCGGAAGGACGTTCTTGTCCTTTGCCCCGACGAACGACCAAATCTCATCGCACTGCACGCGGCGGCACTTCAGGCCGCGCACGTTCGCATCGTGGTAGGCGCGGCAAGCGGTGCCGAGGTCGGCGAGGAGCTTGAGAACGGTGCCCTTTGCGACGCCCGTCATCCGGCACGTGGCGCGGATCGAGTTGCCTTCCACGAGGGCGTGGACGACTTGCTTGCGGCGGGCGGCGTCGAGCACGTTCATGACAGTCAGTATGCTTGAGCGGTCAGGCACGCGCAAGCACAAAAACAACAGATGACGTTCATTTGCATGTTGACGACGATTATGTCCGGTGTACAGTCATTGTTGCCCTCATGACCGACCTACCGCGAAAGGTGCTCTCTCCTGCTGAGTTCATCCGCAACCAGCTCGATGTACGCGGAATGACACAGCTAGACCTCGCATTTGTTCTTGGGACCTCCCAGCAATCCGTAAATCAGCTAGCCCTCGGCAAGCGGGGGGTAAGCGCAGACATGGCAAAGGCCTTGGGCGAGGTTTTCGAGACCCCGGCCGAAGAAATCCTCGGCATGCAGAAGGCGGCTGAGATCGAGGCTGAGCTTGGCAGGGCGAAGCCGATAGACCCCGCCATCGCCCGCAAGGCACGGCTAGCCCACACGTATCCTCTACGCGAGATGATCCGGCGAGGTTGGCTTTCCAACGACCCGGCGACAATCGAGGCCCAGCTCGCAGACTTCTTCGGCCTCGCCAGTGCCGACGAGATCCCCCGACTCGACCACGCCGCGAAGAAGACTACGTACGGCGAGACGCCGCCCGCGCAACTTGCTTGGCTCTTCCGCGTTCGTCAGATCGCGCGACGGGTCGTGGTGCCGGACTATTCCGAGCATCGTCTGCGGGCTCTACTGCCGGAGCTGCGCAAGTTGATGATCACTCCCGACGCAGCAAGCAAAGCGCCGCAGATGTTGTCCGACTGCGGCGTCCGCGTCGTTCTTGTGGAGAATCTGCCCGGAGGCAAGATCGATGGCGCATGTTTTTGGCTTGATCCCGAATCCCCGGTGATCGGCTTGTCCATGCGCTTCGATCGCATCGACAACTTCTGGTTTGTTCTCGCTCATGAGGCTGAGCACGTATTGAACCGACACGGCGCGGCGACAGCCACGATCGATGTCGGCTTGGCTTCTGAATCAGCGGATGAGAAGACCGACGCATCGGAAGAAGAGCGCATCGCCAACGCGGCGGCCAGCGACTTCCTGGTGCCGACCGCGAAGATGGATTCGTGGATCGCGAGAAAGACGCCATTCTTTTCTGAGAACGACTTGCTCGGTTTCGCCAAGCTACAGAAGGTCCATCCAGGCATCGTTGCTGGTCAGCTACGGCATCGAATCCGAGACTATCGTCTGTTTAGAGACATGCTCGTGAAAATCCGCCACGTACTCATTCTAACGGCCGTCATCGACGGCTGGGGCGAGCGCTACCCGACCAAATAAAGGCATCACATCATGGCATACCAAAAACAGTTGCAGGCTTTGTTTCACGACTACGAAAAACACATCGGCGGCCCCGGCACCCTACGTGACGCTGTTCGATGGGGCCTCAAAAACGGCCGCCTTGCGGAGCCAAAGTTTGATCCCGAGGCGGCGCTCATGTCCGACCTCAAATCAGCACTCCGAGCCGAAACGCGTACCGATGATCAAGGACGCGAGTATCACGCGAACGCGGCGGTCACCTTCACCGATGACGGAGGCATCCAAGCGGCACTCTGGGGTGATCTAGACCGCAAGACGACGCCTCACGAATTCCTCGTCGAGATGGTCGCTCAGCGCAGGAAAGGAATTCTTGATGACTGCGACAGACTGAAGAGCACTGTGGACCACATCAACGATGCACACCCGGACAAGCACATACAGTTGGTGCTCGACTTCACGGAGGATGTTGCAGAGCGCGAGGCCATGCGAGGTGCGGACGAGGCGGCCGAATAGCTAGGGCCGTTTGCCCCATCTCGTCGCGGCCGCCTTCTTCGCGATCTCGGCGCGCCGTTTCTTCGTGAGGCTCTTTGCCCGTGCCGCGCCGCCCTTGAGACCACCCATGCGCCCGAGCGCCACGGCCGCGGGATTCTTCTGCGGCTCCTCCGGCTTTGCCTCTGGCTCTTCGGCGACCGCCTCGCCCGTGGCTTGCTCCAGGATGAACGCCGCGAGCGCGTTCGGGTCCTTGCTCGGGGGCTGCTTCGGCTTGCTTGAGCGCTTAGGCACGCGCCCATCCTGGCATGGGTCGCTCATGGCGTCACCCCGTGCCCGCAGTACGGGCAGGCCCCAGGCTTGGGCCACGCGCCGCTAAGGACGTCTTCAAGGGGCACGCGCGCTACCCTGGCGGTCCGCATGGCGACGCCTGCGCTCACGGCGCCACTTGGGCTCATCGAGGTCCAAACGCGGCACGGCTTCACGCCCATCGCTTTGGCCAGCGCCGCCACGCTCCCGAGGCGACGGCGTAGGAAGGCTAGCGCTGCCTTCACGTGCGCCCGCTCTTCCTCCGTCAGGTCGGCGTCTACGTCTCGCTTTGCCTTCTTGCGCCATGCGACCGCATGCGTCAGTGTTCCCATGCGGCAAGCCTGGGCATGCTTGACCGGTCAGGCAAGCCCAATCTCAAACTGACCCACTACCCCCGCGGGAACGAAGCTCACTCCCGCGAGCACGAAGCTCACTCCCGCGAGCACGAAGCTCACTCCCGCGAAAACGAAGCCCAGCT
>CAZVPE010000376.1:0-4331 GCA_964628155.1 uncultured Polyangiaceae bacterium | reverse complement strand
GTGAGGTTTAATAGCTGGACCAGCCGGTTCACAACACGATGTGACGAATGCTTAGACGGGAAGTACGCTCCGCGCGCTCGCCGCCGGCCTCGCTTGCTCTCGACGACAAGCGCCAGGCTTCTAGCTCTACGTTCTCGGCTTCCCGCCTGCGTCCGGCGGCTCGTCAGCTCATGCCTTGGGCTAGAGTCTTGGCTTCGTCGCGGAAGAGGACCTCGACCTTGTGCGTGTCGATGACCCGGGTGACGACCCCATCGCCGAATTTCTTGTGACGCAAGAGGTCGCCCTCGCGAAAGCTCCCGCCCACGCTGTACGGCTTGAATTCCGTAACGCCGCGGCCGGCGATGGCCGTTTCCCACTGCTGCTCGTTCTTCATCGCCTGGGACGCACGCGGCGCTTTGCTCGCCGACCGCACGGCACGCGGGCGACCCCCCCCGCCCTCGACGCCGTCGTCGAGCGGCGTGGGGCGGTCGATCGGCGGGCTCTGTCGCCAGAGATGGGTCGTACGGCAGGTCAGACACTCGACCTGATACGCTTTGGCAGCCTTCATCGACACAATACGATGGTTGAGGACCAGACGGCACTTGGTGCACCAGCTGTCGACCTCACCGGCGACACGGAGTGGCTTGGGCATTGGCGGATTTACTCTCGACTCCTGCGCCGCTCCCGCGGTCGCTCGTCGCGTTTGACTTGGACTTCCGATTTGACTTCGGGCTTCGGGAGACTCGGCGATCCCTCTTCGGTGGAACCGGTCTCGTTCGGCTTGAAGCGGATGGTTGTGTTGATCTCGAACTTAACCGTTGTCAGTATTTTTCGCATCTCGCTCGAGACGTTCGTGTGCTCGAGAAAGTCGCGAATTTCTTTGGCTACGACGCGGAAGAGGCCGTTCTTCGTCTCCTCGACTTGCGACAGGAGGTAGTGAGCGACTTCACGCGGCAGCTTCATGCCGCCCACGAATTCCTTGAGGTTATCGGGCGCTTCGACCGCCTTTTCGACCCCAATTTCGACGGCCCGTTTGATGAGCTCCGGGATGACGGAGTCGAGCCGGCGGCGGCGTTCGTTGTCGCTCATCGATGCCTTCGGAGCGCGCTTCCTACCGTGCGCGCGCAGAGCGGTCAACGTGCGGTCGTCACGTTTCGCTCGGGCACCCGAGTATTCTCGCGACTCCTTCGGCCGCCTTTTCCATAGCCGCGGCGCGCTTCCATCCACCTTTTGCGCACAACAGCACCTGCTGCCCTTCAACGTCTACCGGTCGCACGTCCACGCTCGTTCGCAGCTCGGCGATGCGCGAGTCCTGGTCGAGGCCGGGCTCGCCGCAGGCTCCACGGGCGAGGAGGGGCGCGTAGGCGGCGAGCTCTTCGCACGCGGCCCAGCCCCCGACTCCCGCGACGACGACACCTGAGTCGTCGGCTACCACGATGGCGTCGAGGCTCCCCTCGCGCCGCGAATGGGCGAGCTGGTAGTGGAGAGCCACGAGCGGGTCGTCGCTTCGATGATGTCGTCGGTCCTCGTGAAGGAGCATGTGCGAATCGTCCCTCGCTCGCGCGAAGGCGGCCAAGATTTCGCGGGGTCGCCCCCATGGACTCGCCGAGCAAACGACTCTACCCGCTTGGGATAGACGCCAGCGCTTCATCCGCGCTCGCGACTCGGCAACGGAGGCAAGCACGCTATGCTCCGCCTTGCCTCACGCACCGTTCGAAGTGGCCGAGCTCGAGGTGAGCCGCCTCTCTCCCCGGCCGGCGCGGAGTTAGCGTTCATGGAAAACGACTCGAGACCCACCTACGCGAGGCGTCGCGCGGCGTTCTTCGACGCCATGACCGCGGCCTCTCCTTCGGCCATCGCGGTCCTGCCCGCCGCGCCCGTCTTCGTGCGCAACAACGACGTCGACCACGAGTACCGCCAGGACTCGGACTTCTTCTACGTGACGGGATTCGACGAGCCCGAGAGCGTTGCCCTACTGGACGGCCCCGGCCGCAAGATGGTCCTGGTCACGCGTCCCCGCGACCCTGAGCGCGAGGTGTGGGACGGCCCGCGAGCCGGCGTCGACGGCGCCAGAGAACGCTTCGCCGCCGACGAGGCCTTCCCCGTCGCGGAGCTCGACGACAAGCTAGCGGCCGCCCTCGAGAACCGCCGCCGCATCTACTATCGCCTCGGTAGAAACAGGTCGTTCGACGACCGGCTCCTCGCCGCCGTCCAACGCGTGCGCGGCCGCCAGCGAACCGGCGTCTTCGCCCCGACGGAGATCGTCGACCCTTCCGATATCCTGCACGAGATGCGCTTGCGCAAGTCGCCTGACGAAATCGCGACGATGCGGGCCGCAACCCGCATCACGCGCGAAGCGCACGAGCTGGCGATGGGCCAAACGCGGCCGGGCATGCACGAGTACGAAATCGAAGGGCTGCTCCTCGATACGTTTCGTCGCCGAGGATCCGAGCGGCCGGCCTACGGCAGCATCGTGGCCTCGGGGCCGAACGCCTGCGTCCTTCATCACCGCAAAAACGATCGGCAGATCGGCCAAGGGGAGCTCCTGCTCATCGATGCCGGCTGCGAGTACGGGTACTACGCGAGCGACGTGACGCGCACGTTCCCGGTCGGGCGGGACTTTTCGCGAGAGCAGCAGGCCATTTACGAGCTGGTCTTGGATGCGCAGCTAAAGGGAATTGCGGCGACGCGCGCCGGCGCCACGCTCGACGAAATCCACAAGCTCAGCGTCGACATCATCACCCGTGGGCTGCTGCGTTTGGGCCTCCTCTCCGGAGAGCCAGAAAAGGTCATCGAAACAAACGGTTACAAGCGCTTCTTCATGCATCGAACGAGCCACTGGCTGGGCATGGATGTCCACGACGTGGGCAACTATTTCGTCGATGGGCAGCCGCGCAAGCTCGAGCCGGGAATGGTGCTGACCGTCGAGCCGGGAATCTACATCTCGCCGACCGACGACACGGTCGGTCCAGAGTGGCGGGGAATCGGCGTTCGAATCGAAGACGATGTCCTGGTAAGTGAATCGGGGCCGGAGGTCCTGACGGCAGGGATTCCGAAGACGGTGGAAGAGGTGCGGAAGGCGTGTTCGGTCTAAGGGGCTGTCCCTAGAGTCCGCCCGCGCCCGTGAGCCCGTACCCCAGCCGCACCGCGCTGAGCTCTGGTCTCTTTTCTCATAGGTTGTGCGCCGCCCCCCTCACGTCCCCCCGTGGCGCACAACCTGCGTTGGCCGCTATCTCAGCGCAGCGACGATGGTCGTCGTGGCGACGAAGCGGTGCCCAATGTTGTCGACCATCACTCCGAAGCCTTCGAGGGTGCGCACACCCAAGAGAACCATGTCGTTCGGCTCTGCAAATACCACCTCGTCGTTGGTCTCGTATCCCTCGGCGCGCAGGATCGCGTACCCCACGTGTCGCCGCAGGATCTGCTTACTAGCCGTAGCGAACTGGCGCTCCCGACGGGCCGTGATTCCAATGGCCTTCAGCACGTCCGCGGGCAGCCAGGTCAGCTCCGAGCCGGTATCGACCAGAGCCTCCTGAGGGGGTGACACGACCTCCTCCTGCTTCGTATTGGCCGCGACCACGTTGACGCGGAACATGCTCATGATGCTAGCCTTTCGCGTAGATACTTGGCAGGGGGGGCCGCCACCGGCAGACCGTGTTCCGCGAGCACGTACGTTCTCGTCAGTGAATCGGGGCCGGAGGTCTTGAGGGCGCGGATTCCGAAGACTGTGGACGAGGTGCGGAAGGCGTGTTCGCTCTAGGGGGGAATGGCGCCCGGTCGGCGTCGCCTGCGACCGCGCCGGCCGCCTGCCAGCGTCGCGCGACGAAGTAAGCCACCAAGCCGAGGACGATCGCGAGCGTGCTCCCGACCAAGGCCGCTCCCAAGAGCCAGTCGGCGAAGAGCTCTTTGCCGCGAGCGAGCGCGTCGTGCCGCGACAGAGCGACCCACGCGCCGGTGCGCAGGCGATGGCCGAGCTCGATCTCGCCGAACGTGAGCGCGAGGAGAAGCGGGGTGGACGAAATGCGCGACGCGAGCGCGGCCCAGAGCCGGTTCAGCCGGAGGAGCGTGGCCGCCGCCAGGGCGATCCAGAAGTGGAGGCCAATGAACGGCGTGCACCCCGCGAAGACGCCAACGGCTACCGAGAACCCGATTTGGCGCGGCGTCGAGCGCTCCCTCCGGGCGCGGTCCCATAGGTCGGCGAGGAGACGAAGCCAGCGGCGCACCGCGGGAGGCTAGCACCCTTGATACAGGGCGGCGGGAACGTCTGGCTCAGTTGAAGCACGTGGGGCACTTCGCGGCGGCGGGCGGGGTCACCCGTGCCGACAGGCCACAATCGAGGATCGCGAGGCCGA
>CAZVPE010000375.1:0-4331 GCA_964628155.1 uncultured Polyangiaceae bacterium | reverse complement strand
GCATCGAAACGACCGCGCCATCCTCTTCACCCAGGACAATGCCACCGCGTACGCCATCGCACGTCGTTTCCTGGTCCCCGTCATCACGCATCAGACCAAAGTACGCGAGCGGAGCGCGATCCTCGCCGGCCTCGCCGAGGGTACGTACCGCGCCGTGGCAACGTCGAAAGTATTGAACGAGGGGGTCGACGTCCCCGACGCGAACGTCGCCGTGATCCTCTCTGGGAGCAGCTCGGTGCGGGAGCACGTGCAGCGACTCGGACGCATTCTGCGCAAGAAGGCGGACAAGCGGGCGGTGCTCTACGAGCTCGTCACGGAGGCGACGACGGAAACGTACACGAGCGACCGGCGGCGGGAGCACAGTGCTTACCGCTGATCTCGTGAACGCGCGCCGCCGCGCGGGCGAGCTGCACCTCGTATCGTTGGACCCCTCCACACGGGGGCGGGCGGGCGAGCTCGCGGCGGCGCTCATAGCGACGGCGGCCGAGAACGTCGGCCGCACGCGCGAAGAGCTGGAAGTCGCTCTCGCGGCCGTCGACGTGGGTCCCCGGGAGCATCGCATCCGGGACGGCCTGGTGAAGCTCATCGAAGATCGCTGCGAGTTCGACGCGGCCGACGACGCCGATCCGGAGGCCGTTCGGCGGGCGGTGTTCCTGCGCGCGAGCGAGGCGAGGGCAGCTCTCGGAGCGGTCGATCGCTTCGACCGGAGCACGATCCTCACCGAGGTCGCGCGCGAGCGCGGAACTTCGAGCGAAGCCATCGAGCGGTCTCTCTTTGCCGACTTGCGCGGCGCGCACCTCCTCGTCGGGTTCGACCCGCCCTCGGCGGAGTCGCTCGTCGCGTCGTACGAACGCGGCCAGGCGCAGGCGGTCCTTCTCCGCGCCGTGCGGGTCATGGTCGACGTGCGCTGCGCGTCGGTCCGGGCTCTTCGTGCGCTCTTTCGAAGGCTGAAGTTCTTGCGCCTTCTCCACACAATCGAGAAAAGGGAGGACGGCTACCGCATCGTCATCGACGGCCCCTTCAGTCTCTTCGAATCGGTCACCAAATACGGCCTGCAACTCGCGCTGATGCTCCCTGCGCTCGAAGAGTGCGATTCGTGGAGGCTCGTGGCTGACGTGCACTGGGGCAAAGAGCGCGAACCCTTGGTGTTTCGGCTGGCCGGGACTCGGTCCCGGGAAGAGGTGGAGCCACCGCCCATCCCCGACGAAGTACGAGCGCTCGTCCGGACCTTCGGTGCCCTCGGGACCGCGTGGCGCGTCTCGGCGAACACGGCCATCCTCGAGCTTCCCGGGATCGGCCTTTCGGTGCCCGATCTCGTATTCGAGCGGCGCGAAGGCGGGGTACGCGAGCGAATCTATATGGAGGTCATGGGGTATTGGAGCCGCGCAGCCGTTTGGAAGCGTGTCGAGCTCGTGCAGGCGGGACTCGCCGAACGAGTTCTCTTCGCGGTCAGCTCTCGCCTGCGGGTGAGCGAAGACGTCCTCGACGGCGATCTTCCCGGCGCGCTCTACGTCTACAAACACACGATGAGCGCCCGAACCGTCGCCGAGCGACTGGAGCTCCTCGCCACGCGCGGACCCCAACGAAAGGAATGAGTCATGCGACAAATCTGGATAACGCGAGCCGGCCCCCCGGAAGTGCTTCAAGTCCGCGAGGCGCCCGATCCACGCGCCGCGAAGGGGCAAGTCCGAATCCGCGTACGAGCCGCGGGGATAAACTTTGCCGACTTGATGGCCCGCGTGGGACTCTACCCCGACGCGCCGAAAATTCCGTGTGTGGTGGGCTACGAAGTCGCCGGAACGGTCGACGAGCTCGGCGAAGGCGTCACCCAATACGCGCCGGGCGACCGAGTCTTCGCCATGCCCCAGTTCGGCGGATACACCGATACGCTCCTGGTTCCGACCGACCAGGTGTTCCCGATGCCGGAGAAGATGACCTTCGAAGAAGGAGCCGCGCTCCCGGTCGTGTACATCACGGCCCACCACATGATGCTCTTCACGGGCGCGCTGCACCCGGGTTCGAGCGTGCTCGTTCACTCCGCGGCGGGGGGCGTGGGTCTCGCCGCAATCGAGCTCGCGAAGACTCGCGGGTGCACGATATTTGGAACCGCTTCTCCCAAGAAACACGACTTTCTCCGTCAACGCGGCGTAACGCACCCGCTCGACTCGAAGGGCGACTACGCGACGGCCGTTCGCGCAATCGTCGGCAATCGCGGAATCGATTTGATCCTCGATCCGGTCGGCGGCAAGTCGTGGTCGGAGGGCTACGATCTCTTGGGCTCATGCGGGCGACTCGTGGCGTTCGGGTTCTCGGCTGCCGCAGCCGGCGAAAAGCGCAATCTCCTTCACGCGGGGCTGCAGCTCTTGAAAGTGAAGAAATTCGACCCGATGAAGCTCATGGGCGACAACAAGACCGTATCCGGTACGAATATGGGTCACCTATTCGGACGTCCGGACCTTCTGCGGCCGCAATTCAGCGCGCTGCTCGCGATGTACGACGCCGGCGACATCACGCCGCACGTGGACCGCACTTTTCGCTTCGACCAAGCGGCCGCCGCGCATCAGTACATTCACGAGCGCAAGGCGACCGGCAAAGTACTGCTCGTGCCGAACTGAGGCGGTGCTCTAGCCGCCGTACTCCGCGAACGCGTCGAAATGGAGCACGCGGCCGCATGGACTCGAACCCACGGAGCCCGTGCACTCGTCGGTGCCCTGAAAACATGTCTCGTGGGCGCGCAGCGAACGCATCACGAGCATCGTGAGATCGTGCTCGCCGTCGACGCACCGCGGATCGCCGCACGGCACGAGGAAGAGGGCCGGCGCGCGATCGACGACAAAGCGTCGAATGTGCTTCGGCTGCGTCCCAGCGATACCCGATCGCTCCTCGATTTCGAGCCGTAGACTGCGAAGCTCTGGCACCTGGTCGCACAGTCTGGGAGCAACGTCTTCGCGCCGTCGTCGCTCCGCAAAGCGGGCTGCCGCGGCGCCGTGCTTGCGATAGTTCATCACCTTCGTCCCACAAAGCGTAGCACGCGCGCCTTCTCGTGCAGCCCGCGCCTGACCGCGGGGCGCGGGTCGCTTGCACGACGAGCGCGCGCGCCGTGCAAAGAGCGGAGGGGGCGGGCGAGCCGAGGGGGGCTGGCGAGCCGAGGGGGGCGGGCGCGCCTCGAGCGGTGGATGTGTGCTTGCGCTCTCGCGCGCCTCATCGCACGTTCTTCGAAATGGGCCGAGGCACTCTCTCGCGTCCGGCTGCATCTTTCTTCGCGGACGGCGATGTGCTGTCCTAGTGGGAGCATCTATGGGGAAGAGATCGTTCGGCACGCGCGAGCCTGCGCGGTGGAATGGCGATGACGCCTGAGCAAAAGCGCGCGGCCCTGGGTGATGCGGCCTCAAAGTTGATTAGCGCCGCTTGGGCCCAGGTGCGACGGCGAGGCAAGACACCTCGCGAAGCGGTCGTGCTTGTTTTGGATATGGCAGACGCCGGGGCCCGCGAAATCGTGGCCGAGCGACCGGACGATTCGCTGGAAGTCCTCCACGTCGAGAGTGATTTGGGTGTCTGGGACATCGCGCTCGCCGTTGCGCCGAGAGAACGTGCAGAAAAGAATCTCCCTGAGCTCGTGAGCCGACCCGAAGTATCGGTCGTCATCATGAGCGGCGGCGGTTGGCTGGGAAGCGCGCACAAGACCGACGCAAACTGAAGCGCTTGGCCCGATCCCGCGCCCGGGCTAAAGCTAATGCCTCGCGGAAGCGGCAAAAAGAAGAAAGACGGCGAGAGAACTAGAAAGACGCCGTCCTCTGCCGCGAATGTACGAGACAAGGTGCCGATCTTCAGATACCACTGTGTGGATCACGTCGACGGCGCAGGAAAGAAGAGTAAAGAAAATGGCAACTGGCACCGTGAAATGGTTCAACGAGTCTAAGGGCTTCGGGTTTATCGCGCCGGACGGCGGGGGCAAGGATGTCTTTTGCCACCAGTCGGCGATCCAGGCGACGGGCTTTCGCTCGCTCGCAGAGGGGCAGAAGGTCGAGTTCGACGTGAAGCAGGGGCCTAAGGGCCCGCAGGCGGAGAACGTTCGGGTCATCGCCTGAGGCCGCGGCGCCCCGAATGGGCGCCCTCACCGGGTGCCCGGGGCGGGCAAACCAGCGTAACCGGTTCTGGGCCGGGGGGCATCGAAGTCTCGGCCCCAACGTCCAGAAGCCTAGGGCCTCAACGTCAAGCCGAAGGCCTCAACGTCCAGAAGCCTAGAGCCTCAAGCCGAAGGCCTCAACGTCAAGCCGAAGGCCTCAACGTCAAGCCGAAGGCCTCAACGTCAAGCCGAAGGCCTCAACGTC
>CAZVPE010000374.1:0-4333 GCA_964628155.1 uncultured Polyangiaceae bacterium | reverse complement strand
TCACAATCTCAGCGAGGCCCAGCACGCAGAGCGCGGGCGCGCCCTTCCACATAAATGCCAGATCGCCCGCAGCCCACGTACGGGGTGGCTTCCGCGTGACCCATCGTTCCTCTTTCCCCGGCACGAGCATCAGCGCAAGATCGTTGATCGAGGGGCGGCCCTTGATGATCCACGCGCTCATTGGCGACTACTCCTAATATTCATCCTGCGACATCGACGTCGATACCGCGGCGCGAGCCCCTGTCTCGTCCACCGCTCGTTCCCGGAGGAGATCGAGAACCAGCGCCTCGGGCAGGCACGGCTCGAACTTCGAGAGGCGTGCGCGCCCTGATGGCGTCGGAAACCTACGGGCGTCTTCCAGGTTCGGACGGCCCTCCGCCGCCAGCCGCTTCACTAGATCCCGAAGCCCGACGACGCTGGCCCCCGCTGCCTCTCGACACGAGATCGACGTGTCCCGCACGACACACCGCCCACCAAGCTCCCCTTCGATCACGCGCGCGAGCAACTGATTCGCCCGGGCCCCCGCGAATGTCCACCACGTGATTCCGTCTCCCTCCAACACCATCGGCGCCTGCTCGCCTTCCCGAAGGAACGCGTGCTCCTCGCGGAGGCGCTCAATCACCTCCGTCGCCCGCTTGGACCAACTCGCGTCCGTACCGTCACTGGCGAGCACTTCTCTCATCGATTGGCATAGCTCGTAGCTCAGCGCCCCGGGCCCCCCGAACCACCGCGCGGCCTTCGCGCCCCCCTCCGCCGGCTTCACCGAGCAGCGCCCCTTGCTCCAATCGACGTGGGTTAGCTCCCAGGCCCGCCCTCCGAGCAAGAACGTCGAGTTGCGGCTCCCAGGCTCCGCTCCCTGCAGGAACGCTCCGTCCACAGTACCGATCTCTTGGTCGCCGACGCAGACGGTGATGGCACGTGGCATCGAGAACACCGCGTAAAGCTCCGCGAAGTGCTTGCGACCGTAGAGTCGTTCTCCGCAAGGGCCCAGCGTGAGCCGCCCATCGGCAGCGACGAGAATCTGCTCCGTGAGCATGCGCTCGAGGACGGACTGGCGCTCAGCCGCAGTCAGTTCCAAAAACGGCGTCGCCCCCTCGAGCCATCCCCACCAGTCGCTCACGGGAACGCCCTGCTCTTGGATCGAGAGCGCGAGCAACTGGTGCGCCAGCATGTGCGCGGCTCGGCGTGAGGGATGGACAGATTCTACGAAGCCCCGCCGATGGAGGCGCAGGAGAGCCGCCGCCTGGAGCACGGCTGGCTCTTTCGTCGCCAAGAACGTGCAGTTCGGCGTCGCGCCGGCCCGGCGGCCCGTACGGCCCATGCGCTGCAGAAAGCTCGCGACCGTCCCCGGGCAATCGATCTGCAGGACGTGGTCGAGGTCTCCGACGTCGATCCCGAGCTCGAGGGCGCTGGTCGCCACGATGGCGCAGTCGTTCCCCTCGGCGAACGCCCGTTCGGCGTCGCGCCGCGCAGTGATGGACAGGGATCCGTGTGCGAGGAACGTCGCGACGCCGCGAGCGCTGAGCTCCTTGCCGAACTCCTCGACCCCGCGCCGGGAGTCCACGAAGACGAGGCGCTTCTTGCCGCGATGCATCTGCTCGGCGACGATCGCGGCGTTCGCCATACTCCCGACGTAGTCGAGGCTCACGTACGGATTCACGGGGGGGCGCGGCGGCGAAATAACCACGCCATCCCGCTTGGAGCGCCCACGGAGCCACTCGAGGATCTCGTCCGGGTTCCCGACGGTTGCGGAAAGCCCAATCCGCTGCACATCACGTCCGCAATACCGGGATAAGCGCTCGAGCAACGACGAGAGGTGCGCCCCTCGGTCATCGTCCGCGAACGCGTGGACCTCATCGACGATGACGACCTCGAGCCCCTCGAACAACTGGCGCGCGGGGACGCGCGCGCTCATGAGCATTGCCTCGAGCGACTCCGGCGTCGTCATGAGGATATCCGCCGGATGGTCGAGGAACCTACGACGTTGTGTGGGCCCGACGTCGCCGTGCCACTTGAAGACGCGGCGACCGATCGTGGCGGCATATCGCGCCACCCGCTCCTCCTGGTTATTGAGAAGCGCGCGAATCGGCGATGTATAGATCACCGACACGGGGCGCAAGTCTTCGGCGTCCACGCGGGAGAGCACCGGGAAGAACGCGGCCTCCGTCTTTCCCCCAGCGGTCGGCGCCAGGACGACGCAGTTCTTGCCGTCGAGCACGTGCGGGATCGTCAGCTCTTGAACGGGCCGGAGCTCGGAAATCCCGAGCGTTTGCGTGATCTGGTACTGGAGCGCCGGGGAGAGTCGGTCGAACGCGCTCACGAGCCATCGCTCGACGGGCCTTGCTTCGTCCCGAGGTCGAGCGCGATGTCGTCGACGGACCGCTCTACCCCCGCGGCTTCCCGCTCCTCGGCGGACATCTCGGCCGCAGAGACAACCAGCTTGAAGTCGCGTTTCGGGACGTAGTCCTCGTGCTCTTCGACCTTGTCGAGCAGCTCGCCCACAAGCTTCCGGAGGAAGAGCCGTGGCGCGGCGCCGACCCGCTGCCCCAACTTTCCCGTCACTCCGTGCGCGAGGAGACGGATTGCGTCATCGTCGACTCGTTCGGCGACTCGGTCCGCGTGCTCCGTCGGATACAGGTCCCGCACTTTCCGACCCACTTCGATGAGCCGATCCATGTCGAATGGCGTGAGTCGCACCTGCGGCGCCAGCGCGCTGTCGAACCGCGGGTCGCCGGAGAAGTCGACGTGGATCCGTTGCTCGAGCGGCGGCAGGCGCTTGATCCCCTGCGGCCCCTCGAAGAACGCGGTCGTCCCCGTCACGACGACGAACATCCGGGGATAGCGTCCCGCGTCGAGATCGTCCACGAGCTGGCGGAGGGCGTTCAGACTCTTCTCGCGCAGGTCCGATCGCACCCGCTGAATCGTCTCGCACTCATCGAGGACAAGGAGCAATCCTTTGCGTCCGGTCTGCCGCAGCAGCTCGAGGAGACCGCGGAAGAAGCCCGACGCACCGAGATTGTCGACTTCCCCCTTGATGCCCGCGCGCCTCTTGATGTCGGGTCCGACGTTTGGCTGCGCCATGAGCCACCCGAGGAGTCCCTCGGCCGTCGCGCTGTCGTTGGCGAGCCGCGCTGCGTGCGCTGCACGGAGCGCCGCCGCGTACTGCGGCTGGATCGCGCTCACGCTCGCAAGCCGCTTCTCCAGCAGCTCCGAGACGGCCCTCCCGAGAGCGTCGCTGTCCGTCTCCGCGATGCGGCCCTCGGCGAGGACCTCCTCCTCCAGCGTGTAGAACCACCGCTCGAGGAGAGACCGAAACGCCCCTTGCTCCCACTCCTTCGTTTGAAGGCTCTCGAGCGCGCGTCGGTACACCGTTTCCATCCGATAGAGCGGCGTATCGGTCTCGGAGATCTGCACGACGGACGTCGCAAAGCCTCGCTGGAGGGCTCGATGCTCGAGCCAGCGCGCAAAGAAGGTCTTCCCCGTGCCGTACTCGCCGCGGATCGCTTTGAAGCCGCCCTGCCCCGCCTCTGTCGAGCCCAGCTCCTGATCGATTGCTTTCGCGAATCGATCCATCCCGACCGCGAACTGTTCGAGTCCGCGCCGAGGGACCGTGCCACGCCGGAGGGCGTCGACGATCTGCTGCCGCTTCAGTCTTGTGAGGTCCGCGGTCGTCACGAGTCGCCGTAGATCTGTTTGAGCTTTGCCGCGTCGAGTTTCACGAGGTCGCTGACGGGGTCGTACGAGAGCAGCATAAACCCATCAACGTTGAGCCGTTCCGCGAGCACCTCGACGAGGCCGCGGGCGCGCATCGCCACGATCCCCATGGCGACGGCGAAGGCCCCAAGCGGCGCTTGCTCCCCGTCGCGTCGCGCAAGAAAATCGATGGCGGCGAGCACCTGCGTCTTCCGAGCCTCCGGCAGACCGGCCTCTGCGAATACACGGGAGCGCTCGACCACGGCACGGAGCGGATGGACTACGGGCGCAGCGACAGGCGCCGGAGGGGGCTGGATCAGATCCAGTTGGGCCGTCACGCGGGGTGGCTTCGGCGTGTGTCTTCGCTTGGGCGAAGCCTCCGGCGACTCGCGAGAAGGCCCGGGCGCTGACACCATGGGGTACCACCAGCTCGGTTCCGGGAAGGCCGAGACGCGGAGGGCGACGTCTTCATCGGACGCGCCGAACCGCCCTGCGAGCGTGTCGGCTCCGACCAAGATCGCGGGCGCCACCACTTCCGCGAGCGTGGCTCCTCCGTGCTCTCCGGTGTGGGCTCCGCCCCCGTAGCGATGCGCGTCGTCCGCGAGGAGCACGACCCCATGCGCCCCGGGAGGGGCCCACG
>CAZVPE010000373.1:0-4350 GCA_964628155.1 uncultured Polyangiaceae bacterium | reverse complement strand
CAAGCCGCGCGTGCGCATTGTCGCGCAGATGGACGGAGGGGGTCACGAGCGCGGGATGCGGTCGGGGACGTTGCCGGTCCCGCTCATCGCCGGGTTCGGAAAGGCGTGCGACGTCCTCTTCCACGAGGGGAAGGCGGAGAGCGCGCGCCTGTTCGTCCTTCGAGAGCGGCTTAGGGACCGGATGATGGGGCGTCTCGACGAGGTGTACATCAACGGATCACTCGAGCATCGGTTGCCCGGCAATCTCAACATCAGCTTCAACTTCGTGGAGGGCGAAGGGCTGATGATGGCCATAAAGGACGTCGCGGTGAGCTCCGGGTCCGCATGCACGTCGGCGAGCTTGGAGCCGAGCTACGTGCTCCGGGCGCTCGGCGTCGGCGACGAGCTAGCGCACTCGAGCATCCGATTCGGTCTCGGTCGCTTCAACACCCAGGAGGAAGTCGACTACGTGGCCGATCTTTTGGTCGACAAGGTGAAACGGTTGCGCGAAATGTCGCCGCTCTGGGAAATGCACCAGGAAGGCATCGATCTGAAGAGCATCGCGTGGGCTGCCCACTAATCGTATTCGAACCTCCCAACCAACGAATGAGCCATGGCATATAGCACCAAAGTCATCGAGCACTACGATAACCCCCGCAACGTCGGGACCCTCGACAAGGGCGATCCCGACGTCGGCACCGGGCTCGTCGGCGCGCCGGCGTGCGGCGACGTGATGCGGCTCCAGATCCGAGTCAACGAGCAGGGCGTCATCGAGGACGCCAAATTCAAGACGTTCGGCTGCGGGTCGGCCATTGCGAGCTCTTCGCTCGCGACCGAGTGGATCAAGGGCAAGACGATCGACGAGGCCGAGACGATCAAGAACTCGCAGATCGTAGAGGAGTTGAACCTGCCGCCGGTAAAGATCCACTGCTCGGTTCTCGCCGAGGACGCGATCAAGAGCGCGATTGCAGACTACCGAAAGAAGCAGAGCGAGAGGCGCGCAATCGCGAGCGGTGACGGCAGCGGAAAGTGATGGTCATGGAAACGATGGGTGAAGGCGCGCCGACGAGGGCGCCTAGTATCGCGGTATCTCCCCAAGCGGTGGAAGCCATCGCCCGTCAGCTGAAGAAGCGCGGAACGCCGGAGGGTAGCCTTCGGCTCGGGCTCCGAGGGGGCGGATGCTCTGGATTCACCTATGTGATCGAGTTTCATGATGGTCCTCCGCATGCTCGCGATCGGGTCTTCGACTACCTCGCCGGCGACGGGACGGCCGTGCGCGTGGTCGTGGATCCGAAGAGCCTCCTCTACCTGAACGGTACGGTGCTCGAGTGGGAGCAGACCCTTATGCGTCAGGGCTTCAAGTTCGCCAACCCCAACGAAAAGAGTGGCTGCGGCTGCGGAAGTAGCTTCAGCGTCTGACATGGATCCGTTTGCCGCGCTCGGCATTCCTCGAAGTTTCGACGTCGACCTCGCCTCCGCCGAACGGGCGCATCGCGAGCTTTCGCGCGCGCTTCACCCCGACAAGTTCATCGGTACGGGCTCGAGCGAGAGAAGGGCGGCGCTCGGAAAGGCGGTCGAGGTGAACGAGGCCTGGCGCGTGGTGCGCGATCCCATCCGGCGCGCGGAGGCGCTCTTCAGGCTTGCCGGAGTGCCGACTGGTGAAAGCGACGCGCCGCAGCCAGCTCCTGACTTCCTGATGGAAATGATCGAGCAGCGCGAGGCCCTCAGCGAGGCGAAGCGGGCGCGCGACCGCGACGCGGTGCGAGCGATGGCGAAGGCAATCGACGCTCGAGCACGCGAAGTCGAGCGTTCCCTCGCAGCCGGATTCGCCCGAGGCGAGGCGGTCGCGCTCGTCGGACGGCTCGGCGAACTGAGATTCTACCGGCGCTTTCTCGACGAGGTCAGCGTCATCGAGGACGAGTTGGACGCAGCCTGAGGCGACGCGGCCCGGATGGCGGGACCCCAGTTCGGCGGCAACGGACCCGAAAGCACGAGACAATGGCCCTTTTCGAGATCTTCGATCCCAAGTCCCCGCCCCGTCCGATCGGCATCGACCTCGGAACGACGAATTCGCTCGTTGCCTACGTCAAGAACGAGCGCCCCGTCGCGATAGCGGATTGCGATCTCCAGGTGCTCGTACCCAGCGTCGTGACGTACCTGTCGGACCGACGGGTCATCGTCGGGCGGGCCGCCCTCGATCTGGCCAGTGAGCACCCGCGCGACACGATTGTCAGCGCAAAGCGTTTCATGGGGCGCGGGGCAGACGATCCTGAAACGCGCCGCCTCGGACCGTACGCCTTCGTCGATCCCAAACCGGGGGAGCCCAATACCGTTCGTTTTCGAGTGGCAGGGGACCGTGAGGTGACTCCCGTCGAGGTCAGCGCCGAGATTCTTCGTTTGCTGAAGTCGCAGGCAGAGGACCAGCTACGCAGCGTCGGCGGCGCGGTCATCACCGTGCCGGCCTATTTCGACGACGCGCAGCGCCAGGCTACCAAGGATGCGGCGCGCCTCGCGGGGCTCGAGGTGCTCCGGCTGATAAGCGAGCCCACCGCGGCCGCGCTCGCGTATGGGCTCGAGAAAAAGACGAACGGAACCTTCGCCGTGTACGATCTCGGCGGCGGCACGTTCGACGTCACCGTTCTCGTTCTCGACGACGGCGTCTTCCAGGTGCGCTCCACGGGTGGGGACAGCCAGCTCGGCGGCGACGATATGGATCGGGCGCTCGCCCACGACCTGCTGGCGCAGCTCGGCTTCGAAGAAACGCGGCAAACTCCGCAGCTCGTGAGGCTCGTCCTCGACGAGGCGCGCAAGGCCAAACACGCGCTCACCGAGCGAACTTCGGTCCAAGCCGAAGTTCGCGGCCAGCGGAGCGTGACGATCACCCGCGCCCGCTTCGAGGAGCTGATCCGGCCGCTTCTCGAGCGAACCGGTATCGCGTCGCGCCGTGCCCTCAAAGACGCCGGCGTCAAACCGCAAGAGCTGGACGGCGTCATTCTCGTCGGGGGCGCTACGCGCGTTCCCGCCGTGCGCAAGTACGTCGCCGAGCTCTTCGGCCAGCAAGCGCTGGGCGATATCGATCCCGATCAAGTCGTCGCGTTGGGCGCCGCCGTACAGGCCGATTTGTTGGCCGGGGAGGGGAGAAGCGAAGACGTCCTGCTCCTCGACGTCACCCCTCTTTCGCTCGGGATCGAGGTCGGCGGAGGCGTCGTCGACAAGCTGTTGCCCCGCAATTCCACCATTCCGTGCTCGGTGCGGGCGACCTACACGACACAAGAGGACAACCAGACCGGGTTCGAAATTCACGTGCTCCAAGGGGAGCGGGAAATGGTCCCCGACAACCGGAGCCTGGCGCGCTTCACCCTCAAGGGAATCCCCCCCATGCCGGCGGGAATGGCTCGCCTCGAAGTGAGCCTTCACGTGGACGCCGACGGCCTCCTCAGCGTTCATGCCAAGGAGGTCACGACCGGGATCGAACAGACGGTGAGCGTCAAGCCGAGCTACGGCCTCGACGACGCCGCGGTCGAGCAGATGCTCCTCGACGCCTTCGACCACGGCGAGGGTGACTTGATGACGCGGCGATTGGCCGAGAACCGCGTCGAAGCGAGTCGCATTCTCGCGGCGACGGGCAAGGGCCTCTCGGCCGACGCGGACTTGCTCGAAGTCGGGGAACGGGAGGGCATCGAGCGAGCGTGCGCGGCGCTCAGCGCCGCGGTGGACGGCCGCGATCCTTCGTCGATCCACGCGTGCATCGAGTCGCTCGACGAGGCAACGAAGGCGTTTGCAGGGCGGAGGATGAACCGCGCTATCGCACGCGCCATCGAAGGCAGACGGGTCGAATTGGTCGAAGAGCGCGTCAAGCACGCGATGGGGGTCGACGCGGCGCACGGTGTCGGTGCGTCAGCGCGTGCGGGCGATGCCCCTCGCGAGCGGGTTGGAGGTGGGCGCTGATGGCCGTCGTCCGCTTCAAGGGCTACGGCGAAATCGAGGTGCCCGTGGGGACGTCGATCCTGCAGGCGGCCACGATGGCGCACGTTCCGGAGGGCAGTGCATGCGGAGGCGTATGCGCGTGCTCGACGTGTCACGTGTACGTGACCAGGGGCGCCGAGCTGCTGAGCGATCAAGGCGATGACGAGGCGGATATTCTCGACAAGGCGTTCGACGTTCGAGAGGTCTCGCGCCTCGGATGTCAATCGCGGATCGCAAGAGACGGTTCGGTCGAGGTGGAGCTTACCCGCGAGAGCATTGAGGCTTACGAGAACGAGCACCCTGCGGAGCGCGGCAAGTACACCCAGAAGCCCGGCGCTTTTCGCCGATAGCGGCGCGATCCCGGCGTCGAGCGTGCTCGCGTACGGTCGTACGCTCCGCGCGCTC
>CAZVPE010000372.1:0-4354 GCA_964628155.1 uncultured Polyangiaceae bacterium | reverse complement strand
ACTTGGCGTGCTGGCTGAACATCGAATCGACGATGCGAATGAAGGCCTCGTAGCTATTGAAGACGCCGTGTCGTCCGGTCAGGAGATACCCCTCCAGCCAGCCTTCGCACTGGTGCTCGCTCAGCATCGAGTCGAGGACGCGACCGTCGGGCGCCAAGAACTCGTCGTTTTCCGTTTCTCGAGCATCCCATTGACGGTTGGTGACTTCGAAGACGGCGCCGAGCAAGTTCGACAGAGTCTCGTCGGGGCCGAAGACGCGGAAGTTTCGCTGTTCTTCGTTGAGCTCCGTGACGTCACGGAGGAACTTGCCGAGTACGAGCGTATCCTGTCCGTCGACCGCACCCGGTGACGGCACGTCCACCGCGTGGGCGTGGAAGTCGGGCATTCGGAGCTCGCGAAGCAGGATGCCGCCATTGGCGTGCGGGTTGGCCCCCATCCGCCGGAAGCCGGTCGGCGCGAGCGATTCCAGTTCTGCGATGAGCCGGCCCCTTTCGTCGAAGAGCTCTTCGGCCTTGTAGCTCTTCATCCAGCGCTCGAGCTCCGCGACGTGCTCCGGGTGTTCCGCGTCTACGAGCAGGGGCACTTGATGCGCCCGAAAAGTCCCTTCGATCGCGAGGCCATCGACGACCTTCGGGCCCGTCCACCCCTTGGGAGAGCGGAGGACGATCATCGGCCAGCGGGGGCGTGCGGCGCCGCTCGTCGCGCGCGCGGCGGCCTGGATGCCCCGAATGTCTTCGACCACCCGCTCGAGGGTGCTCGCCATGAGCTGATGCATCGTCTCGGGTTCGTGACCCTCGACGAAGTACGGCGTCCACCCGCAGCCGCGCAAGAATTGCTCGAGCTCCTCATGCTCGATGCGCGCGAGCACGGTCGGGTTGCTGATCTTGTAGCCGTTCAGGTGAAGGATCGGCAGCACGGCTCCGTCCCTCGCGGCGTTCAGGAACTTGTTGGAGTGCCAGGCGGTCGCGAGAGGGCCCGTCTCCGCTTCACCGTCGCCGATGATGCACGCGACCAGTAGCTCCGGATTGTCGAACGCGGCTCCGAAGGCGTGGCTGAGCGAGTATCCGAGCTCGCCGCCTTCGTGGATCGAGCCGGGGGTGGTCGGCGCCACGTGGCTCGAGATTCCCCCGGGAAAAGAGAACTGCGTGAACAGCTTTTTGAGGCCGGCTTCGTCCTGGCTGACGTTCGGGTAGATCTCGCTATAGGTCCCTTCGAGATAGGTGTTCGCGACCAGCGCCGGGCCGCCGTGGCCCGGTCCCGCGATGTAGATCATGTTGAGGTCGTGCTTTTTGATCGCGCGATTGAGATGCACGTAGATGAAGTTCTGACCGGGGGTCGTGCCCCAGTGTCCGACCACGAGCGGCTTGACGTGCGAGAGCTTCAGCGGCTCTTTGAGCAGCGGGTTATCGTAGAGATAGATCTGCCCGACCGATAGATAATTCGCGGCCCGCCAATAGGCATTCAGTTTCTGGAGTTGCTCGGCCGACAGACAACGTTCGATCATGGGTTTTTCTCCGCGAATCTGTGCGACCGAGGGGGCTATTCGTTGGGCTCATCGCTGCCAGAGAACCCGGCAGTCCTCGAGCGGGACTGCCACGCCTTCGAAGAAGGGCACTACGCGTGCCGTGTAGTCCGCCGCCGGGCGGGCGGACGGAAATGTCGTGCTGTAGACGTACGAGCTCGGGCTCGCCTGTCGCTCGCGCTTCATCTCGCGTCGCTCCGGGGCGCCGGCAGCCAGGCCCACGGCGTAGAGCTCGACGCGCACCGCGTCCGGGTTGAGATCGTCGAAGCGAACGACGGTCTCGAAGGTGTGCTGCCCCTCGCTCGTCACGACACGGACAGGGCCGAATCGTATTTTCTCCCACTCGCCGTCCAAGCGGCGCTGCCATTCCACGATTCGCTTCGCCAAAGCGCCGCGGTCGGCGACGCGCGCTCGGTAGTTGGAGGCAGCCGGAAGGTAGTGCTTCTCCGTGTATTCGTGCACGGTACGGGACGTCGAGAACTGGGGCGTGAGCTCTGCCATGCTCTCGCGCATGCGCTTGACCCAGGCGGTGGGAATGCCGGTCTCGCCCCGGTCGAAGAACTCCGGGACGACGTGCTCTTCGAGCAACGCGTAGAGCGCTTCCGCCTCGACCGCGTCCCAGGCCGAGTCATTGCCGTGCTCGCGGCCGTCGCCCAGCGCCCATCCAACTTCGGGCGTATAGGCCTCGGCCCACCAGCCGTCCAATTCCGATAGATTGAGGCCGCCGTTCACGAGCACTTTCATGCCACTCGTGCCGCTCGCTTCCCAAGGACGCCGCGGCGTGTTGATCCACACGTCGACTCCCTGAACGAGGCGCTCGGTGAGGAGCATGTCGTAGTCGCTGAGAAAGACGATGTGCGGGCTCGCCTCGGGCTCTCGAATGAACTCGACCCACTCGCGGACCAGCGCCTGGCCTTCCGCGTCCTCTGGATGGGCCTTGCCCGCGAGGACGAGCTGCACGGGGCGCTGAGGGTTGGAGAGGATACGCAGCAGACGCGCCCGATCGTGCAGAAGGAGATTCGGCCTCTTGTACGTCGCGAAGCGGCGCGCGAAACCGAGGGTCAGCGCGTCGGGGTCGAAGATGTGCTTGGCCCGTTCGACCGCCTCGGAAGACGCGCCGGACGCGGTCAGCTCTACGGGCAGCCGGCCGCGCACATAACGCACGAGCGACTCCCGAGCGGAGCTTCGGAATTGCCACAAGCGGGCGTCGCCGACCTGCCGGATCCCCTGGGAGACGCTCTGCGCCGTCCCCAGCCATCGACCCTTTCCGCACGCTTCGGTCCAGAGGTCGTCGGCCTGCGCCGAGTCCCATGTCGGCATGTGCACGCCGTTGGTCACGTGACCGATGGGGACCTCCTCTTCCGGCCACCTCGAAAAGAGGGGCTGAAAGATGTGACGACTCACCTGCCCATGCAGCCTACTGACGCCGTTGACCGACCCGCTGCCGCGGACGGCCAGGTAGGCCATGTTGAACGCTTCGGACGGGTCATTCGGATCTTTGCGGCCGAGCGCGAGCAATTCGGCGGCGTTGATGCCCAGGCTCGCCGAGGCGTAGGCCCCGAGGTAGCGCTCAACGAGGTCGGGAGCGAAGCGGTCGAAGCCGGCGGCCACCGCCGTGTGCGTGGTGAACAAGTTTCCCGCTCGGGTCGCGGCCAGCGCGACGCCGAACGGCTGGCGAGACTCCTCCATGAAGCTTCGGGCGCGCTCGAGCACGGCCAGCGCGGCGTGTCCTTCGTTGAGGTGACAGACTTCAGGTCTCAAACCAAGGGCGACGAGGAGGCGCCAACCGCCGATGCCGAGCACGATTTCTTGCTGCAGGCGAATCTCGGGGCCGCCTCCGTAAAGCTCGCTCGTGATCGCCCGATGCGCCGGGGGATTCGCGGCATCGTTGCTATCGAGCAGATAGAGCTCTACCCGGCCGACTTGCACCCGCCAAGCGCGCAACCACACGGCGCCGCCCGGCAGGGCTATTTGCAAGCGCAACCACTCCCCGTTGGCGTTCCGCAACGGACGGATCGGCAGCTGTCCGGGATCGTTGTACGGGAAGAGCGCTTGCTGCGACCCGTCCTCCGCGATCACCTGGCGAAAGTAACCCTGTTGCCAGAGCAGGCCCACGCCGACCACGGGCACGCCGAGGTCGCTCGTCGCCTTGAGTTGGTCGCCGGCGACGTTCCCCAGGCCGCCCGAGTAGATGGGCAGTGCCTCGCTCAGCATGAACTCCATGCTGAAGTACGCGACGCCGGTGACGGCGCTGTGCGGATAGGTTTTCTGGAACCACGCCGCCTCGTTGGCCTGCTGCCGCCTCCGGTCGATCAGGCTGTCCACATTCTTGCGAAACGCAGGGCTTTCCCATGCGCTTTGGACCTTGTCGCGCGACACGGTCTGTAGAACGATCCAGGGGTTCTGCGTCGCCTCACACAGGTCCAAATCGAGCTGCCGCCACACATCGTCCGTGGCGTGATTCCACGACCAGCGCATGTTCAGGGCGAGCTCGGCCAGCGAATCGAATGCTTCCCGGTCGGTCGGGAGGTCACCGTATTGGTTCATTGGTCCTCGATGCCATCTCGCCTCGCCGCCCGTGTTCGGATCGGTTGCCCGAGAGCAAGAGGGATGCCGCGTCGGTTCCCGGTTGGATGTAGGATGGGCGGGCGCGATGGGTCCCCCCATTCGCAATGTGCCAATCGTGCTTTTGGATGTCGCGCCGGCGGAGGCCCCATGGGTTGGTGGAAGAAGCGGCGCCGGGCGCACCTCGTCGAAGAAGCCTTTCCCACCGAGTGGACGGCCATCCTCGAACGCAACGTTCCGATCGTCTCCCGACTCGACGCGAGCGAA
>CAZVPE010000371.1:0-4388 GCA_964628155.1 uncultured Polyangiaceae bacterium | reverse complement strand
GCCTGCTGGTAGCTTTCACCCGTCGCCGCCATCCTGGCCCGAACCTCGGCGCGCAGTTTCTTGTGGGCATGTCGATTCGCCATGGCTCTCCTCGGTGATCGAACTCCGCCCCGGCGCGGAGCGAACGAATGGAGGGAGGTGCCGAACCGAACCCGAAGGGCCAAGCCCTCTTCGCTCTCGTCGTTTGCCGTGCCGGGCGGCTTGAATGAGCAGGACTCGGGAGAGCCCGACTCCAGGCTAGACGGCCTCGCTTCGCCGTCAAGGCCGCTAGCCGTGCCGCTACCGCTCATCTGCCGCCTTGCCCTCTTCCATGCGCGCTTTGAGGAGCTTCCGAACCAGCGCGGCGGGCAGCGCCTTGTCGGGACCGAAGTGAAGCGCGCTTTTGGTCTTGCTGTAGCCCTCGATGTCGTCCGCGAGCGTCTTCAGCGTTGTTCCGCTGAACGGGTAATACGAGCAGCCCTTCGACGTTGCCTGAAAGCCGGCGACGATTCGTCCCTGGTAGCGGTACGCCGGCATCCCGTAGCTGATGCACTCCTCGACTCCGGGAACGAGGGCGTGAAGGGTTTTGCGAAGTTTCTGAAGCAGGGCGCGGCTGCTCGGGCTCACTCGTGCCAGGTACTCGTCGATGGCTGGATCACGCCGCATCTGGTCGACGAGTTTCGATGGAATGGGACGACAGGCGCAGCGCTTCTGGTGCTCCCGATGCCAGGCGATGCGCTGTTCGAGCGACGCGCCTTTCGGCAGGACGTGTTTCTTGTGCCACTCCGCGTTCATCGCTGCTCCTCTTTGTCCCGGGTTCAACCCTACGCGCCTTGCGGCGGAAACGTAGAAGACAGCGGCACGCGATCATGGCCCTCGTGCGCGGCGAGCCGTTCCAGCAAGCGTGTCGCCCTGCCGGTACCGTCCTCCGGGGCCATGGCGCTCGCGAGGTCGAGAGCCTTCCTGCGCATGCGCTCGGACCCGAGCGTCTGCCGAATCTGATCGGCCACCCTTTCCGGCGTCGCTTTCCAGAACGAGACGAACCTTCCCCCGGCGCCCACTTGCCGAAGGCGCCGAGCCCAGAGCTGCTGCTCGAAGATGAACGGTAGAACGACGGATGGCTTTCCTGCCCGAAGTACCGCGTGACTCGTTCCCGCGCCGCCGTGGTGCACCACCGCACGGCAGAGGGGAAGAAGCCGACGGTGAGGCGCCCACGGGAGGAAATAGAGATCGCCGTCCCGGCCCTCGGCGTTTCCATCGCGCTTGGTTTGAATGACCGCTCGGACCTTTGCGAGACGTGCCGCAGCCACGGCGAGGTCGCGCGCGCGTGACGGCGCCATGTGCTCCATGGAACCCAAGGAGATCACCCCTGAATGCCAATACGCAGAGCGGTCATCGAGCCCCGTCCCCTTTCCTGGCGCCGTCGCGTATCGCTTCGTACCATGCGAGCGTGCACCTTTGGAGGCCGTCGCTGAACGCCGCGGCGTATGCTCGACGCGTGTGGCGATGGGCACTCCTCTCAGCGTTGCTCGCTTGCGGAGGTCAGACGGAAACCCCGGGCGATGCTGCTGCCCCGCGGGATGCAGCCGCCGATGGCCTTGCGCAGACCGACGGCACGGCGGGAGGCGATGGCGCCACGCCGTGCGGAACGCCCGGTAGCCCGTGCTGTGCCGCCAACCAGTGCGAGGGTGGCGGTTGCTGCGTGACGGGCCGGTGTGTCGCCGACGGGACGTCTTGCGGGCCGCTCGGCATGTGCGCCGCGGGGTCGTGCGGCGGATGCGGCGCGAGCGGGCAGGTTTGCTGCGGGAACCTGTCCTATGATCCGACTTGCTCTCAATTGGCCTGCGTACCGCCGCCGCCGTTTTGCACGGGCGCCCACACGACGTGCGCCTACGGAATGGCCGGACCCGACGGCGGCCCGACGGCGGTTTGCGTCGAGTGCGGGGGGGAGGGGCAAGCTTGCTGTCGCGGACTGTCCGTTTGTTCGGCCGAGCTTGTGTGCTCTGGTGCCGGGCAATGCGAACGCAACCCGTGCGGCGGTGCCGGGCAGCCTTGCTGCGACAACGGCGCTTGTGAGGGCGGGGGTTGTTGTTACGCGGGAGACTGCGTCGCGAACGGCGCGCCGTGCGCCATAGCGAATCCCAATCCCACGTCCGGGCTTCCCGACTCGTCCGACGGGAGTGCTGAAGGCATGGGCATGTCTGTCCTGGGTGGCAACCCGGGAACTTGCAACAACGGGTCATGTTCGACGTGTGGGGGCATCGGTCAGACGTGCAATGGATGTCCTTGCCGGGCGAGCGGCAGCACCTGCAAAAGCGGATTGAACGACCAGACCTGCGTGGCTTGCGGTGCGCTCGGCCAGCCGTGTTGTACGGCGTCGCAGGGATCGCCGTCGGTCGTCTCGTGCGCCGGAACGGGCGTGGAATGCCAAACGGCCCAGGAGGTCTGCGGTCACTGCGGGGCTCCGGGCGAGCCGTGTTGTGGCGAGACCGATCCACCCTGCACGGGTGGCTGCTGCACGACCGCCTCCGACGGGACCGCGTTCTGTGTCGCCAACGGTTCCGTGTGCTCTGCAACGGACGGCCTGTGTACGGCGGGAGCGTGCGCGAACTGCGGTCGCGAGGGCCAACCCTGCTGCCAGGGGGGCTGCTCGGCCCACCTCACGTGCGCGGTCGACGGCCACTGCACCGCGGCGTGCGGGGGCCCGGGGCAACCGTGCTGTCCGGGAGACGTTTGCACGAACGGCTGTTGCGTGGTGCCCACCATGAACGGTGGGAACGCGTGCGTCGCAATCGGGGAAGCGTGCCCAGGTTTGGCCGGCGCATGCGGCGCAGACGGCTCTTGCGGCTCGTGCGGCGGCCTCGGGCAACCCTGCTGTGCATTTTCTCCCACCCTGGTGGGGCTTGGATACTGCGCCGCGCCGCTCACGGACTGCCTCGAACCCGCCGGTTCGGATTCTCTCGAGCTGACCGACCGATTCTGCCAAGCCTGCGGCCAGCCTGGACTTCCCTGCTGCGCCTGGGGATGCCAGGGCGGATCCGTTTGCGATCGGCAGGTCAGGAGTCCCCTTTGCCCTTGACGCGATCCGGGACGCGAGTCTTGTGCGGGTTGTTCGCGGCCTTTCTGGTTTCAGGGTGCGGCGGTCGTTCGATCGATCACAGTCTCGCTGACGCATCGACGCCGCTTTCCAGGAATGCTTCGGACGCAGCGGCTGATGCTGGTGGGGACGGCGCGACCGGGTGCGGGAGCGAAGGCCAGCCGTGCTGCCCCAACGAAGAATGCGAAGGCGGAAGCTGTCAGCTGGGCACGTGCATCCCTTGCGGGGGATTGGGCGAGTCGTGCTGCCAGTCGCCCGACGGCAGCCCCTCGTGCAATGCGGCCCGCGTCGAGTGTCGGGCGCTCCACTGTAGCCATTGCGGCAATCCCGGCGAGGCCTGCTGCAGCGGCGGGGACCAGCCTTGCACCGGCGGATGCTGCGTGTCGAGCGAAGGGGCTTCCGTGTGCATCGCCGAAGGGTCTTCTTGCCCCCAGATGGACGGGGCGTGCGCGGCAGGTATGTGCGCCAATTGCGGCCGCGACGGTCAACGCTGCTGCAACGACGAGGTGTGCTCGGGCGACCTCAGATGCTCGGCGACCGGACTTTGCTTCGCGCAGTGTGGCGCCCCCGGTCAGCCCTGCTGCCCTGGAAACATCTGTACGGGCGGGTGCTGCGCCTCGCCGAACGGAACCTCGGCGGACGAATGCGTGACCGTCGGTCAGGCTTGCCCGGGAGTCGCTGGGACGTGCGCGACCGACGGTTCATGCACGAGCTGCGGCGGACTCGGGCAAGGATGCTGCGCGCTTCTCCCGAATACCCCCCCGGGACTGGGATACTGCGCCGCTCCGCTGGTCGATTGCCTCGAGTCCGCTGCATCCCCAACTCCGAATGATCGTTTTTGCCAGGCCTGCGGCCAGTCCGGTCTTCCTTGTTGCCACTCGGGCTGCCAAGCCGGCTCCGTCTGCGAAGAAGGCTCGTCGGTCTGCAATTGAGGCGGGTCCGCCCGCGGTCGTGTGCGCTCGGCGTCAGCGCGGGGCTTCGGTCCTGGTGCGGCACAACGTGACACACGACGCGGGCTCGCAGTCGCGCATTTTCACGGGAAGAGTCCGCGGCATACTTGCTGCCTTCGCGGTCTCTATGATTAAGCAAGTCTTGGGAATCCTGCTGTCCACCGGCGTCACGCTGGGTGCTTTCGCATCGTGCACCACGACTTCGGGTGCAACGCCCACCGAGGCGGCCACCCCGGATGCGAACGCCGACGTGACGGCGATGCCCGACGTGACTGGGATTCCCGACGCGGATGCGACTACCGACGTGACCGAGATTCCGGACGTGACTGGGATTCCGGACGTGACTGGGATTCCGGACGTGA
>CAZVPE010000370.1:0-4391 GCA_964628155.1 uncultured Polyangiaceae bacterium | reverse complement strand
CACTCTCCCGATGACGCCGGCGATCGCGCGCTCCGCAAGGAACGTGGAGGCTGCGGCGAGGGGGCCCCAAAAGAGCGCGGCGCGCTTGAACGGCGCCCCGCCGACTTCGCGTCCGACCGGAAGGAGGGCCGGGCGGTCGTGGAGAGCGTCGGGCGGTTCGCGCGTGGTCACGCGGCGAACGCTCGCCGACCCGGGGGGGACCGGTCAAGCCGCCGATCGCCATTGAGACGGCCCGCGCGTCCGACTATGCCGTGCCGCCCCGCATGCCCCGACTCTACGACGACGCCCCGCGCCTCCCCGATGGAAGTCGGGTCGAGGTACGCTCTCTCGCGACGGGAGCTTGGGTCGAGATCGAGATCGGTCCGGGGCGCGGATGGTTCCTCGTGGAGCGCGCGCAGGCGGAGCCCGGCGCCGCGCTCGTGGGGCTCGAGATTCGTAAGAAGTGGGCCTCGATCGTCGATGCGCGCTTGGCCGCGCGGGGTCTCTCGGGGCGGGCCCGCGTGTTCGCCGAGGATGCTCGCGCGGCGCTCGCTCGTCTCGCGCCGGATGCGTCGGTTCGCCGGGTATTTCTGAACTTCCCCGATCCCTGGTGGAAGAAGCGTCATGAGAAGCGGCTGGTCGTTCAAGGGGGTTTTCTCGACGAGGTCGCGCGGCTGCTCGAGCCCGCGGGAGAGCTGTTCCTGCAGACGGACGTCGAGGAGCGGGCGCAGGCGTACGAGAAGCTCGTGACGAGCGATCCGCGTTTCGCGACCGCCGGCGATGTCCTCGGTAGCGCCGCCCTCACCGACAACCCGTACGTGGCCCGCAGCCCGCGCGAGCGGCGAGCGATCGCCGACGGCTTGCCCGTCCATCGGTTGCGCTGGTCGCGAGTTTTTGACGGGTGACTCTTTCCTAGCGCCGTCCCATCCAAAGGCTCTCGAACGTCGCAGCCCAACCATTGCCGTCGGGGACGTGCGGAATCTTTCCCGCATCAGGTGTCGGGCTGCGTATGGGGGGCTAGCTTCGTTAGCCCTATATTCGCTGTGCCCATGAACCGTCATTGTCTGCGGATGGATGGCCTCGTCCGGCTTGCTTGCGTCTCGGCGCTCTTGGGCTGGTGCTCGGCTGCCGCGGCAGGGGGCGCGCGTCCGGTAAAGCTCTTGAAAGGTCCGTATCTCACCGGCCTGTGCGAGACGGGCGTGGATGTACGCTTCGAGCTCGACGGCGCCGCGAGCGCCGTCGTGGAAGTCGACGGCGGCCCGGCCGGACGCACGTTCGGAGACCGAGCCCCCTCCACCATGCACGTCGTCCACACGAGCGGCTTCGCGCCGGCAAGCGCGCACGCGTACACGGTGCTCGTCGATGGGAAGGCGTTGGGCCAGGGCCGGTTCACGACCGCTCCCAAGAACGAATCGGGCGCGCCGCTCAAGTTTCTCGTCTACGGCGACGACCGCACCGATCCCACGGCTCATGCTGCCGTCGTGCGGGCGCTGGTGGCCTCGCCGTCGGACTTTCTCGTCAACACGGGCGACATGGTCGAGGACGGGGGTCGCGCCGAAGACTGGCAATCGTTCTTCGACGTCGAAGCGCCCCTGCTACGCGATCGCGCTCTCTTCGTTGCCATCGGCAACCACGAGCTCTACGACGATCGGGCCGGCGCGAACTTCGCGCGATACCTGGGCTTCTCGAGCCCCGACGGCCGTCCGCAGCCGTATGGTACGGTGCGCCTCGGCAACGTCCGCTTCTTCTTCCTGAACTCCCTGCACGACTGGAGCTCGGGCGAAGAGCGCCGGTGGCTCGAGACCGAACTCGCACGCTCCGACGGCGAGCCGGGTCTCGCCTGGCGCATCGCGGTCATGCACCACGGCCCCTGGTCGTCCGGCCCACACGGCAAGAACACCGACCTCCTGAAAGCACACGTGCCCGAGCTTCTGGCCGCCCACGGTGTCGACTTGGTCCTCGCCGGCCACGATCATATTTACGAGCGAGGAGCGACGGGTGGGATCAAGTACGTGAATACCGGCGGCGGGGGAGCGCCGCTCTATCGCTCGTCGAAAATCGCCTCCACCCGGAAGACGGAGTCGACGTACCACTTCGTGGAAATCACGACCGGGGACCAAGAAGTTCGACTCTTGGCGAGGCGAATCGACGGCTCCGTTCTCGATCAATGCGGCTTCGGCAAGGGCACGGGCTGGGATTGCGACGAGCCGGAGGTCCGGGCGTCGGACTCGACCTCGAGCGCTCCGTCGAGCGTCGAGCGCGCCTCCGCGCCGCACGAGCCGCCGCTCGCGGGCGCGTCGCCATCGAGCCATTGCGCCTGCGCGACGCCCGGCATCGGCACCCGCCGGGCATTCGCTCCGGTCCTGCTCGCAATCGTGTGGGTGTTCGCCACGGCAAGGAGAAAGGGCCGAGGCGATCGTGGTCTCCCCGGTTGATCGTGGGCCGTCCGGGCCGTTACGATCGACGTCGATGCGAGTCCTCGTGCTTGGCCTCCGGCTGCTCGTGGGGTCGGCTTGCATCCATCTCGTGGCTTGCGCCACCTACCAGGACGATTTGGCGCGCGGTCAGCGTGCCTTCGAAGAGAGCGAGCACGAGCGGGCGCTCGCCATCTTCCGCTCGCTCGAGCAGGATACGGGGCGCCTGTCGGCCGTCGGGCGGGTTCGATACGCCTATCTTCGGGGAATGACCGACTATCGGATCGGATACATGTCCGACGCGCGCCACTGGCTCGCGATAGCCGCGGCCTTGGATCGAGCGACCCCCGGATCGCTGACGCCCGAGTGGGAGAAGCGGATGGCCGAGTCGCTCCAGGAATTGAACGAAGAAGTGTTCGCGGAGGGGGTCGCGGCTCTGTCGAGCTCCCGTCCAACCAAGGGCAGCGAAGCGGCCGTGGACGACGCGGACGCCGCCGTCTCCGCGCCTGGCGAATGACCATTGGGCGAGTCGCTCGTGCACGGTCGTTGGTCGTTCGCCGCGGTCGCGATTGGCGTCCTCGCGTCCGGGTGCGCGGCCTCCCCTGCGCGGGGGCCCGCGCCTCCCGGACCGGTTCTCATCGAAGCGCGACCGCGCATCGTCACGGCCGAAGAAGTCACGACGGAAGCAGAACTGCAGGCGCGAGCGGAAGGGGCGCTCTTGTCGCAGAACTGGCACGTGGCGGCCGACACGTATTTGCTTCTTTTCCGAGCGGATCCAGGCGGACCTCGCGCCGCGGAGTACCTGTTCAACCGGGGGTTGGCGCTCGAAGGCCTTGAAGACAGGGCCGGAGCACGCGACGTGTTCCTCGACCTGTCGAACCGGTTCCCGGGCGGGCCGAAAGCGCGCTCTGCGCTCGTGCGCGCGGCGACGCTCGACGCGTACCTCGAGGACTGGACCGCGCTCGCCGCGATCGGCGACGCGCTGCTTGTCCGGAGCGATCTCGACGACGTCGATCACATCGTCGCCCTGGGAGCGCGAGGCCTCGCTCACATCGAGCTCGGCGACGACAAGCTCGCCTCCAAAGATATCCACGACGGGCTCGATTTGGCCGATCAACTCCACTACGGCGAGCGCGACGTGCTCCCCGTGGCGGTCGCGCAGCTACGCTTCGCGCTGGGCGAGCTCCGTCGCGTTCGCTCCGAGCGCATCGCGCTCGAGCCGCTGCCCGTGGACTTCGTGGCGAAGCTCGACGAGCGCTGCGCAGGTCTGCTCGACGCGCAGGCGGCCTATGGGATGGCCGTGCGCTCGGTCGACGCGCACTGGGCTGCCATGGCCGGCTACCGGGTGGGCGAGATGTATCGCGCGCTCCACCGGGATCTCATGGGCATTCCTTCGCCGCCAAGCTCCAAGACAGCCCGTCAAAAGCAGATTTTTTTCGCCTTCATGCACGTTCGTTACAGGGTGCTTCTCGAGAAGGGGCTCCGCGAGATGCAGCAGACGGTCGCCCTAGGGGAGAGGACGAGCGATGCCTCGTCGTGGATCCAGCGGGCACGCGAAGCCAGAGACGCGATGGAGCAGGCCCTGGCGGACGAAAAGGCGCAGATGGACAAGATGCCCTTTACGGAAGGGGAGGTGAAAGAGGCCCTCGTCCAGCTCCAAAAAAAGACGCAGGCGGCCGCCGCTCCGGCCCCCGCGCGAGCGAAGTAGAGGCGCTTGCGGGCGCTCACAAATCGATTGCCTTGACAGGACCTGCCACGTCGCGCTAGCTGCGCCAGCCACAAAGCGGCCGCGGAGAAGCGTCCGAGCCACCGGAAGTCACAGAAAACTTTACCGCGGCGCCCCAGGCAAGGAGGCCAATGACCGAGCGCGCCCGAGTCTTGCTTGCGCGCGGGCGCGTCACGGAGTAGTCTTCGCCCCCCCAAAGCGGCGGGTGGTCCGTCGTGAGGGCTGGCGTAGCTCAATGGTAGAGCACCTGTTTTGTAAACAGGTGGTTAGGG
>CAZVPE010000369.1:2998-4432 GCA_964628155.1 uncultured Polyangiaceae bacterium | reverse complement strand
ATCGGTGACGCAGACACCCGCGGCGCAGTCGGCCCCTCGGGCGCAGTTGGCTCCCATGTCGATCGGACCGATCTTCGTCTTCTCCTGGCCGCTCGACGATGTCGCGGATCCGCTGCTCTGAGCAAGCGCGGCAGTGACGAGCGAGAAGAACGCATCGGCCCGCGTGTACACGGCGACCGCCCCCGCCCCGGTGCACGCCGAACCCGTCCAGCGTGAGTCGACGCCGACGACGTCCCCCGTCGCTTCGTCGATCGCGGGACCGCCGGTACTCCGCCCGCAGGCCTCCGGGAACCGCAGCTCCGCTGCGGCCGTGTCGAGCACGGCGAGATGGTCGCTCACGACCTTTTGCAGTCCGGTCGTCCCCGCGAGCTCGGCGAAGCCGACGGTCCTCAGGCGATCGCCCAGGGCGGCCCCGGTGGGACGGACGGCAAGGGGGCGAATGTCGTCGATGGGTGTGTCGAGCAAGACGGCCGCGACGTCGGCGCCGCAGAGTACCTCGCCCGGCGGCTCGAACACCGCGCTGCCACGGGCTCGCTCCTCGGCGCCGGCGAGCTCGTCCCCAACGAGGATTCGGAGGGCCGACGGCGGGAGCTCACCGGCGATTTGTGGCCCCGAAACCGGGCACGGGCCGGCCGGCCCGGTCGTCACCAGGCAGTGTCGCGCGGTGAGGACGATGTCCCTCGCGATGAGCACGGCGCCGCAGAGCTCCTGGCCACCGACGTCGATGGCCACGACGGCTGGGTCGTCGCCGTGGTCGGCGATGCCGGCAGGGGGAACTGCCTCGTCGGCGCTCGGAGTGACGCCGGAGGACGGAGCAGGAGCGAGGTCGCCGCAGCACACCATTGGAAAGACGAACGCGACGAGCGAGCGCACGGGTCCCGTCATGGGACGTTCGCGAGTGCGATCGACGTGCCGGCGTCGATGTCGCGGGACGCCCCGCAAGACGAGGGACAGGGGGCGTCCGCGCCGGATTCCGGGGTGTCCGAGGACAGCCGCTTACGGCCTCGGATGCACGTTGTCGCGGACCCACTGAATGATGGACTCGAGCGAGGCCCCCGGGGTGAAGACGCCCGCGACCCCAGCCGTCGTAAGCCGTTCGCGATCGGCCTCCGGGATGATGCCGCCCCCGAAGACGACCGTGTCGGCCGCGCCGCGCTTCTTTAGCTCGTCGATCACCGCGGGAAAGAGGGTGTTGTGAGCCCCGCTCATGATCGAGAGACCCACGGCGTCGACGTCCTCTTGTACGGCGGCGCTCGCAATCATCTCGGGCGTTTGGTGGAGCCCTGTGTAAATCACTTCGAAGCCCGCGTCGCGGAGCGCCCGTGCGACCACTTTGGCGCCTCGATCGTGTCCGTCGAGTCCCGGCTTGGCCACGAGGATGCGAATCGTACGCGTGGACGGAGCGGCGGTCATCGGAGCGAAATCGTTACCCGG
>CAZVPE010000369.1:0-2898 GCA_964628155.1 uncultured Polyangiaceae bacterium | reverse complement strand
ATAGATTCGGTTCTACTGCTTCTGCACTTTCCAGGCACTCGCCTCGACGCTCGCCCCCGGGTACGCGCGAAGCGCGACGTCGCCGTGGTCGAACGCCGCAGGCAGCGCTGCTTCGAGCGTGGCCCCACCCACCTTCGCTTCCACCTTTCGGCCCTTCACGACGATGCGCACGTGTTGAAGCGGCGTGCTCGCCAGATCCACGACCCCGGCCGCCGCGATCTCCGCGCCCGCTCCGTCGCCGGTCAGCAGCGCGGCGCGCGGAGGCGTGCCTGGCACGATCAGGAGCGAAACTCCCCTGAAGCCGCGCGAAGAAGAGCCGGGCACCGCGCGAACGACGATCCCTGCTGGACCGCCGTGAACGCGCAAGTCCGCCTCCACCGCGACATCGTCTCCCGGCGACGGCGCAGCAATCGCATCCGATGTGCCCGAGCCGTACACCCAAACGCGCGGACCGGCGACGATGGCAGCGCGCGGCGAGCCCGCGAGCCTCGCGAAGACGAGCCCCGCGGCGCTCCAGGACGTCGCCTGCTCCGCCGCGGGGCGTGTGTTCGGGAGCATCTTCGCCGTCACGGGGGCCGCGTCGCGCGATAGGCCCGTGACCATTCCCTTGCTGTCTCGGGCGATGCGCCACGTGTGGGCGTCGAACAGCAAGGCGGACGCCGACCCGGCCGCGTCGAGCGAGACGCGCGTCGCCCGAACCGTGCTGCCTCCGGACGCGTCCGCACGTCCCAGCCGGACCGTGAGTCCGTCCGCTCCCTTCGCGACAGGCGCGAACACGGCCAGCGCTCCAATCGCATCCGATAGCCAAGCCACGCTTTCTCGCTTGCCCGCAATCAGGCGGGCGGCCGCGGCATCGAGCGTTCCCTCGGCGTCGACTTCGAGCATCGCCGCCATGTTGGTGACGCCCGCCTCTCCCCCGTCGTGCTCGACCGCGGCACGAAGCTGCGGGCGCCGGTCGAGGGCGCGCTTCACCGCTGCGGATGCCAGGTCGTGGACGAGTGCGAGCGTCGCCTCGTCGATCGTGGGCGGAGCGACCTCGTTGCCCCAGGGCGACCGGGCCTCGGAGACCGCAGCGCCCGATGCCGCATCGACCATCACCACAGACCCGTTGCGCGCGCGGAGGGGCGACGCCGGCCTCTGGCCGACGACCACCGCCTCGGCGCTCTCGCGCGCCCCCGGCACGCGCTCGAGGAGCGGGCGCAAAGCCACGACGCGAGCGTCGGAGCCCCCTTCGTCGAGAATGAGCGTTCCGAGTTCGATCAGAGCCGCCCGCCGAGGCCCGGTCAAACCGAGGCTTTTCGCGGCATCTACGCGCCGTCCCGGAGCATCCGGGGTCGCGTCGAAGAGCGCGATTGCAGCCTGGGCCCGCACGGTGGCGAGCGCCGGGGATACCTTCTCGTCGGGGCGCAGCACCCCCGCGTTCCGGGCGAAGTGCTCCGTAAGCGCGCGAGCGACCTCGGTCCGCGCCGAGTCGGTGATATTCGATTGCGGATCGGCTGCCACCACGTCTTCCACGAGCGCGTACACGCGTGCCAGCTCGGCGAGAGGCTCGCCATTGCGATCGAGGCTACCCCCGTGCGCGAGGAGCGCGTCGGCACGCGCGAGAAGCCCGCGAACGACGGCCACCGCCAGCGTGGGCCGCGACGCCGCGGAGGCCGACCCGAAGACGAGCTCTTGGATGTACTCGGCGTGCGGGCCATCCAGTGGCCCCGAGGCCAACGCTCCGGCCATCACGGCCCCCGCCTCCTCGCTCGTCAGATCCGGCCGGGCGATGACGGACCGAACATGGGCGACGTTCGCAAGCTTGGAGACTTCGTACCGCACTTGTTCGGCTTCGCTCGCCGTCAGCGATGCGTGGGCGGTTGGAACCGAAGCCAGCCAAGCCCCCGCAACGATCGCGAACGCTGCGCGTTTCCCGTAACTCCCTCGCATTGCTCCATTCAGATACCCCCGCACCCCCACTCCGTCGAGGAGACGCCGGCGCAACTTCCCCTATCCCCGGGCTGCGCCGAGGGGATTTCCACAGTCACGGCGAATGTCTCATCTCGACGGACAGCTTGCGGTCCGATGGCGCCGAACGTGGCGTACGTGGCGTATCGAAGACTTCAAGGCTCCCGAGGGACGAACCCGGCGGAAGCCGTGCTCCCGCCGTGGCCGTCGACGCCTTCTAGAATTTCAGGCGGTGCCGCCTTCTCCGGTGCCTTCGCCTTCCCCGCCCTCGCCGCCTTCCCCGTCGTCGTCGTCGTCGTCGTCGTCGTCGTCGTCATCGTCGTCTTCGTCTTCGGGAAGATCGACCGAGGACGGGGCGGGGGGCAGCGGTCGCCCTTCCTTCTCCGCCAGTTGGCGCGCCTTCTCCTGCGCCGCGCGCAGCTGGGCGACGCGCTGCAAGAGGGCCGGCTTCGGCGCGACGACGATCGACATCGCGCGCGCTTCCATCATCGGGCGTGTCTCGACGTTGGCGACGTCGTCCAGACCCTTGAGAATGATGTCGAGCTGCTCGTGCGCCTTCTCGGGATGCGTAATCTCGCGGCCGCGAAAGCGGACGGTGAACTTCACCTTGTGGCCGGCCTCGAGAAACCGACGCGCCGCCCGGATCTTGAAGTTGATATCGTGGTCGTCGGTCTTCGGCCGGAGCTTGATCTCCTTGATCTCGACGACGGCCTGATTCCGCCGGGCCTGCGCCTGTTTCTTCTTCTCCTCGTACTTGTATTTGCCGAAATCGAGGATCTTGCACACGGGCGGCTCGGCCTTCGGATTGATCTCGACGAGATCGAGCCCCTGCTCTTGGGCCATGCGGAGCGCCTCGTGGGTCTGCAGCACGCCGAGCTTGTTCCCGTCGGGACCGATGACCAAGACTTCGGGAACGCGAATTCGATGATTGACTCGGATTTGGTACCC
>CAZVPE010000368.1:0-4434 GCA_964628155.1 uncultured Polyangiaceae bacterium | reverse complement strand
CGACTTCGAGCGGCTCGTTCGCACCCCCGGAGGGGCGCGGCCACGCGGTGCTCCTCGGCGGGACGAGCCGCATTCGCCGAGGGCTCCCGCTATGCGGGAAACGGCGAAAGCAAGGCGCGGCCCCCCGAAGGGGCCGGTCAGGTGACGAGGCGCACCGCTCTTGGTGGTGGACGCGCGAATGAGCCGATCGAGGTCGAGTGATCCCCGCGAGGAAAGGTCCGACGGACGAGAGGTTCAGTCACTTGCGAGCGTGCGTTACATCGCGAAGATCAGGCACCTGCTCGCAGTCATCGCGGAACGCTGCTCGGACGCGAGACCCCGAGAGTTCCGCTAAGCGTCTGGTCTCTTGGGAGAGGAATGGCACGCCTCGCCCTGAACAATGCGGCCCGGATGAAGTATCGACACGCGTGTGTGTGAGCCGCTCGGCTCGGCGCGGTGCCGATCAAGAGCGAGCTGTTACCGTAGACGACGCCGGACCCCGTCATCGAACTGATGCACCAGCCGGCGCACCCCGTCATCGGGCGCTTCGCCTCGACGTTTTGCGGAGCAAGCCCGTCGGCGAGGAAGTCGCACAAGCTTCCGTAGACTCTCCCGGGCCGGGCTGCGCGGCGGGCCCCGCGGGTCGACATGCGACCTGAGGCGCGCTGTCGATCGGCTGCGATGTGACTCGGGGGCATCCGGTATCGGTATCCCGGCAGCCACCCTCTCCCTGATGTGAATCAGAATTCGTGGTACGAACAAGTTATGTATTGCGGCGATCGGCACAACATGCATCTTGTGCGTCCCGAGCGGTTAATTCCCGCTGCTTTTGCCGGTGAACGCGGCATCCATCAAGCCGCATTGGCAGTAGGAACCGTGATTATGTGACGAGTTGGCAACATTTTCAGCGGGCCCAATGTCGGTGTTGCTCAATGTGAGTTTACGTGCGAAAAGCGACATAAGTCTTGTCGACAGCATTGCAGTGCGTTGTGTACGCGCGTTGCCGAGAATCTCTCTCCATTGGTGGATTGGGATTGGGAGTCCGTGCCGCCAATCTTGGAACAAAGAGGCCAACCGTGAATTTGATTTCCATCTCGAAACGAAGACAGGGGCTTGGTGCGTGGCAGCCCCTTCGCGACGTCAGCGTTGTTGCCATTGCTGCGACGCTCGCCCTCGCGGCACGTTCCGCTGACGCGGCTTCGACGCCATTCGCCACGATGCAAGCGCCTTTCACACAGACCCTTTACGCGGTACGCCAGGGGCCCCCGGGTGGGAACAATGTTCTGGGCGGGATCACGTTCGACCCCTCCTCCGGGACCCTATTCGGCGCGTGGGACGTCTTCGCCGGCGGCCCTGTAACTGCTTTCAATGGGTCAGTCACGGAGAACGGGGGCACCTTTGTCACAGGCGTGGAGCTGCCGAACAGCCAGGCAGGCCTCGGGCTCCTCTACTATAAGGACGGGACCCTCTACTCGAATACCATCAATGGCGTCGCCAACTTGGACCCCGTCACCGGCGTGCTCTTGAGGACGATCGGAACGCCAGGAAATGCCCTCGGCATCGCGGTAGATCCGATCACGCAGCATATTGTTTACGTGGCCAACCCGTGCTGTACGCTGACCGACGTGGATCCAACGGCGCCGACTGGCAATCCGACCACCTGGGGGGTTGTCGCCGGGTCAACGAAGGTCGACGGAATTGCGTTCGATCCGCTGGGCCAATGGTTGTTCCTATCGACGGTCCTGCCGACATCTTCGATGACTGTGTACCACCGAGGCGTCGGCGTCCAAGCGAGCTTTCCGGTGCCCGGAGGTCCGGATGGCATCGCGTTCCATGCCACCGCGCCTGCGTTCGTCGTCACAAACAACAACGACGGCACTATGACCCGGTTCGACTTCCCGAACAATGACTACACGCAGGCTCCGACAGCGTCTCTGTTCGCGAGCGGCGGGTTCCGGGGGGACCACACGGTTGTCGGAGCTGATGGCTGTCTCTATGCCACCCAGGAGGGTGCCCGTTATCCCGATGGGACCGTGACCGGCGAGAACAGTGTCGTGCAGATCTGCCCTGGCTTCGCGCCTACCCAACCGACTCCTGGCCTTTCGCGGAATGGGATGCTTGCCGTCCTCGCAGGACTGAGCGCCATCGGCGCCTTCTTCGCCGTCCGTCGGCGTAATGGCGCGGCGACGCAGCTGGCATAGTGGCGCCCGCGAAGCTAACCGCAGAGGCGACGCACGATCGTTCCGAGGAAAGCCGAACCGAGGGCCTCGGGGGAGCGCTCGGCGGGCTGCGGGAAACGGGCGCTCGCCTCCGCTTCCTGCTCGTCTTCTGGGCGCTGTCGGGGGCGCTCCTCTTCGCTCATCACTATCCGTACCCGCAGGGGACCTGGGGCGATCGGTTCGTGACCGGTTATTGCCAAGCTTGCGCGTGGTTGGTCGGCGGCATTCTTAGGACCTTCGGTGACCCGGTTTTGGTCTACGGTGACACTGTCGTGCACTCCGCACGAATGTCGATCACTAAAGATTGCGATGGCCTCGAACTCGTCGGGTTTCTGGTCTCCGCGGTCGTTGCGTTTCCATCGACCTGGAAGGAACGGTCGCGCGGTGTGGCCTTCGCTCTCGCGGCGGCAATCGGATTGAATCTCGTGCGCCTCTGCACGCTGTACGTCATTCTCGCTCGCTGGCCGTCGCTCTTCGAGTTCTTTCACGTCCAGGCCTGGCAGGTGCTCTCGTTCGTCGCGGGCTTGGCGCTGTTCGGCGCGTGGGTGCGAATCCTTCGAGCCGAGCGCCGACCCGGATGAGCCTTTGGTGGCGCACACTCTCGCGGTTCGTGTTGCGTGCTTCCATTGTGATCGTGATCTGCCTTCTGCCTTGGCCCGGATTGGGGGCGGCGTTCAGCACGGCGTGCTGCTGGGCACTGAAGCCCGTCGTCGGCGCGGTGCACCTTCCGGCCGGGGCGCAATACCTCGATTTGCGCCCCATGCCGGATCGCTCGCATCCTTTCGCGCACTGGAAGGTCATGCTTTGCACCTGCGACTCCCGCACGAAGGGCGACCGCACCTTTGTCCTCCTCGACGTGAAAGCGCTCGTCTTTCTGCCGTTCACCATTTGGATCGCCGTAGCGTTCGCTGCGCCGCCGCCAGCAGGCGAACGCTTCCGGGCATTCGCGGTCGGGGTTGGCCTATTGCTGGGTTACGTCGCCCTCGGCCTCGTCACGCCCGCCGTGCTATTCCTCTCTGCTCGGCCGGTAGGAGCGCTATCGGTGGGCGAGACTAGGACCGCGTTCCTGCTCATAGTCCGATCGATGATACGTGACGGCGCTTGCTTCGTGCCTGCGATGCTCTGGCTATTTGCGCGCTGGACGGTGGGCTGCGGGCCGGTAGGGGGTACAAGTGTCAATAGAGAATCCCCTTCTTCACCTACGTGACCCAAGGGGCTATTGGCTTCGCTTGGACGCCGAACGAAACTCTGGAACGATCCGCCCGAAGCGGATGACCGACAGCGCCTCGTCTGCAGCTCCGACCTCGGGGACTGCGGAAGGACTCCGAGACCTGGCACGCCTGATCGCCGCAGTTCGGACCGAGCGGTGAGCTCCAAGCCGACTTCTTGCCGAGAACTGTCCGCTGCACTTGGCTTCCGGCGAGCTCGTGTGGCTTCGGATAGTGTCTCGTCATGAACCTCGCGCCGATCTCCGTCTACACGATCATTCATCCCGCGAGACTTCGAGCTGGCGTTCCGCTCAACGAGAAGACCAAGTGGACGCGCATCGAGGATGCCTTCCACAAAGCCCGCCGTGAGGGAGACGAGGTTGTCGTGCTGTTCACCGACGCGCGAGAATGCGACGTACTGTTTGCCTGGGCGCCGCTGGCGGACGTTCGCGTGGGCGACGAAACCACGTTCTCATTGAAAGGGGTCTTTGCTTTGCCGGGGCGCCATCGCAAGACGGGCCTCACGACGTTCGTCGGCAAGAAGCCAATCTCGCCCAAGCACATCCGGCCGTACGTTCCATGTGAGACCCCGTCGTTCCTCGTGGAAGCGGCCACCCACCCTAAAAGGTGGACCTACAGCCTCGAAGATTTCGAGGAGGGACGGCAAGTCCTGAAGACACATCTCGCACGGGAACGAAGTCGCGAGCTGCGTGCTGCAAAGATTCGGGAAGCCGGAGACGTCCTGCGCTGCGAAGTTTGCGCGTTCGATTTTGCCGCGAAGTATCCAGGCGTGGGCGACGGCTTCATCGAGGTGCATCATCGAACGTCCCTCGCCGACCGTGCGCCGGCAGGCGGCACGACCAAACTGGAGGACCTTGCCCTGGTTTGCGCCAACTGCCACCGGATGCTGCACCGACGCGAGTCGACCACGATCGATTCGCTGCGCGAAAGCGTCCTAAGCTCGCACTGACCCCTGCTCCGCGACCGGGCTCGGGGTGACACCGTCGCTTCCGCCCAATAGCCCGTTC
>CAZVPE010000367.1:0-4438 GCA_964628155.1 uncultured Polyangiaceae bacterium | reverse complement strand
CGACCCAGCGAGCTTGGCAGCACGGAGCGCAACCGAATTTCGCGAAGTCGAGGGTCTTCTCGAAATGATCAAGGAAGACCTGGTTGCCGAGCGCATCGCCATCGAAGTTTATCGTGACATGATTCGCTTCTTTGGCGACCGAGATCCTTCGACACGACGCATGCTCGAAGAAATCCTCGCGCAAGAGGAGGAGCACGCGAACGACATGCACGATTTGTTGGTAGCCCATGACGGGGCGACTTCCCGGGCCCCGGGGGCCTGACCCCTCGCTCCGGAGTGACGCCCGACCGCCCGCGGTTGAGTCGAACGGTCACACTCGCGGCCAATTCGCCTCACGTCGGGCGGTGCCTCATCGGCCGCGACCGGCGCGGCCGTGGGAGTTGCAATGTCAGTCACCGAGGGCACCGAGGAGAAGCGTATGTTTCCACTCCAAAAACTAAACCGCGTGGCCGAGGAGGAATTGCGCTTCGATCTCCGCAAGGTCGGTGCACGCGCCGTGTCCCAAATTCTCCCGCAGCACAGTTTCAACCGCTTGCGCACGATGCTCCTGCGCGCAATAGGCATTCCGGTGGCCCCGACGTCCCGCCTTGCTGGAACTTTGAAGATTACTGGACCAGGGTCCGCTTCTGATCTGCTTTCGATTGGTCCCGACTGCTATCTTACCGGCCCACTGCATATCGACTTATTGGATGTTGTGCGCATCGGCAGCCATGTATACATGGGCTACGAAGTGATGCTGATCACGGCGGATCACGAAGTTGGTCCTTCGGCGCAGCGCTTCGGTGCGCGCGTTCACGGCGCGATAGAAATAGGCGATGGCGCATGGATCGGTTCTCGGGCGGTTGTTTTGCCCGGCGTTCGGGTTGGGCGCGGAGCCGTCGTGGCTGCGGGCGCGGTCGTCACCAAGGACGTCGCCCCGGACACCCTCGTCGCGGGCGTACCCGCGAGATTCGTGCGGGATCTCGACGGGCCTGCCGCCTCGCCGAGCGATCGACGCGAGCGGCTCACGGGGGATTCCCTGGCCCGCCGATGGGCTGCGTAGGCGCCGGCACATCGTTCGTCGCGCGGTGCGAAGCAACAATATGCGACACAGAGCTCTAAGGACCCCGCTCAGGCGTACATCACGCGTGAGCCAAGGACAGCAGGCCGTACCGTGTTCCGCTACAAACGGGCATCCCGAGCGGCTCGAACGCGAGCGGGAACGAGGTCGAACCTTGTGGTATCGCGGGGCTTCATGACTGTCGACGCAGCGGCACGCGACGTTCTTTCAGGCGGCGGGGAGATGGGCGCACTATTGCGCGCAATCGATTGGTCGAAGACCGCGGTCGGGCCAGTGGAGCAGTGGCCGCAGAGCCTTCGAACTGCTCTCAGCATCCTGCTCGAGACCGGGTTTCCCATGTACATCGCGTGGGGCCCCCAGTTCACGCAGTTCTACAACGACGGGTATCGCCCGATCCTGGGCTCGACGAAGCATCCCAGAGCGATGGGGATCAGCACGCAGGAAACGTTCGCCGAGATCTGGAGCATCATCGGCCCGATGTTCGAAAAGGTGATGCACGGCACCTCCGTTTCGCTCACGGATTTCGAGCTACCACTTGAGCGTCACGGGTTCCCTGAGGAATGCTACTTCATCTTCTCGTACAGCCCCATCCGACGCGAAGCGGGCGATGTCGGCGGGGTGCTGGTCACAGTGACAGAGACGACCGAACGGGTCATCGGCGCGCGGCGCCTGGTCACGCTGCGGGATCTCGCCGCGAGAACGCAAAATGCGCCGAGCGCGCAGGTGGCGTGCGAGGTGGCCGCGGATGTCATCGCCGAGAATCCCGCCGATGTTCCGTTCGCGCTCCTTTACCTAATCGACCCGGAAGGCAACACCTCGCTCGCCGCGGCTGCGCGCATCCCGACACGGCTGCCAGGCCCCCTCGCCATTGCTTCGAAGGAAGGCGGTTCGCCCTGGCCGCTCGCAACCATTTGTGCGACCAAGGGAGGGCTCGTGGTGGACTGCCCTGCGGGCATCGCCTCCGAGGCCGCGGGCGGGGGCTCGACAGCACCCGCTCGCGCCTTCGCGCTTCCGATTTTCGCACCCGGCGGCGACAAGCCGAGTGGCGTTCTCGTGGCGGCGCTGTCCCCGCGCCTGCTCTTCGACGCCAAGTACCGGAGCTTTCTCGAACTCGTCGCCGGGCACGTCGGCTCCGCGATCGCCAGCGCGCGAGCGCTCCAGGAGGCCAAGGCGCATGCCGCGGCGCTGGCCGAGATCGACCGCGCGAAGACAGCGTTCTTCAGCAACGTCAGCCACGAGTTTCGCACTCCGTTGACTCTGATACTCGGACCGTCGGAGGACGCGCTGACCTCAGGCGACGCCCTTCCGGCCCACGATCGGGCGCGCTGGACCGTAGTTCACCGCAGCGCGATGCGGCTGTCGAAGCTCGTCAACACCCTCCTCGACTTCTCTCGAATCGAGGCCGGACGGGTCGAAGCGTCGTACGAGCCGACGGACCTCGGCGCGCTCACCGGCGAGCTCGTGAGCATGTTCCGATCGGCCATCGATCGGGCTGGTCTGCGGCTGCGGCTCGAACTCCCGGCGCGCGGGGAGACGGCCTACGTCGATCGCGACATGTGGGAGAAGATCGTCCTCAATCTCCTGTCGAACGCGCTCAAATTCACTTTCGAAGGAGAAATCTCGGTCAAGCTCCGCGCCATTGACAAAGACTTGGAGCTCGCCGTCGAGGACACGGGAATCGGGATCGCACGCTCGGAGCTACCGCGGATCTTCGAGCGCTTCCATCGGGTGAAGGGCGCGCGGACTCGAACCCATGAGGGGACAGGCATCGGACTGGCGCTCGTGGCAGAGCTCGCGAAGCTGCACGGTGGACATGCGAGCGTCGACAGCGTCGAGGGTCGAGGTACCACCTTCACCGTACGCATTCCGCGGGGCCGGGCCCACCTGCCTGCCGATCGCATAGGCGCCGCGCGGACGCTCGACTCGACGTCTCTCGGTGCCGCGCCGTACCTCGAGGAGGCGCTTCACTGGCTACCTGAACCGATCGCGGTCCCGCCCGTGCTGCCTGGCGGGAGCCTGGCTGCGCGTGGCGTGCGCGACCGAATCGTGCTCGCTGACGACAACGCTGACATGCGCGACTATCTCGGCCGCCTCCTCGGCGAGCGCTGGGACGTCGAGACCGTGAGCGACGGAGAAGCCGCTCTGGCCACGATTCGGCGGCGTCCTCCCGACCTCGTACTCACGGACGTGATGATGCCCGGACTCGACGGCTTCGGGTTGCTCCGCGCGGTTCGCGGGGATCCCGCCCTCCGACTCACACCGGTCATCTTGCTGTCCGCACGCGCGGGAGAAGAAGCTACGGCGGAAGGGCTCGGCGCAGGTGCGAATGACTACGTCGTCAAGCCCTTCTCGGCGCGCGACCTCCTCATGCGCGTGGCCTCCAAGCTGGCTGTCGCCAAGGTGGCTCGGGAGGCCTATGCAATCGAAGAAGCGTCGCGCACGCGCCTCTATCGGCACTTCATGCAAGCCCCGTTTCCCGTAAGCGTGCTGCGGGGACCAAGTCACGTCTTCGAGCTCGCCAATCCGGCCGCCCTCCGCGCCTGGGGCAAGGACGATTCCATCATCGGCAAGACTCTTGTGGAAGGCATGCCGGAGCTTCGCGGTCAGCCTTTCCTCGGGTACCTCGACGAGGTCTACCGGTCTGGCGTCGCTTACAAGGCTCGCGGGGAGTTTGCGCGCCTTGCCCGCGTCGAGGGCGGCGTGCTCGAAGACGTCTATTTCGATCTCGTCTATGCACCGCTGCGCGAATCGGACGACGCCGTGAGCGGCATCCTCGTTTGCGGCTTCGAGGTGACGTCGCAGGTCCGGGTGGCTCAGGAGCTCTCGCGACTGCTCGCGGACGCCGAGGCCAACGAACGCCAGTTCCGCGAGCTCGTGGAGAACCTCCCCGACCTCGCCTGGACGGCTCGCGCCGACGGTTACGTCGATTACTACAATCACCGCTGGTACGAATACACGGGCACGACGCACGAACAGGTTTCAGGCTGGGGGTGGAAGTCGGTCCACGACCCCCAAATGGTGGATCAAGTTGTCGAGCGGTGGAAGCACTCACTCGCCACCGGAGAGCCGTTCGAGATGGAGTACCCGCTCCGCGGCGCGGATGGCCAGTATCGGTGGTTTTTGACCCGTGTTCGACCATTCCGCGACGCGGAAGGCCGGGTTGCTCGGTGGTTCGGGTCCAACACGAACATCGACGAGCGGCGTCGTAACGAGGACTTCAAGGAGACCTTCCTTGGCGTCCTCGGCCACGACCTACGAAACCCACTGAACACGATCCTGACCACGGCGCGCGTCCTATGTATGCGGGGGAAGGTCGACCCCGATGCGGTCAAGCGGCTCGAACGGGTCATCGTCAGCGGCGTCCGAATGCAACGCATG
>CAZVPE010000366.1:0-4488 GCA_964628155.1 uncultured Polyangiaceae bacterium | reverse complement strand
CTAAGGCGCACGCGATCGGAGAGAACCGGTGCGCCGGGGACGCCAGGGTCAGCGAGGAATGGCAAATCCTGGCGCGAAATTGGGGCTAGCGCCCAGGTGGCCGGAGCGGGAGAGCCGTCGTCGATGGGGGGGGAGGGGGGATCCGCGCGAGCTCGGTTTCCCCGCCGCCGGTGTCGATGGCCTGAATGGCGGCGAAGAGCCGGTCCATACCCACCTCGAGTGCGCCCTCCTTCAGAAAGAGGCCCGCGACGCGCACGAGCCGGAGGGACGTCGTCTTTCCGAGATCGATCTCTCGCTCCACGAACGCTTCGAACGAGGGAAAGCGCTTCGCCTCGTAGAGGCGACGCGCCTGAATGTCCTTGAGGACCACGCCGATATCGTAAAAAGTCTTGGGAAGGCTCTTCCGGAGCGCTTTGATCTGCGCCAAAGCCGCATGTAGGTCGCGCACCTTCTGCTTGATGTCTTCGGCGTTTTCGGGCGTGCGAATGGTCGCTCGGGCGCTCCCCGGAAGGGGCGGCTCCGCCGCGCGCGCGCGGGCCTCGGCTGCGTGCTTTGCGGCATGACGAGCGGCCCAGGGGGCGGCGCCCCGGAGGCCGAGCTTGCGCTTGCCGCCTGCTTCCTCTTTCGTCGCCGCGCCGGCTCGAACGGATCCCGGTTTCCCGGCCGCCGGTGGCCTCATCGACGTGCGACCCTTGCCGGAATCGCCAACCTTCGTCGCTGCAGCCTTCTTCGTTTTGGCCATATCGCTCTCGGTTCGGGGCAAAGCCCTGCAAAACTTTGGCTTCGCGCCCGTTCCGCCCCCGGGAATTCGCTCGTACTTGTCCGGGGGTGACTCGGGCGAAACGCTTTGGGCCCATTACCAGAGTCAAGAGGCGCGCGTCTACACGGGAAATGGGCGAAACGCATCGACGGTCGAACGGTCGACCGGCGAGGACGAGCAAAACGAGGCCGAAATGGCGCCTTGGCAGGCGGTGCGATGCGAAATCGGCTAGCATGCTCGGGCGTATGGCCGTCCTGACCAGCGTCGCGGAAGCCGATGTGCGACCGCTCCTTACCGCGCACGGGCTTGGGGCTCTGGGCGCAATCGAAGGCATTGCCGGCGGCAGCGTAAACTCGAACTTCGCGATCGAATGCGCAGGCGGACGGCTATTTCTTCGACTCTACGAAGAGCGCGACTTGGCTGGAGCACGGCGCGAAACGGCCATGCTCGAGCGACTTGCCCTTGCCGGAGTACCCACTCCTTCACCGCTGCGGCGGCTCGACGGCGCTTTCGTCTCGGTCGTGTGCGGCAAGCCGGCTGCGCTTTTCCCCTGGCGTGGGGGAACGATGCGCTGTCAGGCGGGAGTGACCGCGGAGGACGCGCGCCGCGTGGGCGAGGCGCTCGCCAGGGTGCATTTGGCCGGCGCGAAAGAGTCGAGCGAGCTCGGTCGCTTCCGGTTTGCGGATCTGCTTGGAAGGCTCGACGCGATCGCCGCAAGCGGCGACGTCCGGTTCGGCCCGCTCGTGCCGGGACTGCGCGCCAGCCTCGAGCGCGTCCACGCCGCGCGGGATCTCGATTTGCCGAGGGGCCTGGTGCACGGCGACTTGTTTCGGGACAATGTCCTCTGGAACGATCGAAACGAAATCGAAGCGCTGCTCGATTTCGAGAGCGCGTGCGAAGGGACGTACGCCTACGATCTGATGGTCACGGTGCTGTCCTGGTGCGTCGCCGACGTGCTCCAGCCGGTGCTCGCCGGTTCCCTGCGGGCCGGTTACGAGAGCGTGCGGGCGCTTTCCCCCGCGGAGAAGCGCGGCCTCTACGCCGAGGGTCGTTTCGCGGCTCTGCGTTTTACCATCACGCGGATCACCGACTACGCGATGCGTACCGACACGCAGGGAGCGCGCGTGGTGAAAGACTGGCGTCGATTCTTCAATCGCTTTGAAATGCTCGAAGCGATGGGGACCGGCGGTCTACGGGACTTGATGGGGATCGGAGCCTGACCGCCGAGGGGCGCCCGAGCGGCCGGGAGCCGTCTTCGCGGCGAAATGATCGAAGCCGCGCGGTTCGATGGGCGTGTCCCCCCTCGCGCCGCGGAGCGTGAGCCCGCGTCCTCGACGCACCTCCCCAATCCGCCGAAAGCCCGGGATTGCCGAGCTGCTCGCCGCGACGAGCGCGTAGTCCTCGCCGCCGTAGAGCGCGAGATCGAGGGCGCTCTCGTCGAGCGCCCGCGCCGCCGCGGCGAGCTCCTCATCCGCGAGCAACACGGCTTCATCCAGGACGAGCGCTACCCCGCTCGCGTCCGCCATGTGCCCCGCGTCGCGCGCGAGCCCGTCCGACACGTCGACGGCGGCGTGCGCCACTCCGGCCATTCGGAGGCCCTCGGCGACGAGCGCCCGAGGCCTCCGCCACGCCTCGACCGCGGCCGCCACCCAGGGCCCGTCCGCGAGCTTTCTCTCGAGCGCCTGCATCCCGGCCGCCGCCATCCCCACGCGCCCCGCCATCCAGACGCCATCGCCGGCGCGAGCGCCCGAGCGTTCGATGGCGCGCTTGCACTTGCCAAGAAGGGTCGTCGCAATCGACAGCGCCGGTCCCCGCGACAGATTGCCTCCCACGACAGGTGCTTCGATCTGCTCGGCGGCATCGCGCTGGCCTCGCGCAATGTCCGCGAGCGCTGCATCGTCGATCTCGTCGGGCAGCACCAGCGCCGCGAGCGCACACCACGGCGTCGCCCCCATGGCGGCCACGTCGCTCGCGGCCGCCATGAAGCTGCGCCATCCGAGGTCGCGCCACGACACGAGATCGCGACGAAAATGGACACCCTCCACTTGCTCGTCGATCGTCCAGACCAGCTGGAGGGTCCCCTCGATGGCCTTTGCGAGGAGCACCGCGGCGTCGTCGCCAATCCCGACCTCGACGCCCGCGCGAGCCACGACCGAGCCCGCGCCGAGTATGCGCGAGAGCATGGCGATCCGCCCCAGCTCGTCCATCCTCGGGACGGCTTACGATGGTCGTGGCGACTCGGCAACCTCAGGCGCCGGCTGTTGGGGGAGAGACACGACGAAGACCGTGCCCTTGGGGTGGTTGTCCTCGACGCGAATCGTCCCGGAATGGGCAGAGAGCAGTCGCTTGACGATCGAGAGGCCCAGTCCGGTTCCACCGTGTTCCCGCGTGCTCGACGAATCGATCTGGTAGAAGGCGTCGAAGACCTTCGAGCGCTCCTTGGCCGGGATGCCTATCCCCGTGTCGCTCACGCGCACTTCGAGCCGGGTTCGCGTCGGCGCGAGGAGCGCGAGCCCCGCCTCGTCGATGCTGCTTCCGTCGTCGTCCGGGGCGGCGCGCGCACGAAGCGTCACCGAGCCTCCCGCCGGCGTGAACTTGATCGCGTTTTCGACCAGGTTCAAGAACACTTGCCGCAGCCGCTCGGCGTCGCCCTGGAGGACGGGAAGGTCCGCCGGGGCGTCCACTTCGAATCGAACGTTCTTCTTGCGTGCCGCCGGTCGGAGGGTCGACGCCACCTGTCCCAGGACTTCGTGGATGTGCACGACGCGCATCACCATTCGCATCGTCCCGCTCTCGAGCTTTCCGAGATCGAGCAAACCGGAAATCAGCGACAAGAGCTGCTGTCCCTTGTCGTGAATCGTACTCACGAACTCGAGCTGCTCGGGCTTCATCTCGCCCGCGAGCCCCTCGACGAGCATCTCGCTATAGCCGATGATCGACGTGAGGGGCGTTCGAAGCTCGTGACTCACCGTCGCGAGAAAGGCCGACTTGAGCCGATCGAGCTCCTTTAGCCGGTCGAAGGCCTCTTGCAGCTTCGCCGTCTTGTCCTCGAGCTGGCGGTAGCTCTCGCGCACGCTCGCCAAGTGCATCGTGCTCGTGACATGCGCCTTGTGTCCGGCGAACAAGATGAGGTCGAGCGACGATTTCAGGTGCGTCGCCATCCGCGTGACCGTGTCCGCCTTTGCGCGCGGCATCTTCGCGAGAAGCGTTTGCGCACGCTCCTTCGAGATGCCGGGGTCGACCGTGAGGAGGGACGCAGGCGCCTCTGCGACGTGGGCCGGAAGGAACGGACCGACGACGAGCCGTCCCACCCTCCGCCCGTCGTACTCCAGGCCGAGGACCCGATACGCGGCGCCCGTGAAGCACGGGTGCACGACGTCGCCCGACTCGCCCGGCTCGCGCGCCTTGACCGCAGCCACGGTCGCCTCGCAGGCCTTATGACCGTTGGGTAGGCCGTTGACGTAGGCGCAGAGCTCGTGTTCACCGGCGGTATCCGCCAAGAGCGCGCCTTCGGTCGAGTAAATTCGGATGGGAATCCCGAAGAGCGTTTGAAAACTGCGACAGAGCTCTTCGAGTCCCTCTCGGTCGACCAGGTCCTCGATTCGCACGCGTCCGTCGAGCACGAGGTCCTCGACCGCGACTGGCGGGCTCCTCGCCGTCACGCCAGCACCTGGAGGTGTCGGTTGAGGTTTCCTCCGACGCACGACGAAAGCAGGGACGGGACGTCG
>CAZVPE010000365.1:0-4503 GCA_964628155.1 uncultured Polyangiaceae bacterium | reverse complement strand
CGCGCTGACGGCCGTCCAGATTGAGGGCACGCAGGTCCTTCCGGGCCTCGGTGGATCGCACGCTAGACGCTGACCGTGCGTCGGATGCACGCCGGTTAACTGGCGCCAAGCAGGAGGCCGGGGCGATCGCCCCGGCCCCTCTGCCTTCGACGACACCAAGAAATGCCGTTGGTGTCGCGTAGGCCGGTCGCGCGGATGCGCCCCTCCCGCGCCCCTCCTATGATCAGTCCGAGCGTGTCGTTGGCGGGACGCCGGCGGTCGACCGCCTGCGAATTCGGCCGTATTTCATTTAATCTCGACAACGAGCACCGACTTCGCGGGCAACAGAATCATCATCGCATCCTCGGCAATGGTGATGCCGTCAAATGGTGCAGGCGCAAGCACATTCGGCGCGTCGAACGTGTTGTGCGCGTTCATCGCCGCCGAGGTTAGTATTCGTCCGGTGGCTTCCCGCGGCGCAAGGGGCGTCGAAACGAGGGCCGGCCTCGTGGGATCGATGTTCACCAAGGTCAAATGAACCTTTCCCGCTGCATCGCGCGATGCCGAGGCATGGAGCATCGGCAAGACCGAGTCGCCGATTTTGTACGTCGGGCTCTCGAGCTCGACGGGGACGAGGGTTGCCCCCTGATGTACCTTGTACATTTCGAATACGTGATACGTCGGGGTCAAAACGATTCTATCACGGTCCGTCAGCACCATCGCTTGCAGCACGTTGATGGTCTGAGCGATGTTGGCCATGGTCACGCGGTCACAATGCCAATTGAAGATGTTGAGGTTGATGGCCGCGGCCAACGCGTCGCGCAACGTGTTTTGCTGGTACAAAAATGCTGGATTCGTACCTGGCTCGGGGTCGTGCCAAGTTCCCCACTCATCCACCACCATGCCAACCCGCTTCTGCGGGTCGAAGCGATCCATGATGTCGGAGTGCGCCGTAACGAGTTCCCCCATCCGCACGGTTTGAACGAATGTAGAGTACCACTCCCCCTCCCCGAACTCCGTGGCGGATCCTTTTCGTTGCCAGTCGCCTGTGGGAACCGTATACCAGTGCAGCGACAGACCGTCCATCTGGTCGCCCGCCATCTTCATGAGCGTCTCGGTCCAGTTGTAGTCGGCGGCGTTCGACCCGCAGGCGATTCTGCGGATCCGGTTGCCCGAATGATTCTTCACGAAGGTGTTGTATCGTCGGTAGTTGTCCGCATAAAACTCCGGACGCATGTTTCCGCCGCATCCCCAACCCTCGTTGCCGACGCCGAAGTACGGTAGCTTCCAGGGACTTTCTCGTCCGTTTCTCCGGCGGAGATTTGCCATTGGGGAATCTGCGTCGCTGGTGATGTACTCCACCCACTCCATCATTTCCTGAACGGTGCCACTACCGACGTTTCCACAGACATAAGGCTCCGCACCGATCTGTTCGCACAGATCCATGAACTCGTGCGTCCCGAAATGGTTGTTCTCGACGACCCCGCCCCAGTGCGTGTTGATCATTCTCGGCCGCGCCTGGCGCGGGCCTATTCCGTCCTTCCAGTGGTACTCGTCGGCGAAGCAGCCGCCAGGCCACCGTAGCACCGGAACGCTCAGTCGCCTGAGCGCGGAGACGACGTCGTTGCGAATGCCCCGCGTGTTCGGAATCGTCGATTCTTCCCCGACCCAGATGCCTTCGTAGATGCATCGGCCGAGGTGCTCGGCGAAATGACCATAAATGTGGCGACTGATGGTGCTTGCCGCGACCTCCGTGTGGAGAACGAGCGCGGCGGGAACGGGGTCGTTACGTTTCGTATCCGTAGTCGCTCTCATCGGGAAGTATCAAACATGACTGAGAGGCCAAGGCAAGCGGCCAGCATCGACTACAAGACGTGACTGGACAGCACGACCGTGGCCGCGGATCTCGAGGGCAGAGGAACGACTCCCGTCGGCGGCAAACCTCCGAGATCCGACCAGACCTCCGAAGCTCCCGGGCGGTACGTCGTGCGGTAGACGGCCGAACTCGCGGACGGGAAGCCAGCAGGATCGAGTCGAGCGTCCATCGCGTGAGATCCGACGTTGAGGAGGACGACCGTCACCCGCTCGCGGTTCGCCGACAAAAACGCGGATACCCGAATCGCGCTCGAATCGGAACGGGCGCCGATTCGTACGTCTCCCGGGGTGGTAAACCGGGCATAGTGCCTCAAGGAATAGTACTGGTCTCGCGGTGCAAAGCGCGCGCCGTCCACGGAAATGAGCCCGCCCTTGGGTTTCCACACAAGATCCCAATAAAAGAACGCCGCGACCCCCTCCTCGACCAATGAATTGTGGATCAACCAGGCTGTCTCGAAGCCGCCTTCGGCCCCGCCATCTTCGTCTGTCTGAAACTCGGTCTGGAAGAGCGGCCTAGAGCCCGCGGTCAGGGCGGCCCGCTTCATCGGTTCGATGTAACTATCCGGACCCGGATTTCGCCAGTCCCAAACGCCATCGTCGCCTTTTTCGTAGAGGTGATGGGCGATGCCGTAAAGCAACTCGAGGTCAATCGACTTGACGTAATCGGACAATTTGTTCCGATGGACCCCGACGACCTCGGGACCGAGCAGCTTCGGCGGCGACGGAAGGGTGGCTAATTTCCGATGAACGACGTCGAGCGCGCGGTCATAACCCGGATAGTCAGCGGTCTCGGTCGGTTCGAATTTGCAGCCTTCCCAGTCGGGTGGAATGAAGTCAGGCTCGTTCTGTATGGTGACATAGTCCGGCTCTAGGCCGAGCGAAGCGTAGAATTCGAGCGAATCACGCCAGTAGTCTCCGAACTGCTCGTACACGAACTGCCCATTTTCCTTCATCAAGGTACAGGTGCTTTCGCCGCGGCAACGCTCCACCCCACTCGCCTTGAGAGCTGCGGGCGGCGACCACGAGCTCAAGAGGAGCTTGGGCCGCCGCCCGAGCGCTTCGGTGGCGCGGCGGAAGATCTCCACTTCCTGGGCCAGGTTCGAGTCGCCGGGGTCGCTGCGCCCGAAACGGTTTCGGAAGCGCAAGATGTCGAGGCCCAGATCGGGGAACAGCGCCTGGTATAGGCCCGTGGGCGCGCTACCCACGGCAAGGCCGATCTCGAACGCAATCGAGCCGCCAAAGCCCTCCAATGTTTGATGCCGGTCGTCCGGTAGGAGGGTGACGAGGGCGGAATCGGAGTGCACGTGGGGGCCTACAGGCGGCGACGGCCTAATGATGCACGAGGCAGCGATAGCTTCAGCACACAGAAGGGCCAGGGAAGAAAGGCGCGGCATCGAGAGAAGGCGCTCGCCGGACGGAAGCGCTCAGACCAAGACGGTAGATGGCGGGGCGGCGACGGCGTGAATACCCCGCCAACCGTCCCGCCGGCTACTCACCACTTGTTGCGGCGCCCGAAGTTCCCCCCACCTCCCCCGCGACCGCCACCACCACCTCCCCCGCCACCGCCGCCGAACCCGCCAGAACGTTGGGGGCGCTCCTCGGCCTCATTTACGCGGAGCGCGCGACCGTCGAGCATGACGCCGTTCATCGCTGCGATCGCCTTGGCTGCCTCATGGGCATTGCCCATCGTCACGAAGCCGAAGCCGCGCGACTGACCACTCTCGCGATCGGTAACGATATGCACGTCCGTCACGTCGCCCGAGGGCGCGAAAGCAGCGCGCAGCGCTTCAGTCGTGGCGCTGAAGGGAAGGTTCCCGACATAGAGTCGATTGCCCATGGTGATGATCTATCTCTCGAATGGTGGCGGCCCAGCTGGATGGCGCTCTTTGAAGCGCCGACTGCCTTCCATCCAACGAGCCGCCGGGATCGGAGGGACGGTCGCGGGGGAACATCCGCCGCGTCACACGTCGCGTCATAAGGCACGGCCAGTCGCGATTCCAGTATGCGGAGAGAGCGTGGTGAGCCAAGTAACGTCCGTGAGCAAGCACAAACCTAGGCGTTCGCCGACGAGTACGCAAGCTCGTCGTGCGGTAACGGGCGGCGCGTTTATATGGCGCGCACCGCGCGAAGGGCCCGCGTGATCCCCTCCCAGTCGAGGTTCGGGAATCCAAAGGCGCGCTCCTGGGCAGTCCACGCGCGAGCAACTGCGCTCAGCGCATCGCTGCGGGTCGCACCCGTCTCGGCCAGGATGGGCCGCTCCGGCGCCTGGCGCGCGTACGCCTCGGCGCGCCACTCACCGGTTCCGTCGAGATTGCTTGGGCACGGCGCAATCGAGATGGTCAGCTGCGCCCCCTCCGACGCGAGGTCATAGACCATGACTTCCCGGCTTCGGAACTGGTTCGTGACCCGCGTGGTCGTGTCTTCTTTCTTCTCGGCCATCAATGCTCTCGCGGACGCTTCGGCTCCCGGGCACCGTAGCAGGTTACGACGAAAGGGACAGCATCGGGCCCGTCATGCCGGACATAACGGCGCCGCGCCCCGTGACCAAACGATGACTGTCGCGATCGTCCGGGGGGAGCTAACACTGAGCGCGCACCGGTCAGACACTGGTTAAACCGCACTGGTTCAAGGGAGCCCAAAGATCGGAAG
>CAZVPE010000364.1:0-4506 GCA_964628155.1 uncultured Polyangiaceae bacterium | reverse complement strand
GAAGACGAGCACGCCCACGCGTCGCAGTCGCCGAAGGCGATGTCGGAGCTCATCGAAGAGAGCGCCGCGTTTGCCGACGAGCTGCGCCGCGCCGGGCGGCTCGAAGACCGAGGGCGTCTTCGCCCCAGCAAGGAGGGCAAGCGCGTTCGTCGCAAGGGCGACCGCGTCGAGGTGCACGACGGGCCCTTCGCCGAGGAGGGCAAGGCCCTCGGCGGCTACTACTGGGTGCGGGCGGAGAGTCTGGAGGAGGCGACGGAGCTCGCGGCGCGGGCTCCCGTCCTCCCGACCGACGAGGTGGAGGTGCGCCCGCTGATGAAGGGCGCCGTTCCGGCGGACAAGGAGGCCAAGCCGGGCAAGATCTTCGCTTGCGCCGTGCTCGGAAGCACCGGGACGCAAGAGGCGTGGGTCGAGGTGATGGACCGGATTGACGAAGAGACGCGCGGTCGCTTCCCGGAGACGTCGTTTCTCGGGGGTCTTCGCCTCGAGCCTCCGAGGCGTGGGCGGCGCATCGCGACGCGCGGCGAAAGGCGCGCGATGTTCGATGGGCCGTTCCTCGAGAGCAAGGAGGTCATCGGCGGGCTACTCTTGCTGCGCATGACGAGCATCGACGAAGTGGTGCGTTGGGCCGGCGAGACACGCTTCGTCGTGCACGGCACGCTGGAGATCCGCGAGCTGTGGCGGATCTGACGGCGATCGTCGACGAGACGGTGCGCAAGGAACGGGGACGCATCGTCGGGGGCCTCCTGCGCCTGTGCGGGAGCCTCGACGCCGCGGAGGAGGCTTTCCAGGACGCGGCACTCGCGGCCGTGCAGGCGTGGCGCGAGGAGGTCCCGTCGAACCCCGGCGCTTGGCTCATGACGGCCGCGAAGAACAGAGCGAAGGATGCGCGGCGCCGCGGAGCCGTCGCCGAGGCGAAGGCGCCGCTGCTCGTCGAGGACGAAACGATGGACGCGCGCGACACGATCGACACGGTGAGCGACGACTATCTCCGGCTCATCTTCACCTGCTGTCACCCCGAGCTCTCGGCCGACAACCAGATCGCCCTCACGCTGAAGGTGGTCGCGGGGTTCTCGACCGAGGAGATTGCGCGCGCGTTCGTCTGCTCGGAGGCGACGGTGTCGCAGCGCATCTTGCGTGCAAGACAGACTCTCGACGAGAAGAAGATCGGGTACGCCATCCCGGAGCGCGGGGACATCACCGAGCGCGTGTCCGCGGTCCTCGGCGTCCTCTATGCGATGTTCAACGAGGGGCACACCGGGCAAAGCGGCCCGCTGATGCGGCTCGACTTGCAGGCGGAGGCGCTGCGCCTCGTCCGTTTGCTTTGCGACCTCGTGCCGGGCGAGCCCGAGGCATTCGGCGCGCTGGCGATCATGGCCTTCGGCGCTGCGCGCGCACACACGCGCGTCGACGACGAGGGGCTGCCGATCCTGCTCGCCGCGCAAGATCGATCGCGATGGAATCGCGAGCTCCTCCGCGAGGGGCTGATGGCGCTCCGGCGCGCGTGCTCGCTCGGAGGGCGAGGTCCGTACGTCCTGCAGGCCGAGATCGCGGCGGCTCACGTGAAAGCGCCGCGGTGGGAGAGCACCGACTGGGCGACCATCGTCGCGGGGTATGACGCGCTCGTGGAAGCCTCGCCGTCACCCGTCGTAGCGCTGAACCGAGCCGTCGCCGTCTCGATGCTCGCCGGACCCTCCGCGGGCCTCGCAGCGTTGAAGACGCTCGAGCAGCCGCTCGCGGACTACCACCTCTTCTACGCGGCGCGCGCCGACATGCTCGAGCGCGCGGGAGGTGACCCGCTACCCGATCTCGAGAGAGCGATTGCGCGCGTGACGAACGAAAGCGAGAAGCGGCTGCTCGAGCGGCGGCTGCGCGATCGTCTCGGGGGCGTGCGGCGCCCTCACTCGGCACCGAACGGATCCAGCGCTTGACCCGTGAAAGGCACGTCTTGCCCGTGCTTTGCCTCGTAGAGCGAGCGCGCAAGAGCGTCGAGCAAGGCCGAGCTTTCGACGTCGCGCACCCACGTCGCGTCGATCGCCGGAAGACCCCAGGCCGCACCGGCGATCGCGCCCGCGATGCACGCGATGGAGTCGCTGTCCCCCGACGAGTTGGCGCCCATCAGTACGGCGGCGCGGAAGTCGCTTTGCGCACGAAGAACGCACCACAACGCGGTTGCGACCGCTTCCTCGCCGACCCAGGCGCCGCCGAGGACCGAACAGACGTCGTCGGTTTCTACGGCTAAGGTCTGCTCGAGGCGGTCGAGGGCGGCGAGCATCTGCCGATTGCCGATCGATCGCGCGAGCGCCGGCTCGCACCCGGCCTCGAGCAAAGTCGCTTCGTCGACGTGCTCCACGTGGGCCCGGACCGCGGCTGCGAGTCCGTTGAGGCTTTCGGACCGGAGCGCGGTGGCCACCGCCGCAGCCGCAGCGACGGAGCTGGCAATGCCGGTCGGGTGCCTGTGGGTGAGCGCGCTCTGCGCCGCCGCTGCACGGACTAGGGCCTCCACGTCCCCGGCGAAATACAGACCGAACGGCGCGGCGCGCATCGCAGCGCCGCATCCTTTCGAGTTGGCGACTCCCGCTTCACGCCAGCTCGCGCCCGCCGCGAGGGCGCGACAACCGGTCATGCATGCGCCTCCGGGCGCGCGATCGTTGGCCGGCGAAGCCGCCCACGCCACGAACTCCCGGGCGAGGGTCGCCATCAGACGATCGGTCCCTGCGTGTCCCGCTCGAATGAGGGCGCGCGCTGCCGCGATCGACATCTGGGTGTCATCGGTGAACGTTCCCGGCGGGTGGTCTTCGGTCGCTTCGAATGTGGTGACGCCAAGGTCGCCCCAGCGCGCGCGAATCGCGCGGACGCTTGGAATGAACTCCGTCGGATGCCCCAGCGCGTCGCCGACGGCGAGCCCGATAATGCATCCTCGAAAGCGATCGATCTCTGATGTCATTTCTGTATCCCCTTTCCAGTCGCGTTGAACACCAGACGAACAATTTGTGTATAGCGTTGGCAGCCCCGAGATGCATGGACCGTAGAGTTTGCAGAACCGGCACCGCGAAGAATAGCTGTGTGACGACTACGTAAACATTGCTCTTCTCTTGATGTTTCGTATTGCCTCAATGTGGTCGACCGTGTGACAAGCGCCAATAGGTTACTTATAACGCTCCGGCGCCTGCCAACGCATCGTGAGCATATCTCCGTCCATCGTCGGGAAAGTCATGAAATCACTCGTGTCGGCCATTCAGCGATTCGGTCAACTCGCGACAATTCCGCTTTGGGCGTTCGTTCTCGCGCTTGCTGTTTCTGACGCTGGCTGCACGGCCAACTCGTCGCCCGCCAGCAGTACGGGCAATGGCATGGCGACGTCCGGCCCCGCCGGCACCGGCTCCGCGGACCAGACCGGAACGATCGGGATTCAACTGCAGCTCGCGCCTGGGATCGCCCTGGGCACACTGCAGTACGCGATTGCAAACCCCACGCTCGCCGGGTTTGTACCGATCAACAGCTCGGTCGATGTGAGCGGTAGCCTGACGATAGGCCTCTCGATATTGCTGCCGGTGGGGACGGGCTACTCGGTCTCCCTCAGCGCTATCGACAGCAATGGCGACAGCTGCACTGGAGGTCCAGCGCCGTTCAGCGTGTTGGCCGCTCAAACCAACACTGTGGGGCTCACCCTCGTCTGTACGGGGCCGAGCGACGCAGGGCTTTTTGACGCGCCCGACGTCAATATGGCGGTCACCATCATTACCGCCGACGCTTCATTTCAAGCGGGGGACGCGACGGTTGGCACGTGTGCCGCCGTGAACTCGCTTCTCGCGTCGCCGAACAACGCCACCATCGGCCACACGATCAGCCTGACCGCCACGGGCCTCGACTCGAGCTACCAGAGCTCGGATGTCACTTTGACGTGGACGGCCGCGGGCGGGGTCGGGACTCTCATCGGAAGCACCGGGACGTCGAATGGATTCACGTGCACAGAGGCTGGTACCGAAACGATTACGGTGACCGCTGCGACTTCGGACGGAGGGGCTTCGTGTCCGGTGACCGGGTCGGTCACGGTTGCGGTCACGTGCGGTTCGCAACCTGATGGCGGCGGGCCAGACGGTGATTCCGGGCCCTGCACTACTCCGAAGGCGGCGGCCGGTGGAACGTTCGATGGGACGACGATCAGTAGTCTTGAGGGTGTAACCCAGCTGACGAGTGGCCTGATAATATCGGGAGTGAACGTCACCAGTCTGCAGGCTTTGCACTGCCTTGCCACGGTGAATGGCTCCGTTTCCATCACCTCGACCAGCCTCGTGACGCTATCCGGTCTCGACAACCTCAGTACTATCGACGGCTCTGTCTACATTGCGAGCAACCCGTCGCTCACGAACTCGGACAATCTCTCGAGTCTACAGACGGTGACAGGAGCGATCGGCTTCGAAAGCGATCAGGGGCTCACGAGCGTGGCGCTACCGGCCCTCACGTCGTTGGGCAGCGCAGGCCTGCCGGATGGCTTCAATGGGTCGC
>CAZVPE010000363.1:0-4523 GCA_964628155.1 uncultured Polyangiaceae bacterium | reverse complement strand
CATCGGCGGTAAGGATTTGGATGTCGCCCGCGACGAGGCCCTCGGAGTCGGTGACGATGACGGTGCTGTCGGCGATCGGCTGCGTGGCGGCGGCGAAGCCATTCTTGGTCCCGAAGCGCGTGCGGAGGTCCTTCTCCTCCTCGGGCGTAAGCGTCTCGATGATGCTCATGGGTGCTTCGGCAAGGGCGATAGCACGGGCCCGATGCACGTGTCTTATGAGTATTCGTGGTCATGCTGTTTGGCCGTGCATATCTACGTCCCATGAGCCGCCCTCAAGCTTGGCGCGACCATTTCTTGTTGGATCGGAGCTGCATCGCGCGGCTACTCCGTGGGTGTCGAACCGCCGGCTGGCGAGTCGACGTCTAACGACAGGACGCCATCATGACCAATCCCACCGACGAGCTAGAGATCCTTGGCCTCATCTCCACGCAATACGCGTCCGAGACGCACGCCGCGTCGGGCCCGGTGATCGACAAGTCGTACGTCGGCGCGCTTGCCCTGGCGCAGGAAGCCGGCGGCTTCGACCGCGTGCTGATCGGTTACAACAGCGCTTCTCCGGACGGCTTCCAGGTCGCCGCGTACGCCGCGTCGAAGACGACCCGGCTGAAGTTCCTCCTCGCGCACCGACCTGGCTTCGTGGCTCCGACCCTGGCTGCTCGCCAGCTGGCCACGCTCGACCATTTCAGCGATGGCCGCCTGGGAGTTCACATCATCACCGGAGGCTCGGACGCCGAGCAGCAGCGGGATGGCGATTTCCTCACGAAGGACGATCGGTACGCGCGGACGGATGAGTACATCGAGCTCTTGAAGAAGACATGGACGAGCGCGACGCCGTTCGACCATCGCGGCGCGTACTACCACGTCGTCGACAACTTCTCGGCTGTGAAGCCGCTCCAGCAGCCGCATATCCCGGTGTTCTTCGGCGGGTCGTCCGACGCGGCGATCCGCGTCGCCGGTCGACACGCGAATGTCTATGCCCTGTTCGGCGAAACCGTCGACGGCGTCCGCGAGACGCTCGACAAGGTGAGGGCAGCGGCCGCGGCCAACGGGCGAGCGGGCGCGATCCGTTTCAGCTTGTCGCTCCGGCCCATCCTCGGTCGCACGGAGGAGGACGCGTGGGCCCGCGCTCATCGGATCCTCGAAGAGGCCAAGGCGCTTCGGGAGCGGGGCGCGACGGGCGCCTTCCGCCGCGCGAGGGGAGAATCGACGGGATCCCAGCGCCTCCTCGAAACGGCTCGGGGCGGCGCCGTGCGCGACAAGCGTCTCTGGACGGAGATCGCGCAGCTGACCGGCGCCCAGGGCAACTCGACCTCGCTCGTCGGGACGCCGGAGCAGGTGGTCGACGCCCTGCTCGACTACTACGACCTCGGGATTACCAAGTTCCTGTTCCGTGGCTTCGATCCGCTCGAGGATGCGATTGACTACGGGCGTAACCTTCTCGGGCCGCTTCGCGATGCGGTCGCGCGGCGCCGGGCCCAAGCCTCGGCAGCGGAGTAAAGACCATGGCGGCTCGCGATCAATTGAGACTCGGCGCCGTGCTCGGCGGCGTCGGCATGACTGCAACCGGCTGGCGTCACCCCGATCTCCCCGGGGACGCGAGCATCAACATTGACTGGTACAGAGCGGCGGCCCGCACGGCGGAAGCCGCGAAGTTCGACTTCGTCTTCATCGTCGATAGCCCGTACATCACGCCGGACTCCGCGCCCCACTTTTTGAACCGGCTGGAGCCGCTCACCCTTCTGTCGGCGATTGCCGGCTTCACGTCGCATATCGGGCTCGTGGCGACCTTGACGACCTCGTACAACGAGCCGTTCAACGTCGCTCGGGCGTTCGCCTCGCTCGACCTCATCAGCAATGGACGGGCGGGCTGGAATGTGGTCACTACGGGACTCGAGGGAGCCGCCGGCAACTACGGGCGCGACGAGCATTTCCCGCACGCCCTCCGTTACCGGCGAGCCGCCGAACACCTGGCGGTGGTGCGTGGCTTGTGGGACTCGTATGAAGATGACGCCTTTCCGCGTGACAAGGCGCGCGGAGTTTTTCTGGACAAGAGCAAGCAGCACAAGCTCGGCCACAAGGGCGAGTTCTTCTCCGTTGCCGGCCCGCTCAACATCTCGCGATCACGACAGGGCCAGCCGGTCATCTTTCAGGCCGGCGGATCGGACGACGGCCGTAGCTTTGCGGCTGCCAGCGCCGACGCCATCTTCACGCAAAGCGAGACCTTCGAGGAGGCTCAGGACTTCTACCGGGACATCAAGCGGCGCACGCGGGCGGCGGGCCGGAACGAAGACGATATCCTCGTGTTCCCGGGCATCGCGCCCCTCATCGCGGAGACCGACGAGCAGGCGCTCGCGATCCAGAAGGAGAGGGAGGCGGGGATCGACGTCGCCAAGGCGGTCGTGCAGCTCGGTCGGCCGTTCAACTATCACGACTTCTCGAAGTATCCGCTCGACGGCCCCTTCCCGGATCTGGGCGACCTGGGCGCAAACGGCTATCGCAGCGCGGCCGAACGAATCAAGCGAATCGCGCGCGACGAGCGCCTCACATTACGACAAGCGGCCCTGCGGTTCGCGCACCGCCGCTCGCCGTTCGTCGGCTCGCCACGCACGGTCGCAGACGAGATCGAGCGATGGTTCCGTGACGGAGCCTTCGACGGGTTCATCGCGGGCGCGGCCGAACCGACCGACCTCGAGGAGCTCATCGTCCATGTGCTGCCGATCCTGCGATCGCGCGGTCTCGTTCGGAGCGAGTACACGGCAGACACCCTGCGTGGCAACTTGGGTTTGCCATTTCCGCGCAACCGTCATGCCGCCCCGGTAGAAGCCCCGAGAGCAGTGGCGCAACCCAGAAGCGCCGAGGCCGGCGCCGTGGCGGAGCAGTGAAATCCATGCACACCCGGTTCGGTTCCATCGTCCTCCTATCCGCGCTCTTGGTCGCATGCGGCGGCTCGGAACCGTCTGCCGCGGTGCCGCAGCCGCCGCCGCCGCTCGAGGCGGGTGCGGCGCCGGAAGTCTCGCCGAGCGACGCTGGGATCGCACGCACGGAGCCCGCGCCGCCTTCGCCGGAGGAGAAAAAGAGGGCCGACGAACAGGCGAAGCTGGCGGACGCACGCGTCAAGTGGAAGCGGGCAAACGAAGCCGAGCTGGCGCGCTGGACCCCGGAGCTGCATGCCGCCGCGAAAGCGCTGGCGGCCAATCCCTATCCGACGTTCCACGCGGCGCTCCTCGCGGCGACGGCCGCAGAGCACCGGAAGCCCGGAAACGCGGATCGTGACAAGTACCGTCACCCCATCGAGACACTGGAGCTTTTCGGTCTCAAGCCAACCCAAACGGTTCTCGAGATCGATCCGGGCGACGGGTGGTACACGGAGCTTCTCGCCCCCGCGCTCTCAGCGAAGGGAAAGCTGATCGACACGATCGCAGCTCCGACCGGTGCGCATGGCGATCAGGCCGCGTTTGGTGCCGAGCGATTCCGCGCGTTCCTCGCGAAGGCGCCCGAGCTCTACGGAAAGGTCGAGACCGTCGTCGTCGACAACGCGGCCCCGAAGCTCGACCTGGATGGCAAGGTCGACGCGGTGCTTCTCCTGCGTGTCGTCCATGGGCTCGTGGGCGGCGAGGGGAACCTCGATACCTGGCTTGCCGAGATTCACAGGGCGCTCAAGCCCGGCGGGGTTTTGGGGATCGAAGACCACCGAGCCAAGCCCGACGCGAATCCGGTGGAGAGCGCAAAGCTCGGCTATCTGCCGGAGAAGTGGGTCATCGCCCGGGTGGAGGCGGCGGGCTTCAAACTGGTGGGACGGTCCGAGGTCAACGCCAACCCCAAGGATACGAAGGACTACTCGATTGGAGTCTGGGCCCTACCGCCCACTTTGCGGCTCGGCGATCAGGACCGCGACAAGTACTTGGCCATTGGCGAGAGCGACCGGATGACGCTCAAGTTCGTCCGGGCTCCTGACGCCGCAGCCGGTCCGAAGAGGTAAAAGCCAATCCCTCGTTCGCGTTTCGGGCGACAGTAGCCGCCCGAAACGCGCTACGGCATCGCCTACAGGTCACTCCAGAGTCGTTCGTCCGCGATGAGCACGCGTTCGAGCACGCGAGGATAGTCGCCGTAGTTGCGCACGGCGTAGTGCACGGCGGCGCGATTGTCCCAGAAGGCGACCGACCCGGGGCGCCAGGAAAACCGAACCTGGTTTTCCGGTCGAGCATACTGATCGGCGATGAGCTTCAGGAGCTCCTGTCCTTCAGCCAAATTCAGCCCGATGATGTGTGGTTTCTTGCCGAAGTCGACCCAAAGAATCTTTTGCCCCGTTTCGCGATGCGTCCGCACGATGGGGTGAGCGACGATCGGATAATCGTTGCCAGTCTTCAGGAGCTCTTCGCGGAAGTCGACGGTCGCAAAGAGGCCTTCCAACCGAGCCTTCACGTCGTCGGGCAGCCCAGTGTAGGCTAGCCCGGCGTCGACCCAGATGGTGTCGCCCCCGACCGGCGGTAGATCCACGGCGCGAAGGACCGCGCCCCAGCTCG
>CAZVPE010000362.1:0-4604 GCA_964628155.1 uncultured Polyangiaceae bacterium | reverse complement strand
GGCGCGTGCGTCAGAAACCAGAGCCGCATGTACCGGCCGAACGCCTCGGACAAGACCTCGAGATTGAGGTGGTCGCGCGCCAGCGCGCGATCGACTCGATCGAAGCGCCGCATCAGCAATGCCGTGTCGTCGGTGGCATCGAGGTACTTGCGCAGGGCGTCTTCAATGATGGTGCGCTCGGAGATACCGCTGGCTGCGCAATACTTGGTGAGTCGGGCGCGCAGTTCGACCGAAAGGCGAGTGCCGACCCGTACGCGTCGAACTTTGGTCGTGGCCATCGAAGACTCCAATCGGTTGCGGGATGATTGCGAACGAGAAGCGGTCCTGATGCTTTCGAGAAATCTCTACCGACCGCGGTCCCGGTCGTCCGCGCGTATCGTCAGTCGACCTTGGGCGTCGCGCGAGAGCGCAATGGTCTTGGTCGCCAAGGCGCGAAGCTCGAGCGACGACGGGACGAGGACGAAGCGCGAGCCATCGGTGACCACGAGGTAGAGCGCCGCTTCCGGCCCCGCCTGCACCCGTCCTCGGAAACGCTCCGGGGTCTTGGCGAGGAACTGCTGGCCGGTCTGCGTGGCCATTCTTTCTCCTACCGCCAAGCGTTCGATCTCTCGGAGCTTGGCGTTCTTGCGGGGGTCGTCGGGCGCGATGCCGAGACCGCGAAGGGCGTCGCGCCGCCGGCCGAGAGCGCGACGGACGTCCGCGCCGAATCCCCAGGGAGCCAGCCCGTCACCGGTTACCTGGTCGAGCCAGACGGGGCCCCGGCGACTCGGCGCCTCTTCGAGCGTCAGGGGAAGCGTCTTGAGCCAGAGGCGGTCTCGGGGCGGGTCCGTCCGCGGCCTGCTTTCGAGCTTCTCGATCAAGTCGGCGGGCACGCGCCATCGATCCGGACCGTGAGGGGCGACAAGGCCCTCGCGCTCGAGCTCGCGCAGCCGACGCGCGGCGCGCGCCCGGTCACCATCCTCATCGGCCGGATGGAGGGCATAGACGCCGCCGGCATCCCGCGCGATCTCGGCGATGCGCCGATCGACGGGCCGAACGACGAGCTCCGGCCGTGTGCCAAAGAGGACGAGCTCCCCGGGACGGATGGACTCCGCGGTCTTGGCGCCGATCGGTACGTGGTAGGCGAAGCCGTCGGGCGTCTCGAGTACCGCGTAGAAGATTCCCTTCATCTCGTCGGAAAGCCCCTTGCTGGCGACGCGCCCGACAAGCGGCTCCGGCTCCTCTCTGGCGTGCAAGCCGGTGAGTATCGGCTCTCCGGCGCGAACGATGCGGTAGCGGGACGAATCGCCGCGAACCGCGTCATGGATTTGCTTGATGATGTCGCCACGCGCGCCGAGGTCGCGCAGCCGCTTCTGCCAATCTTTGGAGAGCGACCACGCGTTGGGCGACAGGCGCTCGGCGAGGTCCATCGCCTCGAGGTGCTCGAGTCGGGAGAGAAGGATCGAGGGGTCCACCCGAGTGGGGCGCTTCGGAGACCGCAGCTCAAGCCGGCCGTCCTTGGCGAGCCGCTCGAGCTCACGATCGAGAGAGGTAAAGCGATCTTGGGTGATCTCTCTTGCGCGGGCGCGACGGATCTCGAACTCGTGGCGCGGCCCAAGCTCCTCGTCGCGATCTCCTGCGCCCTCCAGCGCATGCCGCTGCCGATGTAGCTTCGCTCGAACCGGAGCTCGTCGCCGTCGCGGGCGATGCCGCGGACGACGACGTGGGCGTGCGGATTATCGGTATCGTAGTGATTGACAGCCGCCCATTCGACCTTGCGCCCTTGGTCCTGCTCGATACGGGCCATGAGGCGCCGCACGAACGCCGTGAGGTCAAGTTCGTTCGCGTCTTCGGGCGACACGATGAGGCGAAACTGATGCTCTTCGCCGAGGCGCGGCTGCTCGAACGTTTGGCGCCGAACGCGTCCGTCGGGCCCGTACATCACTCCCTTGGAGCCATCCTTCTCGACGCCGTCGCGTTCGATGTACCGCAGGTGCATCGCAGCCGCCTTCGCGCCGCGGGCCGTGAGCCGCACGATGCGCGCTTTGACGACCACACGCCGCGCGTCGGGCCGATGGGCCTCGGCACGCAGAGAGCCCGCTGCGGCGGGCCTCCGCATGCCCCCGTGAAGTGCGATCCGGGACAGCAATTCGTTGCGTAACGAGCGCGTTCGGCCGCGAGACCTCCGTCCGGACCGCTTTCCGATGCGAGGCCGAAAAATGGGCAAATCGTCGTCGGGATCCAAGTTGGCGCCACCTTTTTCTCTGTTGAATCAAGGCCTTATCCACAGTGTGGATCCACGAGACCCACGGGTGTCGCCGCTTATTACCAATTATTTTGAATACTTCCATCCATCATGACGCCGGCTCTTTATCTTGCCCTTCTCTTCGTTCAGGGTCATGCCATTCGCTTTTGACACGCGCAAACCTGGTGTTCAAGCTGGGTGAGAACTCGGCGCTCGCACCGCGCAAACTCAGGAGCTCTATGAACGTAAAGTCGAAACCAAAAATTCAGCTCGATTCGATCGAGCGCGCGAATCGCGCCCTCGATGCCCTGCCCGAACACCGCCCCGAGCAGCTCACCAAGATGCAGGCCATTCAACGGCTCATCGCTCCCATTCGTTCGACGCAGTCCAAGGGCTACAGCCTCGAAGCGATTGGCAAGGTCCTTTCCGAGTGCGGAATTCCGATCACGACCGGAGCGCTCCGCGCGTACGTCAGCGAAGCCACCGCAAACGAGGGCGGAAGAAAGAAGCTGAAAGCGAAGCACGTCGAAAAAGCAGCGAAAGAGACGCAGCATGGCGCGGCAAGAAGCACCCAAAAGGCCGCCGCCGTGCAGCCCGCAAAACCAGGCACCAAGCCGCGCGCTCCGGGCGCGACAGGCAACGTCGATCTCGATTGGGAAGCCGAGGCGCCACGCGAACGGCCCTCGCCATCCGCAACGGCCGTGCCTCGGGAAGGCTTCTACGTTCGCCCCGACACGAAGGATCCATGAGTACAGGCGGACAGGCGCGCGGGAGGCGCGGTTGATGGGCCGAGCCTGGCCGAAAGAAGAAGTCACCCTGGTGAACGGCAGTAGCGGCGCAGAGCGGCTAGCGCACGGTGGCAAGCCAGATGAATCCGAGGACGCGACAATCACGACGGACGAAAAGGACTGTGCATTCGAGCCGCCGCCGTTCCCGCGCGAACGGCGCTCCGGCGTCAGCGTGAGGGAAGACGCATCGGGTCCGCGACTCCGCGAGCAGTCAGTCGCGATGACGGAGCCGGCACCCTCGGTGCTCACCGTGGACGAACTCGCCGCGCTTCTGCGGGTTAACCGAAAGACGGTCTACGACGCCCTGGCGCGCGGCGAAATCCCAGGAGCTCGCCGCATCGGGGGCTGCTACCGGATCCTTCGCGACAGGGTGCTAGACTGGCTCGCCGCAGGCCAAGGTCGTGTTTCGCGCTCCAGGAGATCTCCATGAGCGTGAGACGCAGGAAGTGGCGCGACCCGGTCACGGGCGCGCCGAAGGAAGTGTGGATGGTCGACATCGTTTTCGAGCACGCGGATGGCCGCGAGCAGCGGGTGCGCAAAGTGGCGCCCGTGCAAACGAAACGCGGCGCCGAGGAATACGAGCGGCAGCTTCGCACGACGCTGCTCACCCCGGCGCCCGCACGAAAGGAGGTACCGACATTGAGCGCGTTCGTGCCCCGTTACATGGAGGGTCACGTCCTCGCGAACCGACTGAAAGCAAGCAGCATTGCGGGGAAAAGAAGCATCTTCGACAACCACCTCATTCCACGACTTGGGCAGCGGCGCCTCGATCATATCCACGACGAGGACATCCAGCGGCTCAAGGCAGCGCTTTCCGATCGAAGCCGCAAGACGGTCAACAACGTCTTGACGGTGCTGAGCAACGTGCTGCGCGTGGCGGTGAAGTGGAAGATCATCGCGCAGATGCCGTGCGCGATCGATTTTTACAAGGTCAATAACCTCGTGCCCGAGTTCTACGAGTTCGAGGACTACGAGCGCCTCGTGGAAGCGGCGGGAAAGATCGACACCCGCACGCTCGTTGCCATCCTCTTGGGTGGCGACGCCGGACTTCGTCGGGGCGAGATCGTCGCCCTGCGGCAAGCTGACGTCGACCTTCGACGGCGCCAGCTACGAGTCGAGCTTAACGACTGGAAGGGCATCATCGACACGCCCAAGGGCGGCCGGAGCCGGGTCGTCCCCATGACCGACGCACTCTGGGAGGCGCTCGCGAAGAACCGTCATCTTCGCGGCGACCGCGTGCTCACCTCCGACGACGGACCCCCGGTAGCCGGCCACACGCTACACGACTGGGTCGAACGCGCGCAGCGCCGGGCAGGGCTCGCCGCCACGGGCAACATGCACATCCTCCGCCATACCTTCTGCTCGCACCTCGCGATGCGGGGCGCGCCGGCGAAGGCGATCCAGGACCTCGCGGGCCACCAGCACCTCTCGACGACGATGCGATACATGCACCTGTCGCCGAGCGAACGCGAGCGAGCGATCGGCCTGCTCAACGAGCGCGGAGCTCACGGCACATTGGCGGCACATGGCGGTGTCGCATCCGGAAGTGCTTAGAATCGCTTAGTATTTTCGTGGAGCTGACGGGAATCGAA
>CAZVPE010000361.1:0-4631 GCA_964628155.1 uncultured Polyangiaceae bacterium | reverse complement strand
ACCACGATAGACCTTGCTTTGAGCAAGCTGACGTCGATGATTGCTTCCTGGTCGGCCCGGCTTCCGGCGGCGATTGCAAACGTAACCGGAAACCGAGCGGCGCCGGGCTCGTCGAGCGGAATGTCGTCAGCCGCCGGCGTCCCGTCCTGGGCGACGTGAAGGTGCATGGTGTCGAAGTCGTCGGGTGCCTTCAAGTCCGTCGCGATGATGAGCTCCAGCCCCGCCGGCCTCGTCGAGCATGCAACCAGCAGCGCGACGGCGAACGAAGCGGCCGCGATCGCACGGCGGGCGCCGCGCATCTACCGCCTCCTCTCCTGAAACTGCAATGAACCGATCGAGCCCGCCTGGGGCGCGGTTTCCTCGGGCGGCTGGAGCAGGAAATACCCGCCTACGACGGCCCCGCCCGCGACGACTGCCGCGCCAATGAGCCAAGGCCAGATCGAACCGTGCGACTCGCTCTCGAGCGTGACTTGCATCGTGCGAAGCTCCCCATCGTGCAGATTGACCGTCGTCTCATATGGCTTCTTGCCTGACTCGGTCACACGCACTTCATGCCCGCCCGGTGCCAGCCGGCCCTCAAAGCGCCCCTGGCCGACGACCGCGCCGTCGACGATCACCGTCGCCTCGTCGTCGCTCGTTACCGCCACGCGCGCGACGTGGCTCGGTGGCCGGAGTGTCACCGCAAGCGTCGACTCGCTTCCTCCTGAGACGTCGATCGCCTGCGACGCAGGCTCGAAGCCGGACTTCTTCACGAGCAGCGTGTGCTTGCCAAGGTCCACGACGACCGGCCAGACGAGCGGCGTCGTGCCCACCACCTCGCCGTCGACGACCACTACGGCGCCATCCTCGCTGGCGGTCAGTCTTACCTTGGCGACAAGGTTCTTGATCGCCGCAAGCGCGTTGTCCACCAGCTCGTGTTCGTCCGCCGAGAGGCGCGGCCCACTGTCGCGCAGATATTCCTCGAGCAACGACTGCATCCGCGCATAGTGATTCAGGTTCTTTTCGCAGACGGCCATGTCGTAGAGCAATCGCGGGTCTTTGGAGATGTCGTAGGCCTGCTTGAACTTGCTCAGCGCGCCGGCCGAATCACGGTTTGCGACGAGGAGCTTGGCCGACTCGTACGCTTCTTTCGCCGGCCCTTGGAGCGACTGCGAGAGGGGCGGGGCGTTTGCTCTGGTCGCGGCAGACTGCGCGAGGGCGGCGGGCTGCGGAATCAAAGCGAGCGCGAGGACAAAAGCAGCGCATCGGCGCAGGGGTCGATTGGGCATCATTGTAGGGGAAGATCGAGCGGGTTACGCGCGGGAGGACGTGGCTGGGGCGTGGGCGCGGGAGGAGTGGAGACAACGGGCGCCGGAGGCGGTGGCGGGTTCGTCGCGACGGGCGGCCCTACCGGTGGGATGGGGGGACGGGGCGGTGCGATCAACGGAGGCGGCGCGATGGCGTGCACGATGGCCGGCCGGGTCGCGCTCGGGATCGCCATCGCGGTCGGTGGCTCGATGGGCGCGAGCGCGGCGGAAGGGGGAGTGGTCGGAATCCACAGACTCGACGCGTCTCCCCCGATGGCCGCAATGGCCGCCGAGGCAGGCCGCGCAACGGCCGCCGTGGGCTGCGCCTCGTCGAGTGGCGATGGACGAGGCTTGCTCCGAAAGACACCGAGACCATAGGCCCCGAACGCACCCACCAGGACCAGGCCGCTGGCGACGCCCATCGTTCCGGCCACGATCTTTCTGCGACCATGCGGTCCCGGTGCAGACCCGCCCAATGGAGCGATCGACGCCGCCTCCAGCCGCTCGCTCGTGGGCTGGGGCGACGGAGGCAGCGCCAGCGCGCTCGCGCTCAGCCCGGCCGACTGGATGATTCCTGATATCCGCTCAACCGATGCCTTTGCTCGCCTCGAGCCGAACTCCAAGAGGGCCAGCGCCAGCTCGGCGACGTTCTGGTACCGCCCGGCCGGAGTCTTCGCCAGACACTTGAGAATGACGGTCTCGAGCCCGACCGCCACGCTGGGTCGGAGGCTTCGAATCGGTTCCGGCCAACCCAGGGATATTTTCGTGCATACTTCGGGCAGCGTGGTGCCGTCGAATGGCGTTTTGCCCGTAATGAGCTCATAAAGAATCACGCCGAACGCCCAAATGTCGGCGCGTGCGTCCACGCTCTTCGAGCCCTGCATTTGCTCGGGTGACATGTAAAGAGGCGATCCGACGATGGAAGTCGTCTTCGTCGCGGACATGTCCAAGCTCGCGAAGCCCGTCCCGGTGACCTTGGAGATGCCGAAGTCGAGCACTTTGACCGAGAGTTGGCCGTCGGCACGCCGAACGCAAAACAGATTGGATGGCTTCAAATCGCGGTGAACGATTCCGAGTCCATGCGCTTCGGCGACCGCGACGATGGCCTGAAGAATGAAATCGACCGCCTGTTCGATCGGCAGCGGACCCTGGCGTTCGAGCCAATGGGCGAGGTCCAGCCCATCGAGAAACTCCATGACCATGTACGGCGCGCCGTTCTCCAGCGTGCCGACATCGAGCACCCGGGCCACGTGCTCGCTCGTGATCTTGACCGCCGCCCTGGCCTCCCGGGCAAACCTGCGAACGGCCTCCTGGTTTGCCAGCATGGCCGGCAGGATGAACTTGATGGCGACCTTCGTATCGAGGTGCACATGGTGGGCGGCGACGACCGCGCCCATTGCCCCGACGCCGAGCAACCGGTCTACGCGGTACTTGCCAGCGAGCAAGTCGCCTTCGCGAACGCCGGCCGCCGCCTCGAGACCGCTCTGCATTGACGACCCACCCAGTGATCCCTGCAGTAAGTCGCGGGACCCAATCGGGGCATATCATCGGGTTTTATCCATCGCGTCAAGAGGAGACATCTGGAGGCTCTGCGCGTGAGGCGGTTCTCACGACCGCGCTCGCGTGAGCGCGTCTCTCACGCGCAAAGAGGTGTCTACAGGCGCCGGGCGCAAGGATCGCGACCTTGTTTCGCAGAGCGCTTCTCTCCACGGTGAACTGAAGGACCTGGTCGCCCTTCTTGCCGTTCGGCTGCGCTCCAGCTGTGTTCGGGTTCACATCAGGGCGGCGCGCAGGAGCCTTGCATCCCGCCCGCGCCGTCTTGGCAGAACAACTCGATGCCAAGGGCGCCGCGCCGCGCTTCGACACGAACAGCGCACACGATACGAACCTCGCACAGCACGTTGCCGAGGGCGTCTTCGTGACGACGGCCGACTACCGCTTCATCACCGATGATGCTGACCCGACGGGCTCGTTCCAGGCGCCGTGGGTGCGGTCACCCTGGAGAGCTGCTCAAAGTGCCGCTGCCCGCCGCCCGCCCTGGGGCAGAAGCGCGAAACGAGCAGGCGATGTCCACCTGCGCCGAACGCGTGAAGGTTTGGGCGAACTCGAACGATCGCTGTCATCGAGCGGCGCAGGCGCCGATTCGATCCATCGGCTCGGAGAGGCTTCTACACAAAGGAGTCGTGCTACGTGTTCCGACGAATCATCGACCCCACCGCCCAGCGCGACGCCGATCACCACGTCGCCCGGCTGTTCTTCGACAGACCGCTCTCCCTCCGACCCATGAACCGCACTGACAGGATTCTTGAGGCACGCAACCGGGCCACCAGGCTGCTCGCCGTCGTCGCGCCGCACTTTCCGTTGGACGTGTCATCGACAGGCCGGCACGACGATTGGGGCGTGACGGGCCCCGCGTTCATCGCCCGTGCAACGAGGTTGGTACAGGCATTATCGGCGCTGCCAGACGACTGCGAGTCAGCGGCGGGGCTCGTCGCGCGCGTCCTCTACGAGCACGTGGCGACGTTTGCGTGGCTTGCGATCGATCCGGGGAAGCACCTTCCTCAGTGGATACGCAAGGACCGCGTGGAGCGGCTCAAGGTCGACAACGACATGGCGCGATTCGGAAGGGCTCTCCTTTCGCAGCCGATCCGTAACGCGTTCGAAGCCGAGACGGACTCGATATCGGATGCCTGGCCTGCGTTGCCGGGCATGGCCGAACAGGCCGACGCGCACTGGTCGACGCGAATCAAGGCCTTCTCGACGGACGTCTACGGACTTCGCGGAATGTACGTGGTCATGTACCGCCCTCTCAGTGCGCTCGTGCACGGCATGCCCGAATCCCTGCGCCGCGTTGTGCGCGACGGTCCACGGCAGGGCGTTTTACGCGTCCGCGTCGAGGAGGAAGCTGACGAACATAACGCCTTCACGTCGGCGCCATTCATCTACGCGTTCGGCCTGCTGGTCTCCAGCGAAGCGAATGGCTTCCCCGAGCGCGATCGCGTCAACGGCGCGTTCTGACATCCCGACGACGGGAAAATCTGGGGCTCGCCGCCTGACCGTGGTGACCCACCCCCGACGTTTCGGCGAATTCGGCCCGATCGGATTTCGGGACCACACGAGGCGGCTCCCTGGTGACGTGCGCTCGACCTCGGCCCGCGCTCAATTGCCTCACACTGATCAGAACGGCCGGAAGAAGACCGGATGCGGATGCCTCGTCGGCTTAACCCACCTTGCCGCAGCTTCCGGCGAGCCCAAGAGCCACGCAAAGTCGCCCGTGTTCTCCGGCACGGGGAAGGCGGCGGCCCCGCTGTCACGAACCGTGAGCGGGCGGCACCCAACGATCTC
>CAZVPE010000360.1:0-4717 GCA_964628155.1 uncultured Polyangiaceae bacterium | reverse complement strand
TTGCGTCTGCGCTCCGGCGTCCGGTGCACTTGAACATTCCCGTGCACGTCGCGAACGGAAGGCTTGCATCATGAGTCGAGAGGTCCGGGGCGACATCGCGCGTGCCATTGACATCCTGGGTCGCGCAAAAGCGCCGAGTATCCTCATCGGCCCAGGGGCGCGCGCGGCCATGGACATCATCGCCGAGCTTGCGTGCCGTTTGGGCGCGCCGGTTCTGACGACGCCAGACGCCAAGTCGATGTTCGACGAGACGAGCGCTTACGCCGCGGGAGTTTTCTCTTTCGGGGCGACCGACTTGGCCCAAGCCATCGCAAGGGAATCCGATGCCGTCATCGCCATCGGCACCAACCTGGGCGAGTTTGCGACCCGGGGTGGTCACGCATTCGCAGACGCCGTCATCGTGCATGTCACGGACGACCCATTCGAATTGTCGATCGGGCGGGCGACGGCCGTAGCCATCGTCGGGGAAGTTTCGGACACCGTTCGGCTTCTGGCTTCCGGGGCCAGGCCCGAGAAGACGCCCCTCCGCTGGTTCGAGCGCTTGCGTGCGCCGTCCGCACCACGCGCGGCGGCGGCAGGGCCGCCGAAGCCCGGCGCGATTGACCCGGGTCTGGCGATTCGAGCGCTGGGCGACGCGCTGCCGTCACAGGCCCGCGTAGCCTGCGACATCACATCTGCCGCACTTCATTTGCTGCGCGACCTGAGATTGACCATCGAACAACGCGTCTGGCTCCAAATCGAGAGAAGCGCTTGCATGGGCTCGGCGCTTGCTGCGGGCCTCGGCGTCCGGCTCGCGAGCGACCTCCCGACCTTGGTCGTGATCGGAGACTGGGGTCTCATGATGGGCGGTTCGGAGCTGCACACCGTCGCGTCTCTCGGGGTCGGGCGCTTCGTCGTTGTGGTTTGGTCCAATTCGGGTGGAGCGCTCATCCGCGCCGGGGTCAGCGCGCAACGTCTTGCCGTCCCCGCGGAAGCCCATTCTTGGGTGAGTCCAAGATTTGCGGAGGTTGCCCGTGCGCATGGCATGCGCGGCTTGACCGCGCGAAGTGCGACAGGGCTGGGCCGCGCCGCGGCGGCCTCCCTTCGAGCACCCTTCCCGGTGCTCATCGAAGCGATCATCGAGCCGAACGCGGAGATTCCCGGCGCCGGCGCCCGATACGTCCACCTCGAAACGTCCACGGGTCGGTCATGAATCTTCAGCTAGCAATTCGATGCATCGGCATTAGCCATCTGCTGCAGCCGCCGCTCACCCTCCTCCTCGCGAGAAAGCTCGGGCTAAGGCGCGCGTTCGCGTGTCTTCCCCCCTCCGCGTCGCTCGTGGTCCACAATATGGCTGTCGCCAGCGTTGCTCTCCCCACTAGCGCAGGGCTCATCGTGGCGCTGGGCGCCGAGGATGTCGCCCACGGTGGCGCGCTTCGGTATTTAGCGTGGCTCCTGGTCCTTTTCTGGACCTGGAGGCTCTCGCGACAGCTTCGACTCGCGTCCCTGCTGCCGACCCCTTGGCATTGGGGCCTCAGCGCCATCTTTTCCGTGCAGGGGCCACTTCTAGGCATTCTGTTGGTCTGGACCGCCTGGCGGTGAATGTCCGGGCGAAAGGCGCGTGTTGCGGCGATAGAGAGAAACCCACCGGACGGGGGGAAGCCCGTTGTAGCGTCGGAAGACACGTGAGAAGTACGCCTCGTCCGTAAAGCCGAGATCCGCCGCAACGTACTTTGCAGGAACGCCCTGCAGCAGGAGGGACCGGCCCTTGGCGACGCGACAACCCGTCCAGAATTGCCCAATCGAGACCCCGTACTCCGTCCTAAAAAGAGCGCAAAGCTGGGACTTGCCGAGCCCGGTGTCGCGCTCGAGCACGTCGAGTCCGGGCCGAGCGCTGGGTTGGTCGATGAGCGCTTCGCGGACGCGGCGAAGGCGGAAGTCTCGAACAGGATGAGTCCGGCGCGAAGAGCGAGGGGAAGCCTCCGCAAGCTCGGTAACGATCGTGTGGGCGAGCTCCTGACAAGCCGATTCCAGCACGAACGGCGGCTCGCCCTGGGCGACCGCGCGTACGAGCCGGCGAATTGCAGCAAACACGTTCGCGTTGTCTGAAACTGGCGACTTGAATCGAAACGGCGGACCCGCATCTGCGGCGGCCGCCGCGCTTTCGATCCAGGACGGCGCCAACCGGATCGCGTCGAACGCCGCCGGGGCATGGACGCGAACGGTCTTGTGCCCATCACCCGCATTGATGTTCATCAGTTGGCCGACGGCGGTCACGAGCGATCGCCCTCGGGTGCGCCATTCGGTGGCCGTCGACGGCTGGTCCGCACGAACGGCTGCGATCGTGAACATCTCGTGCAAGGGCTCCGACCAGTGGCGGGTCGAGCCGCACGCCGACAAGACCTCTAGGCCCGGCAACGGCTGGCCAATCGCAATCCGCTCTCCGGCGATGTCTGTCGGCACCCACGTCCGAACGTCGCTGAAATTCGCCATGGATTCATACGATTACCGGCAAGTGAATCGGGGAGCAAGGCGCACCGGTCGCCCCGGGTCACTGCGAGAATGCGAAGGTATTGACCACCGCTGGCGCGCTCTCGGCGAAGGAAATCGGACGATCGTACAAGCCGAACCCCCTCGCTCGGGGTTACCACCGCCATCGAGCTTGCATCCATCATCCACGGCTCGGACGCAAACGGGAGCCGGCTCGCATTACCTACTGGCGCGCGTCCCACCTCCCGGGTCCACCGTTCGGACACCTCCGACGGGTGTCCGAACGCGCGGGAAAGTCCGTCGACCCACTGCCGACGTCACCAAATTCGCGGCCCGCTTTGCACCAATTCACCCGCCGCTCGCTTTCCGTGCCTCGCCCTTTCCGATGGCATCTCGGTTGCTCTTATGGCGGACGTCATCGGCTTCACGGCCACACAACTACGAGAGGCAAACCCAATGCGACAAGTTGCGATCACGGCTCTTTTTCTATTCACCGGTGCGTTCGGCGCTGAGACCGCGCGGAGCGACGCGGCCTTCGCCGCTTCGCAACCCAACGCGCAGGCTTCTTCCTCGCCGCCCCCGCCTCCGTCGGCGGAACCCGCCCCCTCGGGTGAAATGGGACCTTCATCCGCGCCCGCCGCCACGATGAATAAGACCATCTCTGTTCTCGGCGGGGTAGGATATAGCTACGGGTTCTCCGCGGCCTTGGGCATCGGTGCGCGCTTTCAATGGACTTTGGTGCCAGAAGGATTCCTGAGGAACCTCCCAAAAACGATGCACGACGAGCTCGCTCTCGAGCCGGGATTCGACTACTTCCATTCGAGCTATAGCGTCGGCGCCGGGGCCTACGGCGTGAGCTTGGACTACAACGAGTTCACGCCGCTCGTCGGGGTCCTGTGGAACATTTGGCTGAGCGACAAAGTCGCGGTTTACCCAAAGGTCGACGTCGGTTACCGAATCGCTTCGTGGTCGGAGTCGGTGAATGGGACCACAACGGCAACGGCGCATGCCGACATCTTTCCCCTTTATTTCCAGGGTGCGGCGGGCGTCGCATACCGAATGGGCTCGGTCTCCGTTCGCGCGGAGGTCGGATGGGAAGCGCTGCGCGCTGGTGTGGCACTGAGCTTGTGAGCAAGCGTGCGCCTCGAAAGTACAAACCTGCCGGTCCGGCCTTTGTCCGGCTTCTTCGCTGATTGGCGCGGGTGCTGGGGCCGCCGTCGCGCGTCCTCGTCGGCAAAGCCCCTATCGCGCCGACCGACCACTTCGCGCGACTCCCGCGAGCCGGTTTGAGATAGGGTGCGCGGTTTGGTGGCTTCGCTTCGTTGGGGTCACCGGCTCGGAGGTAGACGTGCTCAGTCGAACGTTCGATAGGGCGTACTCGCCATGAACCGCGCACCTGGAGGCACCACCCATCCGTCGGCGAGCACCAACGAGTGTGCAAGCGCCCAAGGTCCGCTCGTCATCCGGTGGGTATTTCCCGCGCCGCAGACGACGGCGCTGGTCGACGGCGTGGTTTTTGGGCGCGACGCATCGGCCAACGTGATCTTGTCGGGTCACGAGGCCTCCCGGCGCCACGCGCAAGTGAAGCGGTCTGGGGCCATTCCGACGCTGCACGATCTCGATAGCCGCAATGGAACGTGGGTCAATGCGCAGCGTATTACCGAGCGGCCCGTGGGTCCGCGCGACGTGGTTCGTATTGGCGAGTGGGTCGGAGTCATCGTGGAGTGCCCAGACGACGGCCTGCTCGACTTGCGCGAATTGGGGGCTGGTTGGTACGGCAGCGCGGCTCTGGCCCGTGCGATCGAACCGGCCCGTCGGGTTGCTAGCACCAACCTTCCGGTCATCGTGGAGGGGGAGACCGGTGCCGGCAAGGAGGGGATGGCGAGGGCAATCCACGCGTGGAGCGGAAGAAGCGGCGCGTTCGTCGCGGTCAACTGCGCGGCCATCCCGCCCGCGATGGCCGAGGGCGAGCTTTTCGGTTATCGGAAGGGCGCCTTCACCGGGGCTGATAGGTCCAGTCCGGGCCTGGTCCGCGCGGCCCACGGCGGGACACTCTTCCTGGACGAGATCCTGGACATCCCGCCGCCGCTACAAGCCAAGCTTCTTCGCGTCCTCGAGCAGGGGGAAGTGTGGCCTCTGGGTGAGACGACCGCTGTTCGGATTGACGCGCGGTTCGTGTGCGCTACGCAAGAGCCGCTCCGGCAAGCCGTGGCCGACCGGCGCTTTCGCGCCGACTTGCTCGCACGCC
>CAZVPE010000359.1:0-4742 GCA_964628155.1 uncultured Polyangiaceae bacterium | reverse complement strand
GTGCCGCCGTGCTTTTTCGTGTGCCGCTATTGTGCCGTGACAGGGCGGAATTGGGTTGAACGATACGGCATCGGACGGAACCGGAAGGGAAGTCCCTTCGTCGTGATCTCCCGAGAAAAGCGGGCCAACTTCGCGTTTCGCATGAGGTTATTGGGAGATCACAACGAAGGTTTCCGGGACCGTTCGCCCGCAACCCGCGTACAAGAACAGCCCAGCGCTCAGCATGAGCGCCAATACGGCAATCACCGAGCCTCTTGGTGCACTGACAAGCCGCTGCGTCCCATACAATGTCTCTAGCATGTGGCGCCAACCTCTGCCATGGACGTCGCTGCCCCCGCCCAACGTCTCAGGGGTAATCGAACTCCGCATTTATATCAGTGATCCACGAATTCCCAAAGGCGCTCGTAAAGCCAGGAACCCAGCAGGATATAAAGAAGAAATTGCTATTCCCCAACGTATTAAATAGAGTATTCGAAGCATTCTGCGCGCCAGAGGAGTTCTTGCTTGCCAACGTTGCCGTGGCGCCGATGAAGCTCCCGCCGGTGGCGCTAACCCCATACATGGTACAGCTCGCCGCGGCCTGGTTGGGATTTCGGGAGTAGCCATTAAAGTCTATATATGCGTCCGTCCATGGAAGGTCGTCGGGGGTGAACGAAGGAATGGTGAAGGGACAGTTGACATTTATTCCGGAAGTTGAATTCGTCGAAACTCCATACTGACTGTAGGTTGGTTGCGATGAGCTATTTGGTTCTGAGTGAAGCACTGGCTCCCGTGAATTTGAACGTAAATACTGCCCCCCGCCGACGCGGTACGTGAAACCCCAAACAATCCGAGGCACGCGACGGTTGCAACGAGCACTTTGGTGACGGAGCTGTTCATGAAGACCCTCCTCCAATCGTACGGCGTCTCGACCACCTACGAAATGACGCAGACAATTTGTGGCGCGCTGCCACTCGACGCCGGGGTCGGGTTCTCCGTCGTGGTGGCTCATCATCACCGCTACCTCCACTTGTCGCGGTAGCTCGGTGGGTTCGGGATCGGCTGCTCGGGCTCCTCGGCCCTCTCGGCGACGAACGTGCTCGCGTCGCCGTCCTTGATCTTGATTTGGCCCTTGAGGCGCCCGTCCTTACCGAGCCGAACGCTGCCGGTACCCGAGACTTGATCGAACTCCCAGGCGCCCTCCCACGTGAAGGACACGCCGGTCTTCGTGGCCTTGGTGTTCACGTAGGCCAATAGGCAGTGCATCCTGAGCCGGTCACCGTACCCGATGAGCGAGAGCAGCGCCGGACCGAGGTCGTCGAGGTACTTGTTCACCCATTGCGAGGTCTCGACGATCCGCCACCACCCTCGGTACTCCTGCGGGATCTCCGGCATCGGCGTGACGGTACTGCCCGCAGTCGGTGCGGAGCAACGGCCAGGGAGCCCCCGGCGGGCTTGCCGCCATTCGCGCCGACCCAGGGGCCTGCTTCCCGGCGACGCCACCAGCCGGGCAGCCAGCCACGATGGATGGCTTGTACGGCGCGGCGAGGCGGCTCGGCCGTAATCAGTCGTCGAGGTGCGCGGGCGGCGATGCCTCCCCTCGCGTGACTAAAGGCGGGGAAGGGGGGCCGCTCCTTGCCGGGGATACCGTCGCGAGCCAGCCTCGGCCCCCGAGGGCGCCGAGCTTCCAGGCCGCCTCGACGGTCTCGATCTTCATCTCGACGACGCCGTCGCCAGCGGGGTCGGCCAGTTTGAGGCGGTCCTTGCGCCGGTTGAGTAAGAGCGCGTAGCGAAGCTCGGTTGCGTCCCCCCGTTGCTGTCCGAGGCGGAACACGGAGAGCAGGTCCGCGCCGGCCGGCTCCAGCGGGTCGAACCCGTCCCAGGTCATGCAGCGGCCGACGGACAGGCCCGCGGCGTCACCGAGGGCACGTAGCTCGCCATCGGTGAGCCCGCCTTTCCCGAGGTGGGCCTCGATGCGCCTGCGGACGCGCTCGTCGGTCACGGGACCCACGAGAGCGTCCGGGATCACGTCGAGCGTGACGACGCCAAGGAAGACGGCCGCTGCGTGGAGCACGTGGAGGCCCGATGCCCTGGCAGGGACCCCGGAGGCCACGGGCGGGTCGGAGCATGGGGTCTCCAGCTCCTCGCGCACGAGGGCGAACAGGTGATCGACGATGGCCGTGACGGCGAACCCTCCGTGGCGCCGCCGGGGCCACGTCTTGGACGACCTGTACGCAGCGGCGAGCACTGTGATCACGTCTGGCTCAATCGAGCCCCAGACGCCGGGGAGCCGGATGCGCGCTGCCCGTAGGACGCGATCCCCGGTGCGGAGTCGCAGGACCGGGAGGCTCTGCTCGACCACGAGCGACTCCTGCTCCAGGTCGATGCCACGGGCACGAGCCTCGGCCAGGATCGCGTCTCGGAGGTCGCGGGTCTCGCGAGTGATCACGTCGAGGACCCCCGCCCTTCCTCGAACGCCTGCGGTCCGGCGAAGTCGTCGTCCACGGGCCGTGCAGCCTCTCCAGCGGCCACGCTCTCCGCGTAGCGCCGGATCCTCTCATTCGGATGCTGGAGGAACCTGGCGAAGTTGTTCCGCTGCTTGCGCTTCACACGCCCGGTCTCCCACTGGATCATCCGGTCGATGTCGCGAGCGGCTTGCCGATACGTCAACTCCTCGGCACCGAGCTTCTTGCATTCCTTGCACAGGTGACGGGCATGACCGGCTCCCGAGAAGCGCTCGTTCGGCCGCATGCGCCCGCAGCACCAACAGAAGTGGCCTGGTCGCGTCCCCACGGAGCGCCCTCGTCAGCCGCGAGAACGGAGATACGTCAGGTAGTGGTCCGGCGCGAGGATCGGGACGGCGTCGTTCTTGGTGACGCACGACATCCAGTAGGGTCCGGCGAGCTTCATGAACTTCTCGAACGTGGCCTCCAGCGTCGCCTCGGCGTCGAGGTAGATCATCATCTTGTCCTGCACCATGTCCTCGATCTGCGCCTTCTTCTCCTTCGGGAAGCCTTTCGGATCGCCCCACGCGAAGACGTGATCCTTGTAGGGGAGCATCCGCGTCAGGAGGATCTCGCCCTTGCCGTACTCCTCGATCGACGGGAACGCCTCGGTCACCTTGCCGGAGATCAGCTCGCGGAACTTGGCGACCTTCTTCGTGCGCATCACGTCCTGATGCAGACCCGGGCGGCTCCTACGCGCGGCGTCGATGAAGGGCTGGAACTTGGGCGCGTCGTCGATCCCATCGAGGAACTGCTCAAAGTAGTCGAGCGCCGTTTCGCCCTTCGGCCCGAACGGGAAGTCCATGAGAACCCAGCTCTGGATGAACACGCCGTCCTCGAACGCCCGGTCACGCATGAAGAGCTGCTCCAGATCCTTCCAGCACCGGGTGAGCGGCGGATGCTTATTCTCGGCGATGCACGCGATGCCGAAGAACAGGAGGAAGCGGAAGGAGCGGAGGCAGTCGCCGAAGCCCTCGGGTCCCTGGACCTCCTCGGTCAGGAAGGCGTGGGCGGCCTTCGCGCTCCGCAGCTCGTCGAGGGAGTACTGCGCCAGAGGGAGACGGCCGGGCAGCATCGAGGACCACGCGGGCTTTGGGTTCGCCATCGCGGGCAGCGATAGCAGGGTGCGACGGCGGCGGGAACGGTGCGATCATCGACGTGGCGGCCCAGGGGTGCCCGAGGGTGTGGCCGCCGCCGCAACCGTTGACCCGGCCGCGCGCTTGGTTGATGAACGTCGGCGATGACTCGGCTCCAACCAGTCGCCCGCTCGGCGAAGGTCTTCGCGTACGAGAACCGCATGGGCGTCACGTACTACCTGCACGAGGGGCGTACGAAGACCGGCAAGCCCCGATACTTCTTCGCGAAGACCGTCGGTCAAGGCGCGCTCAGTGCGATGCCGAAGGACTTTGAGGTGAGCGAAGGCATCAACGGCGTCGTGTCGGTTCGCAGGAAGACGGCGGGCGGACCGAGCGTGCCCGACGACGACGTAAAGGTCGTCGCCGCAGCAGTGGACCGCCAACCTCATCTTCAGGGATACGTGGTCCGCGCTGTGGACAACGCGGTCGTCATCTTCGAGCCCCACCCGCGCCCCAGCGAGTTGCGGGACTTCGCGCAACGGTTCGGAGCCAGCCCACATGCGTCGAGCTTCGTCGCCGAGCGCATGAAGAAAGCCCAGTACGCGCCGATCATGAAGTTCGAGCAAGAAGGCGCCGGGTACGTCGTCCTGCGGATGACGTTCCGCGGCAAGGGCGACTGGTCCTGGCCTCTCGGGGCGGGGAAGCTACGGGGCCTCGCGGCGAAGTTCGTGCCGAGCATCGCCACCGAGGCATTCTTCGACCTCATGTAGGGTGCCGCCCCGGGAGGCCCTTTCGGATTTCGAGGAGCGGATTGAAGCGCACCGAATCGATGGTCGTCGGCTCGAAGCGCCACGTCCGGCTGAACTGCCGACGCCAGCCGTCCGTCAGCGCCCAGTTCTCCTTCTTAATGTCGCAGACGAGGACGGAGTGCGGCCACGAGAGGAGCGCGGGGATGACGAGGCCCACGCCCTTGCCGGTTCGCGTGGGGGCGAAACGGAAGACGGGCTCGGGGCCATCGCGGCGCACGAGCGCTCCCGAGCGGCGTGATGTCACGCGGGTCCCGCCGGCCGAATCGAGCGCGGTCCGAAACTCGGCGTCGTTCGTTTGGCAGAGGACGACGCCCGCGCTTTGCAAGAGGCCCGCACGCTTCATCTCCGCGGTCGTCGCCCAACGCGAGCTACCG
>CAZVPE010000358.1:0-4753 GCA_964628155.1 uncultured Polyangiaceae bacterium | reverse complement strand
AGCGCATCGTCGCGTGCTCGAGTCCCCAGGCACGACCGATCTTCGCGTTCATTTCTACGAAGTTTGTACCTACCAATACGATGCAGGTCTTCGCATTTGAGACGACTACAGTTTCGGAGTCATCCAGTCGAGCCTGCACTGGGCGTGGACGAAGGCGAAGGGCGGGAAGGTCACTGAGCGAATTCGCTACACCAATGACGTCTGGACGACGTTTGCCTGGCCACAGGAGCCTCGTGAAGACGAAGTCGCAGCCGTCGCGAAGGCAGCACGGGATATTCGCCACGGACGCGAGGCGCTCATGAAGGTCAACGGCTGGTCGCTCCGCGCCCTCTACCAGGCGGCCGAGGTGCCTGGACCGCATCCGCTCAAGGACGCACAAGCGGCGCTCGACGATGCTGTCCGTCAGGCTTACGGAATGCCGCCCGATCAGGAGGCGACCGAATTCCTTCTTGAGCTCAATCGGCTCGTCGCTCAGGACGAGGCGGAGGGGAGGAAGGTCCAAGGACCGGGGCTTCCAGACGGGCTCGATCCGCGTGATCGGCGTTGGACTAGCGACGACTGCATCGAGCCACCGCGCTCGTGAGGGAGGGGCAGACGTGGCTGAATCAATCGCGCTCCATCCTCTGCTGAGCAAGCTCTGGGACGCATCGAAGAACGGCGCGGTCGCGGCCGTCCCAGTGCGAAGCTTCAGACCCGCCTGGTGGCTTTGCGCAAACGGGCACTCGTTCCAGCGTTCGCCACGGAGCATGCTCAACGACTCGGCCTGCCCGCAGTGCCGCCGCGGCTCGACCACGACTTCGATCGCCAAGGCGCGGCCGAGTGTCGTCCCGCTCTGGCACGCTGAAAAGAACGGCGAACTCTCGCCGGACACCATCGATGCGGCGCATGCGGGGAACACCTGGTGGAAGTGTCCGCAGGGCCACGACTTCCAGCGCTCGCCGCTCCTCATGATCCGCGATTCGAGTTGCCCCGTCTGCGCGGGCGCCAAGACGTCCCTCGCGGCCACGAACCCCACCGTCGCGGCGGAATGGCACGCGAAGCGCAACGGCGAGATCACTCCCGCGCAGGTCGACGCCGACCACATCATGAACGCGTGGTGGCTGTGCCCGAAGGGCCACGAGTACCAGGCCACGGTTCGCTCGCGCGCCCGCGGAGGCCGCCAGTGCCCGACCTGCTACGGCGGATGGTCGCTTGAGAACCTCCGCTCGTTCGTGAAGTCGCTGCTCGCCCACGTGAGCGCCTTCACTCCCGGCGAGATGTTCGCGCTCGCCATGCAGGCGGGCGCCTTCGCCGACCGAGACTCGCGGCCCTTCGTGAAGGCGGTCTCTAGCGGGCGCTTCCCCCGGGAGGAACTCGAGAAATTCGCCGAGGGCAAGCGCTCGCTCGTCGATGATTTCGCGGCAGACAAGGCCCTGACACTCGAGATCGTCGACGGTCGGACGCTCGATAAGCCGGTGATGCCAGCCGACCCCTTCGCACTACCCGCCGCGCCGGAGCCGGTCGACGCTGGCGAGCGCGTCGATGTGGACGTCAGCCGCGAGGTCGACGCCACGGGGGCGGCCACCGCTGCTTCGACGGACGACGAGATGCCCCTCGTCAAGACGCACGACGCGCTCGCCGCGCTCGACAGCGTCCTCATCGCGAACGCCGACGCCGAGACGGTGAAGTTCCTGCTCGACAGCGCGAAGGCCAAGCTGTGGCGCCACGCCTACGTCAATCCGAAGGAGGCGCGAGAGCAGGCGGCTTCCTTCAAGGGCGATGTCTACTCTACGCTCGTTCGCGACAAGTTTCTCGCCGAGTTCGACGAGGCCGAGGCGCTCCACGTCCCGGCAGGGTACGCGTTCCGTCCGGAACCGGGCGATCCCATCACGCCGCCGAACCTCATGCAGCGGCGCGTCGCGGTATCCATGCGGAACGAGCGCCGATACGGCAACTGGTCCGGGATGGGCGCAGGCAAGACCCTCAGCGCCATCGTAGCCACGCGCATCGTTGGCGCGACGCTGACGGTCATCTGCTGTCCCAACGCGGTCGTCGACAACTGGGCCAACCAGATCAAGAAAGCGTTCCCGAGCTCCGAGGTCGCAAAGAAGACGTGGCACCCCGAGTGGAGGCACACGGTGGAGACGGCACCGCGCTATCTCGTTCTCAACTACGAGCATTTCCAGCAGCCGAACTCCGAGGCCGAGCTCGTCGCGTTTCTGGACCGGAACCTCATCGACTTCGTCGTCATCGACGAGATCCACTACGCCAAGCAACGCGAGGCTGGCGCGGTGATGTCGAAGCGCAAACGCCTCGTGCAGGGCCTGGTCCTCGAAGCACAGAAGAAGGCAGCGGACCTGTGTGTGCTTGGCATGTCCGGCACGCCGGTCATCAACACGCTGCAAGAGGGGAAGAGCCTCGTCGAGATGATCACGGGGCATCGCCACGACGACCTGGAGACGCGCGCCACGGTGCAGAACTGCATGCGCTTGTACCAGCGCCTCGTCACGCTCGGGACACGCTGGAAGCCGGATTACAAGATGCACCTCGAGGTCCTGAGGCAGGAGATCGACTGCGAGGAGGCCCTCGCCGAGATCCGCAAGGTGGGGCGAGGAACGGTGCTTGAGCTCGAACAGGTGCTCACCAGGCTGCGCATCCCGACGATCCTGGAGAACCTCTCGCCGGGCGAGAAGGCGGTCGTCTACACGCACTACGTCGACGGCATCATCCCGCTCCTTCGCGAGGCCATCGAGGCCGCGGGCTACCGGGTGGGGCTACTCACGGGGGATACGGACGTCGAGCAGTTGAAGGAGTTCTTGAAGCGCGACGGCGCTATCGACGTGCTCGTCGCGTCGAGCCGGATCGGGACGGGAGTCAACGGCCTGCAGTACGTCTGCAATAAGCTTGTCATCAACTGCCTTCCATGGACGAATGCAGAGTACGAGCAGCTTGTAGGCCGGTTCTATCGACAAGGCAGCCATTTCGACAAGATTCGCGTCGTTATCCCGGTGACCTTCGCGATGGTGCGAGGAGAGCGCTGGTCCTACTGCGAGTCGAAGCTGCACCGTCTCGAATACAAGAAGTCGATCGCCGACGCGGCCGTGGACGGCGTCGTACCCGAGGGAAACCTGCGCACTCCCGCGCAGGCCCAGCAGGACATCATGGACTGGCTCACTCGTCTGGAGACGGGCAAGGTCAACGAGGTCCAGAGACCCGTCATCAAGATCCCTCTCTCGGGCGAGCCGCAGGAGGTCGAACGCCGCGTCTCGCGTTACGGCGACTTCTCAAAGATGAACAACCGCTGGTACGCGTCGACCAGCGAGTCGACGCACGACCGGCTCGCCGCGAACACCGAGGAGTGGGCGCACTACCACACGATGTACCATCAGCTGCGGGAGTCGTGGCCCGTGGTGCCCTACAAGGAAGAGATCCGCTGGCTCTCCGAGCGCGAAGGGTGGGTGGTCGGTGACTTTGGCTGCGGCGAGGCTTTGATCGCGGCGGCGGTCGCGGATCGGCATCACGTTCACAGCTTCGACCACGTGGCCATCAACAAGAGCGTGGTCGCGTGCGACATCGCCTACGTTCCGCTGGAGAACGGCGTCCTCGACGTGGCCATCTTCTGCCTCTCGCTCATGGGATCGAACTTCACCGACTACATTCGGGCGGCGCACCGCTGCCTACGCCTCGATGGCTGGCTGCACATCTGGGAGCCCGCGAGCTACTTCGAGGACCTGGAGAAGTTCTGTGCCCAGCTGACGCGTCTGGGGTTCGAGGTGACGGCTCCGCACACCGAGGGAGCGTTCGTTTGCATCTATGCGGCGAAGAACGCGAGGAAGCCGGCCGCGAACGTCGTGCTCCCGTTCAGGGGTCATGCGTAGGTCATCGATCTCCCTGGGAGCTACGCCCGCCGCCTGAGTAGACCTCGCCGGTCACGATTGGCCGCAGCAGGGGTGCAACATCGGTCACCCGACATTCGTTGAAGAAGCAGATGGCCAGCTGGATGGCGTCCTGGACGCTTACACCACGCTCGGAGGCCCACGCCTGCAGGGCGGCGAAGACAGCGCGGTCTACGTGCAGACCGTCGACGACGACAAACCTCTGGCACACCGAGACCCTCGTCGATGCCACGACCTCCTATCGGACGCCTCGCCGGCGAAGTTGCTAGCCGGCCCAACCGAGGCACGCACCGTCGCCCCTATCGTCGTCAACAGCTTCACCGGGGGGCGTTGTGAGTCGGTTCAACGTCCGATAAAGGGGCATCATCGGATGCGAGCCCGACCGGCGCCGCGCCGTCGACCAGCACGGCCACGTCCGCGCGGCTCCCGCGAGCGATCGATGCGTCGCGCTCGTCGTGAAGCGCTGCGCCGAACGAGCGGGCTTCGATCCGACAGGCCCTTGGGGGTCACTCGCTTCGCGCCGGGTTCGCCACGACGGCCGCCAAGAAGGGGGAAGGCGCTCGACGCGATCATGCGCTTGACCATCCATCGGAGCGAGAAGGTAGCCCATACGTACATCCGGCAGGCGAAGCTCTTCGACGACAACGCGGCCGTCGGACTGGCGTAACGGTGTACCTGCGTTACCTGCGTACCTGGGAACGTCTTTACGTCGGGCGAAACCAGAGGAGACTGAAGGTGAACCCGATGTTCTTCATGGGGATCACGTGCTCAACCACCTCGAGTTCGTCGTCCACGCCAGGGATCCATGCGCTCGCCCGGACGGTTTCGCGCCGGCGGGACCCGTTCCCGATCCGTCAGGAGGCGGGACGGCAACCCCG
>CAZVPE010000357.1:0-4755 GCA_964628155.1 uncultured Polyangiaceae bacterium | reverse complement strand
TCGCACAGGCTGGGCACCTGCGCCTCGCGGCTGCGCCCGACCATTCCCTCGGCGATATTGAACACGACGTCGATGTTCGAAGCCATCAGCGCGCGGGGGAAATCGGGCGTCGCCTCGAGCGGCACGACGACGTGCCCGTGGCTCTCGATGGCCCGCGTGATCGCGTGGATCGTCTCCGGTGCGTCGTACTCCGCCTCGCGGTCGTCGCCTCCGTGCGAGTCGATCCGCTTCATGTTGAACGCGAGCCCGACGCGCACGCATGCCCGCCGTGTTCGAGGCGGCCGTGGTCGGGTGGCGTCGAGCAGGGCCGTCAGCCCGAAGCGCGCAGCCGCGGAGCGCAGCACCGCGAGCAAGGTGTCGTCGTAGCCGATGCCCACCGCCCGCGTCGCCGCGAACAACGCTCCGCCGGGGTCGAAGCTCGGAATGGCTGTGGCGCTCAAGAACCAGACCTGTCCGTCTGCGCCGACCCGGAAATCCAAAGCAGCGATGTCGCGCAGCGCGAACGCCGAAAGGATGCGACCGGCGAGGTCGTGGAGACGCTCGTGCACGCCCGGAGCGAGGCGCGCCGGGGCGCGGCGCTCCATGAAGCGCCCGTCGAGATTTGCCAGCCGATAATCGATCACGTCGAAACGGCGTGGATACGCTGGGTCGACGACGGTTTCGACGGCAGGAAGGGGAGGCAGGCCCTCCACGCACACGATGCGGACGTCGATGCCCGGGATGTAACTCTCGACGAGTGCGCCGTCCGGGTATTTCCCCAACAGTTCCTCGAGCACCTGGGCAAGTGCGATCGGATCCTCGACGACGTTGTCCTGCCCGATTCCTTTGCTCGAACCCTCGAAGTTGGGCTTTACGAGCGCCGGGAACGGGAGTTCGTCGAGGCCACCGCTCTTGAGCGTCGCGCGGGTGACGAACCGCCCACGCGGGCTCGGAACGCCCCAACCGGCGAGCTGCTTCTTCGTGAGCGCCTTGTCGAGCGTGACGCAGAGCGTGTACGCGTCGCTGCCGGTCGAGGGGATCCCGATCTCTTCGAAGAGCGCGGGGTAAAACGCCCGCCGCGTCTTGCCGCGGTGGCCCTCCGCGAGATTGAACGCGATATCCGGCGCAAACGCCTCAAGCCGGGTTACGAGCAGGGATGCCGGGCCGGTCACGTCCACCGGCTCGACGCGGTGCCCGGCCCGCGACAAGGCGCCGACGATGGCGGCGATGGTTTCTGGAGGGTCGAACTCCGCTTCGTCTTCGGACTCGGTTACACGGAGATTGTGCGTGAGAGCGATTCGCATCGGGGGCCGTCACCGTGTGGGAGAGCAGGTCGAGTATCGCTACTCCGCGTCGCCGCTGACAGCACGAACCGGTGGGGGAAGATCGTGCTGCATGCGCAGCCGCTTGGCCTCCAAGTACCGAGCCGAATGTGCGCTGGGTGGCACGATGATGGGGATGCGGCCCACCACGGTAACTCCCAGGCTCCGCAAGCTTGCGACTTTGGCGGGATTGTTGGTCATCAGCCGGACGCCGAGGATGCCCAGGTGGGAAAGCATGTCGCGCGCCGCGTCGTAGCGCCGCGCGTCGTCCGGCAAACCGAGCATCCGGTTGGCGTCCACCGTATCGTGGCCGTCCGACTGGAGGGCATAGGCCCGGATCTTGTTCGCCAGGCCGATGCCGCGGCCCTCCTGGCGCAAGTAGAGGACGGCCCCGGCTTGAGCTTGGGCCATCGCGGCCATTGCAGTGTCGAGCTGCTCTTTGCAGTCACACTTGAGTGAACCGAACACTTCGCTCGTCATGCACTCGGAATGCACGCGCACGAGGACGTCGCTGCGTCCGCGCACGTCGCCGAAAACCAGCGCCACGTGCTCGCTCGGATGGGCTTCCGGATCGTCCGTCGCCGGGCTCCGGAAGACGTGCGTGATGAAGTCGCCGTATCGCGTTGGTAGCGTGGCCTGGGCCAGCCACTCCGTTTTTTCGGTTTGAGGCCGGATCACCCGTGGGGGGACGTGCATCTCAATTCTTCCTTGGAGGGTACGTCGTGTTTCCAACGGTTCAAGCTAGGGACGGGTGGGCGGTCCGTCAAATGGCTTTCCGGGGTCTTTGACCGAAATCCCGAGCCGGCCCCTCTAAGATGCCGCACGCCGCGGGACGTCGCTGCGGCAGAGCCGCGTGAGCATCCCCTCGAGCACCGCGTCCGGCGTTCGCCGTGAACTTTTCAGCGCGAGGTCCGTTTCCGCAAGGACGAGCAACCAGCGCTCGACCTCCTTGGCGCGCATCGCGCGCGCCTTCGCGGCAAGCTCGCGGGTTCGGTAGAGATTGAACGCTCCCGCGCGTCGGCCGGCTTCCTCCATCGACGCCCCGGACTCGAGGGCGGCCTGAAAGCGCGCGAGCTGCCTGACCGACCAAGCGAGCGCACCAAGAAGCATGAGGCCTCCCTCGCGGGGATCGTACGCGTCGGCCAACGTTTTCAGTGCGCGTCCGAGGTCTCGCGCACCCACGGCGTCGACGAGCGCCCAAGTATCGGCGGCGCGCACACGGGCCACGCACGTGCTCACGGCGTCGCCGTCGATTGCCGCATCCTTGCCGACATAAAGAGACAACCGTTCAATGGCGTCATCCACCGACGAGAGCTGCGGGCCAGCCAGGGCCGCGAGAAGCTCGGCGACGTCCCGGTCGACAGCGTGGCCCTTTGCAGCGCACCGTTCGACAATCCACGGGGGCAGGGCGCGCGCGTCGAGCGGATCGCAGCTCACGAGGAAGCCCTTGTCGCGTGCGGCGACCATGAGTCTTCGGCGTCCGTCCAGTTTGGATGCGACGACGACGAGGCACGAGGAGTCGACGGGCGCCGCGGCGTATTCCGCCAGCCGGTCGAACGGCGAGCTATCCGATTCGAGGGCCTCCCAGCGCTCGGCCGCCCGCACGACGACGAAACGGCGCTTCGCCATCATCGGAACGGTGCGAGCCGCCGCGATGACCCGGTCCACGTCCGACTCGCCGGCCGTGAACTTGTCTTCGTTGAATGCCGCCACGCCTCCAGCGAGCGAAGCCGCTCGGAGCGCGGTAAGCACCTCGTCGCGCAAGAGCCGCTCGTCGCCCGTGACGACGTAAACGGGCAATAGGAGTCCCTTCTTGGCTTGATCGAGCGCCTGCGCGGGCGTCATGAAGCGTGGGCCCTTATCGTCGGATTGGGGCTGCCCGACGGCCCGTCGCCCGGCGCCGCCGCGCAAACGCAAAGGCCATACCCGCAAGTGCGGCCGCCCCGCCGCCAACCGATCCGTGATCCAACCCTGCTACGCGACAGCCGCATCCGGGGTGTTCGTGCACCGCTTCTTCTTCGGCGGTCCGGTTGAACGAGCCCTGCGGAACCATGTCCGGTGCGTTTCCGACGGGCGCGACCTCGCCCGTCGTCGGGAGCTTTGCCTCCGGCGTGTCGTTCTTGGCGACTTCGTTGCCCTCCGATCCTCCGTCGATACCGCTGTTCACCGTCTGGAGCTTCATTCCCTTTTTGGTCGACTTGTTGTCGCTGAAGTCCATCGCGCCGCGGTAGACGGGCGGATTGTCCCCCTTGAGCGTGATCCGTTGGTTGCTGCCGACCTCCCCGTCCTGTCCGGATAGCCCGACGACGTATTCTCCTGCCTCGAAGTAGCCATCGGCGCGCTTGAGGTCGAACTCGAACACCGTCGACTTGAACACTTTTCCGCTCGCGTCTGCGAAGTCGATGTCCAGCCCGACGATTTGCTTCGCAGCCGTTTCGAGTACGACGCGGTGATGCACGGGATCCGCCCCTTTCGACATGATCGCGCGCTCGTCGACCGCCTCTTTGGAGAAGGTGAAGCGCATCGGCGTGTGCATCATGCTGGGCGGGTGCGCAAGGTCGATTCGGACCTTCACGTGCCACTCGCCGTTCTTCTCGTCGATCTCTTTGGTCTTTATCGTGAAGGAGCCCGGCCCGGCGGCGAGCGCGTTCCGTCCGACGCCGAGAAAGAAGACCAGTGCGGCGAAGGCGGCGAAGGACAAGACACGAAACCGAGCGAGCGTGTGTTGAGTCGGTGGATTCATGGCGCCGGCAAGCTACTATGGCTCGGTCTTTCCCGGCACATCATCTTCCCGGTCCAGGCATTGACACCTTGGGCAGGCTCGAGGCAGACTTCGCCTTGGTGGGCGGGGCCGGTCGAGGCGCCTTGGCACGCCGCTGTCCAGGGAGCGTCATCGAATGACCGAACGTGCGTCGGCGGCACTTTCGAAGGGCAGCCCGGCTTCCGACCCCCTCGTCGGCCGAGTCGTCGGTGGGCGCTTCAAGGTCAGCGCATTAATCGCTCGCGGCGGCATGGGCAAAGTGTACCGCGCAGAGCAGGCGCCCCTCGGCCGCGTGTGCGCGCTCAAAGTACTCAACCCGAGCTACGCGGGTGAGCAAGACCCCGAATTTCACCGGCGCTTCTTCCTCGAGGCCAGCATTGCATCGAAGCTGACGCATCCGAACACGGTGACCATCTTCGACTACGGGCGGACGGACGACGATATTTACTACATGGCGATGGAGTACCTCGAAGGGCGTACGCTTCATCGCGCGATCCGCGACGCGGGGCAGTTGCCCGAAGAAAGGGCGGCTCATGTCGCGCGTCAGATCTGCCGCGCCCTCCGAGAGGCGCACGCCCTCGGAGTCATCCACCGCGACCTCAAACCGGCGAATGTTTTCTTGGCTCAACACGGTGACGAAGCGGATTTCGTCAAAGTGCTCGACTTCGGTTTGGTGAAGAACGTCTCCGACAA
>CAZVPE010000356.1:0-4764 GCA_964628155.1 uncultured Polyangiaceae bacterium | reverse complement strand
GAGCCGCGGAGGCAAGTCGATAACGCTCCCCGACCTGGCCGATCGCGTCGCCGATGACATCTACGTAAGACGCATCTCGCTCAAGTTGGCAGCGCCGAAGGTTCCCATCGGCAATCGCGCGGAGCTCGGGAGGTGGCGCGGGGATGTGGGCAAGGTCCTTGCCGGGGTCTTGTCGTGAGCGTCGAGGAGACGTTCGCGAAGGTAGTCGGTCGACAGGCGTCGGACGAAGAGCGACAGCGACTCTACCGGCTGCGCGAAGCGCTAGGGCTACGGGACAATGACGCGTTCTGGAGCATCGTCATGGCGCTCGAGTATTACGACTCCTTCTTCCGGCAATACCCCGCGCTGCTGGCAGAGCACACCCAACGCTGCATCGAGGATGCACGCGCGGCATTCGCGGCGGCAGCCGCGCGCGAGGCCGCCCACGCGCAGCGGACACTCTCGGAGAAGGTCGCGGAGACGAGCGTCGCGATCGCGCGCCGCTTGGCCGAGAGGCCCGTGGGGATTCACCGGGTGACGATGCTTGGCCGTGGGGGTGGCGTTCGGAGGGCTGTGCGTCAGCGCGGGGTACAGATTGGCTGCGCCCGTGAGGCCCTTTTGGGTAGCGAAGCGGGAGACGACCGCACCGTTGCAAAGAGCGGCGGCGGTGATGCTGAGGGCACCGGCCGGGTGGATAGTGTTCGCGCTCTGGTACCGGCCGCGGTGTACGGCGCGAGGACGGGCTGGTAACGGCTTCGAAGTCGGTCCAGCGGCGCGACAAGATCCTCGGCTGGGGCATCGTCGTCGCCTGCGTCTTTGCGAGCACCGCTTGCCTGGTGACGATGGCCAAGCTGATCTGAAGAACCAAATGCGTCAGCGGAAGTTCGCGGTCTGAAGAACCGAATGCTTCAGCTGAGCTTGAAGTGGGTTGTGCGCGGCAAGCTTGGCCAAGAGGCATGGGCGTCGTTCTCGACGTTGTGCAGGAGCAGCTCATCCGGGGCGCGATGAGACGGCAAACGGAGTTGCCGGATCGCGTGCGCGTCCCGCACGAGGCAGGTAAGTTGGCTCGCGCGTCCCGAACTCCTTCGGCAGCCGAACACGGCGGACGCACGGCAAGTGATCGCCGTGCTGACGCATTTGACCGGCCGTCACTTCCACGCAAACAGTTCTGTTGGCGGGGAGAAGCCCTACACCTCCTTCGGTCCGATTTCGGTACAATGTGTCCGGCGATTCGAAGTCGTGTTGGGTCAAAGGGGGAGGCAGCGGTGGTGCACCTGCATCGGCTCGTTCGAGCCGTGGTGGCGCTTGGCCTGTTGGCCGCGAACAGCTGTCAGGGCAACTCCAGCGGCCCTTCCGAGAATAAGCCCGACGGTTCGCGGGCTGCCGATGCAGCTACCGCGGAGCCGGACGGGGTCGCCGGCGAGCTGCTCGTGCCCGACGCGGCGTCAGTAGCGCTTCCAGCGCTGCCGTCCCCGAACGTGATTACCGCGCAGCTGTGGGCTTCCATCCCGGTTTCCGCGGTCCGCCGTGTCCGTATGCGCGACGACATCATCTACGTAGCGGCGGATCCTGAGCCGCTTCGGATCGACTGGAGGTCGCAAACCTATCGGAAGCTTGGGCGACCTGCCGATGCGTCCCAGCTTACCCAGGACATCGTCGTCCCGATTGGCGGCAGCCGCATCGTGACTATTTTCGCTTCCGCGAGCGAAGCGACGATTCGGTCGTCTCGCGACGATGGGGCTACGTGGATGGGGGCTAGCGGCCCGCCTGCGACATCGGGCATCCCCTCGTCGCTCGTCAGCTTCCCAGACACGAGTTCCGGTCCCGGCCGAACATTTATGGCGTACGGCGGCACCAGTTTGGAAGTCTCCGACGACGGTGGACGATCGTGGACGCTCGTCATCCCGGGGGGGTCGGTCCCCGCGCAAGGCTTTACTCTAAACGGTGCCGGTACAACGCTATGGTGCGTTGCCGAAGCCGTACCCGATCGAGTGGCCGCATTCTGGCTGAACGTCACTTCCGGCCAAAGCCTTCCAAGCGTGTGGCAAGAGCAGGTGCTCGACGGATGGGACGCGAATGGGGTTTACAGCGCAGAAGGCGACCCGTTCGCTCCCCTTGGAATCTACATTGGCGGTGAGGGGCGACTGGGTTATCTCAGGCCGGATACCGACGGGGGCATCATCGCCGAATCCCGATGGGTCACATCGCCCGAGGCTGGCCCATATACCTATATCGTAGCCATCCTTCCGTCGTCGACGGTAGCGGATTCGGTGGTGTTCGGGGGTGGAGAGCAAGGTGGGGGTCCAGCACGCGTTCTTGAGGCCGCAGGCGGGGGCGCCGCTACTCAAGACGTAGTCCTCGACGGTAGCCCCTCGGGTACGGTCCGAGGCATTGTCCGGGCTGACACGCGGCTGCTTTTTTTCGTCGACACAGGCGCGGCGCTTGAAATTTATGCCATCAGCCGCTGACACGCAATTGGCCGAAGAAGGGCGTCTGAAGGCATACGCCTTCCGGGCGTACCATCCTCGACGCTCTCGCACGGTCCCAAAAGTCGATCGCGCCGAATTTCGCCGAAAGGTCGGTGGTTATCGTTCGAAGGCGGTGGGGCACTTACTCCTTCCCCAGATAGCGACCGCGCTCGTCCAGTAGCGAACGCACGCCCGCGGCGGCCAAACGTCGCGCCTCGAGCTCTCGCGCGAGCTGCGCGACGACGCCCAATTCCTGGGCGGCCGACGCCCGAGCGAGGGCGATCGCGAGCGCGTCCTCGACGGTCAGGGGACCCGCTGCCGAGTGAATTTCGTTTGGCCCAATCACGACCTGCTCACGCGCACTTACGTCAACTCGCGTAGGGTCATCTTTACCCGCGCGTCTGGCGCTTCCTCATCGTATGGGCCGTCCACACGGGCTCGTATGTCGGGGCGCTGCTGGGAGTCGCGGGAGCGACTACCCTCGTCGTGATTCGACGAAGGGACCGACCCTCGGAGGGCCCCGCTCCGGTCCGTACCGCCAGGCAACGGCGGCGATCCACTTTGTTCCTCGCAGCTTCCTTGCCGGTGGTCTACGTGCTGTTCTGCGTCGCCGCGCGCGTCGGCTACCGCGTCCTCCTTTACCCTGCTCCGCCCGGCGCGCCGCTTTCGCTACCTGCCGACGACAAGGTGCTCTCGCTCCAGGCGGAGGACAGGGTCCCCGTCGTCGCGATCGAGCTCCCTCCCCCGGACGATCGCGCTCGAACCGTCGTCATCTTCCACGCCAATGGCGAGACGATGGACGCGCGCCTCCCGCTCGCCATGGCCCTCCACGCACACGGACTCGGAGTGGTCCTCGCAGAGTACCGGGGATACGGCCTCGCGCGCGACGCGGGTCGTCCCGACGAGGCGGGCCTGTACGGCGACGCGTCGGCGGTGCTTGACGCGCTTCAGCGCCAGGGCATCGGCCGCGATCGGGTCGCGCTCCTCGGCATCTCCCTCGGTACCGGCGTCGCTGTCGAGATGGCCGTGCGCGGCCGGGCGGCCGCACTCGTCCTCGTGAGCCCCTACACCTCAATTCCCGCGGTGGCTGCCGCGGTGCTCCCTTTCCTACCGGCCAGATGGCTCTGCCCGGACAAGTTCGACACGCTATCGAAGGTGCCAGGTCTGCGCATCCCAGCGCTCCTGATCCATGGCGATGCCGACGAGGTTGTGCCGTTCGCCATGGGCCGACAGGTCGCTGCGGCGATCCCCGACGCGACGATGAGGGTCGTCGCAGGCGGGCATCACAATGACCTGTTCCCCACCGAGCCGAGGCAGCTCTTGGAGGCTATCGTCGAAGCGGTAAGGCGATGACGACGGACTGCTCGACCGCAACTGGTCGCTACAACGCGTGCCGCGCGGTCGGCAAACATCGCCAAACGAGCCGCGACCGCGGCGAGCGGAAGGAGGAGCCCTCCTGGGCGGGCGTTCACGCCGGAGGAACCAGCGCGCAGTGGCAAGAGGCGACGTTGTCGAGATGCTCCCGCCGCGGCCCGTCGGCACCGTCTACTCTCCCGAGGCTCGCCGCTCGAGCCGCCGAGCCTCCAGTTCCTTCACGAGTTGCAGGACGACGTCGAACCGCCCCGCGGTGGACGCTTCGGCGAGAGCCCGCGCGAGCGCCACGTCCACGGGATCGGCTTCGCGTGCGGCAGCACGACGCGGCAGCACGCTGCACGATGGCTCACCATGTGGCGCGGTTTCGTTCACCGATGACGCAGAATCCAGCGCGATCGTGAAAGATGCTTCGTCTGCACCCGGCTTTAGGTTCCGCCGCCGCAAGGCGTAAGGGTTCAACTCCCTTCCCGTGCACTTTTTACACGCTCGTTTTCGCGAAGGTGACCCAGAGACGATATTCCGGTCAGGGTCCGCCTGCGAGAGCTCGCGCTCCTTCTTCTTAGGCGGCAAGCTCGCGTCGTGGGGGCGCTCGGTCATGGCGGAGGAACGGTTGAAGAGAATGATGCTGGCGCTGGGACTAGCGGGGCGCGTCGGGGCGATGACGCGTAAGACACGTCATCCGTCCGGGTGCGCGGCCGCGATTAGCTCGCGGGCCAGGTAGCGCTGCTCGCGACGCCGCCCGGTGACCTCCTCGAGGATGTGGGCATCGACCAACTTGCGAATGTTGGCCGACGCCGCCGCGGGCGTGACGTCGAGGAGCTTGGCGGCTTCGCCGATGGTCATGGCCGGGAGGCTGAACAGAGCGTCTACGAGCTTGAGCAAGAGGGCGCTCGACCGAGCCGACGACAGGCGGGCTCGGTAGTCGCGCCGCAGCGAGACGAGC
>CAZVPE010000355.1:0-4807 GCA_964628155.1 uncultured Polyangiaceae bacterium | reverse complement strand
GTGATGGTCTACAGCGCCAGCGCGATGCAGGCGACCGTGCAGCACCACGACCCGCAGTTTTTTCTGAAAAGACAGGTGGCCTACGGGCTTTCTGCCCTCGCCGCGACCTTTTGCGCCAGCCGCTTCGATTACCATCGCCTGTACAAGCTCACCTACCCGGTTCTCTTGGGGGTCGGCGTCCTTCTGCTCTTGTGCGTCGTGGGGTTCGGACACTCCGGCGGCGGCGCGGCCCGATGGCTCACGGTCGGTCCGGTCCACGTTCAGCCGGCAGAAATGGCCAAAGTCGCCCTCGTGATCTGGCTCGCGTACTCGCTCGCGAAGAAGGCCGAACGGGTGAAGACGTTCACGGTCGGCTTTCTGCCCCACCTCATCGTGGCGGGCATCTTGATGGTGCTGTGTCTCAAACAGCCGGACTTCGGAAGCGCCGTCGTCCTTCTCCTTCTCACCTTCACGATGCTCTTCGTCGCCGGCGCGAAGATTGGCTACATCCTCGGCGCCTCCATCCTCGGGGCTGCGTTCGGCGCCGCGGCCATCCGGTTTCGCGAGTACCGCTACGAGCGCTACCTCGCCTGGCTGCACATGGACGAGCACCGTCAAGACCTCGCCTACCAGCCGTTCCAGAGCGTGATGTCGTTCGGCTCGGGCGGCCCGACGGGGCTCGGCCTGGGCCGCGGTTTGCAGACCCTCTACTTGCCCGAGGCCCACACCGATTTCGTCGCGGCGATCGTCGGCGAAGAGCTCGGTTTCGTCGGCGTCGCGGGCCTGTGCGCGGCATACCTCGTCTTGGTCGCTCGCGGGGTTCGGGCGGCGCTCCGTGCCCCCGACGACTTCGGGTCGTTTCTCGCCTTCGGGCTGTCGACGATGTTCGGCGTCCAGGCGCTCATCAACGTCGCCGTGGCGCTCGCCATTCTCCCGACCAAAGGCCTGACGCTGCCGTTCGTAAGCTTCGGCGGGTCGTCGCTCCTCGTCAACGCCGTCGCCGCGGGGATCCTCCTCAACATTTCCCGGCAGTCCGAAGGGGTCGAGACTCCTCGCGTCGAGGTCCTCTCCGCGGAGGCGACCACCGAGACCGTCGCCGAGGTCGCGCCGTGACGCGGCCGCGGATCCTGCTCGCGGGCGGCGGCACCGGCGGCCACGTCTTTCCCGCCATTGCCGTCGCCGAGGCGATCCGAGCGGTCGCCGACGTCGACATCGTATTCTGCGGGACCGCTCGAGGCATCGAGGCTCGCGAGGTGCCCGCTCGCGGCTGGCGACTCGAGCTTTTGGACGTGGAGCCGATGAGAGGGAAGGGAGTTTCCCGGGCGCTTCGCGCGGCCTTCATCGCGGCGCGCGCGACGGTCCGGGGGCTCGCGCTCGTTCATCGATTGAAGCCGCGGGTCGTGCTCAGCGTGGGCGGGTACGCCGCGGGCCCCGTCACGCTCGCCGCGGCGATGCACGGGATTCCCATTGCGGTGCTCGAGCCGAACTCCGTCGTGGGCCTCGCCAACGCCCTCGTGGCTCCGTTTGCCCAGCGCGCGTACATCACTTGGGACGAGGCGGCCAGCCGATTTCGATCGAGCGCATGTCGCGCGTACGGAGTGCCCTTGCGAGGTGGGTTTGCGCCGCGACCGTACGCCCCGCGCGGAACCGGACGCCTCCTCGTGATGGGCGGAAGCCAAGGCGCCGCCGCGCTCAACGAACGGCTCCCCGAGGCGGTGGCGCGCCTGCAAGGGATCGTTCACGGCCTCGACGTCGTTCACCAGGCCGGTCGCGATCGCGACGTGGCCGTCCGCGAGGCCTACGCCCGCCACGGGGTGGAGCACGCCGTCGTGGTGCCGTTTCTGGACGACGTCGCCGGTGCAATCGCCCATGCCGATCTGGTCGTGGCGCGGGCGGGCGCCGGGACCATCGCCGAGATTGCGGCCATCGGACGGGCGGCCATCCTCGTTCCTTTGCCCCACGCGGCCGGCGATCACCAGAGACGCAACGCGGAAGCGCTGGCCCGCGCCGGCGCGGCGGTGTGCGTCCAGCAAGAAGCCGCCGACGCCGCGCGGCTTTCGAGCGAGATCGAACGACTCCTGCGCGCAACCAGCGCCCGCGTCGCGATGGCCGACGCCGCGCGGGCCCGCGGAACGCCGAACGCGGCGCGCGACGTGGCCGCCGACCTGCTCGCGCTCGCCGGCGTCGGCGCGGAACGCAAGACCGCGAACGGCATCGCGATGCACACGCACCCATCGATCGAACGCGAGGTTCGGTGATGTTCCGCGGTCGCGTACGCCACGTGCACTTCGTCGGCATCGGCGGCATCGGGATGAGCGGTCTCGCGGAGATTCTGCGAACGCTCGACTTCGACGTCAGCGGCTCCGATCTGAAGCCGAACGAGAACACCCGCCGGCTCGAAGCGCTCGGCGTCCACGTCTTCATCGGCCACGCCGGCGAGAACATCGCGGGGGCCGACGTCGTCGTCTACTCGAGCGCGATCCCGAGTGAAAACCCCGAGATCGTCCGCGCTCGCGAACTCGAAATCCCGATCATTCCACGCGCCGAGATGCTCTCCGAGTTGATGCGCGTTCGATACGCCGTGACGATCGCCGGATCCCACGGCAAGACCACCACGACTTCCCTGGTCGCGACCGTTCTACGCGCGGCGGGCTTGGATCCCACGGTCGTCGTCGGCGGCAAGGTGAACGCGCTCGGCTCGAACGCGCGCCTCGGCGAAGGGGACTTGTTCGTCGCCGAGGCAGACGAGAGCGACGGATCCTTTCTCAAGCTGACGCCGACGATCGCCGTCGTGACCAACATCGATCCCGAGCATCTGGATCACTACGGCACTCACGAGGCCGTGAAGGACGCGTTCGTCCAATACGCCAACAAGGTTCCCTTTTACGGATTGTGCGTCTTGTGCCTCGATCATCCCGCCGTGCAGGACATCCTGCCGCGCCTCGAACGGCGACACGTGACGTACGGAGTGTCGCGTCAGGCCGATTACCGAGCGAGCGGCACCCGCTTCGAAGGCCTGGCGACCCACTTCGACGCGTTTCGTCGCAACGAGCCTCTCGGGAGATTCGTCGTGCGCATGCCCGGAGCGCACAACGTGCTCAACGCGCTCGCCGTCATCGCCGTCGCCGACGAGCTCGAAGTGCCTCTCGACGTGACGCGGGAGGCGGTCGCCGGGTTCCACGGGGTGCAGCGCCGCTTCACGGTCCTCGGTCAGCCGCTCTTCGCGAAAAACGGCAAGACCGGCGATGTCATCATCGTGGACGACTACGGCCACCACCCCGCCGAGGTCGAGGCGACCCTCGATGCGGCCCAGAGCGGATTCGACCGGCGCGTCATCGTCGCCTTCCAGCCCCACCGGTACACGCGCACCAAGCTCCTTTTCGACGAGTTCACGCGCGCCTTCAACAAGGCCGACGTCCTTCTCGTCACTGACGTGTACCCGGCGGGCGAGCAACCGATCGCCGGAGCCACCGGCGAGGCCCTGGCCGAGGCGATTCGCGCCCACGGACATCGAGCCGTTTCTTTCGTCAAAGGCAAAGCCCACGTCGCCCGCGCGCTCCTCGAAGTCGTCGAGCCCGGCGACATCGTCATCGCGCTCGGCGCCGGAGACATCAACGCGAGCGCGCGTGAGCTCTTGAGCCTGATGGAGGAGGGCCACCGGTCGTGAGTCCCGCCAATCGCCGTGTCCAGCCCCGCGTCGTCGAGTCGGGCGCCGTCGCTCAGCCCGCCCCGGGGGGTCCTTGGCGATGGGGAGCGGCTATCGGCACGGCGTTCGGGGTCGCGCTGATCGTCTCCACGTCGGTGGGCGCGGCATGGTTGGCCAGGCGCTACGTCACCACGAGCGCGCGCTTCGCGGTCGCGTCCGTTCAGGTCGCCGGCAACGAACGCCGAACCGCCGACGCGATCCTCGCCGAGAGCGCCATTGTGCTCGGCTCGAACGTGTTCTCGGTCGATCTGGACTCTGCCCGGGCCGCCGTCCTCGCCGATCCGTGGATATCGGACGCCGTCCTGAGTCGCCGCTTGCCGCACACGATCGTCGTGCAGGTCACCGAGCGCCGAGCCGCCGCTCTCGTCGCGCTGGGCGATACGCTGCTCGCGACCGCGGACGGCGAACCCTTCAAGAAGCTCGAGCCGGGCGATCCGGTCGACGTGCCGCTCATCACGGGCCTCACGCCGGAGGCGGTCAGCGAGGATCGCGAAGAAGCTCGGCGGACGATTCGTCGCGGGATCGAACTGGCCGCGGAGTACGAGGAAGGCCCGCTCGCGCGGCGGGCGCCGCTCGAAGAGGTGCACTTCGACTCGGGCGGCGCCTGTACGCTGGTCGTCGGACGTACCGCCATGGAGATCGTGCTGGGCGGGCCGCCCTTTCGGCGCAAGCTCGACGAGGCCGCGCGGGTCGTCGCGGAGCTCGACAAGCGCCGCGCGCAGGCCGCGGCGATCATGCTCGACAACGACGTGAGACCCGAGCGCGTGGTCGCGCGCTTGCGGTAGGGGACGTCGCGCTGCAACGAGTCTCCACATCCGCTCGCCCATCGAGGGCCGTCTCATCATTCGTCACATCGCGCTCGGCCTTCGAGAAAACGCGCCAGTGCGTCCCCTCCTTGCCTCGCCGCTCCTAGAGAACCTCACCCCCGGCCCCTCTCCGCAAGCGGAGAGGGGTGTCTCCGGGTCTCGCGATAACGGAGCTGCTCCCCCTCTCTGCGAGCGGCAGAGAACCTCACCCCCGGCCCCACCCCCGGCCCCTCTCCGCAAGCGGAGAGGGGTGTCTCCGGGTCTCGCGGTACCAAGACCTGCTCGCGCTCTGCGCTTTGCGGCACCTGCGGAAGAC
>CAZVPE010000354.1:0-4823 GCA_964628155.1 uncultured Polyangiaceae bacterium | reverse complement strand
TCACCTGGCCCCATGATCGTGGCGATCGGTGGCCCCATCAGGGTGGCGAGTGGCATCTTGAGGTGGTACCGGCGGCTGGTCGCCGCGAAGTACGACGGCAGCGCGAACTCCTCGAAGAAGGGCGCCTGCGGAAAACGGAGCGATGCCACCACGCAGCTGATGACGATGGCCAGGGAGAACCCGGGCTGGGGCTACACTCGGCTCCGCGGAGCCCTCAAGAACGTCGGCTTCGAGCTCGGCCGATCCACAATCGCGCGCGTCCTCAAGGAGCACGGTATTGAGCCCGCACCACGGCGCGGCCGCTCGATGTCCTGGAAGACGTTCCTTGCGGCCCATTGGGAGGCGATCGCCGCCGCCGACTTCTTCAGCGTCGAGGTGGTCACGAGCCGAGGTCTGGTGCGGTACTTCGCCCTGTTCGTCATGAGGCTCAAGACCCGTCGGGTGTACATCGCGGGGATTTCGCAGGGCCTCGATAGCGCATGGATGGCGCAGATCGCCCGCAATCTCACGGACGCGAAGGACGGGTTCTTGAAGGACGTACGCCATCTTATCGTCGATCGAGATCCGCTCTACACGGAGGAGTTCAAGACGATTCTGGCCTCGAGCGCCGTCGAGCTGTTGAAGCTCCCCCCGTCGAGCCCAAATCTGAACGCATTCGCGGAGCGCTGGGTTCGATCCATCAAGGAGGAGTGCCTCGATCGGGTCGTGCCGCTCGGGGAGCGACACCTGCGGCACGTAATCTCGGAGTACGTGGAGCACTTTCATACCGAGAGAAACCACCAGGGGCTGGCCAACGTGATCCCGTTCCCCGAGACGACGCCTGCGAACGACCGCGCGACGATCGAGCGTCGTGAACGGCTCGGCGGCCTCCTCGGCCACTATCGCCGGAAGGCCGCTTGATACGAGTTGATCATGCCGTGGGACCCTACGGGCTGCACCACCGTTACTCGAGGGCCGCGTGAGCCCGCCCGCATCCGTTTTTCGTCACCACAACCCGCTGGGCACGTTCTCCCCCCGCGGCAAGGTGTCCTCAGAGATCGAGCTGCATCCCCAGTTCCACCACTTGCTCGGGTGGGATGGCAAATGAGTTCGTAGGACTCGTCGCGTTTCGCGACAGAAACCCGAAAAGGCCCTCCGACAAGAGGCCCATTTTGCCCCCCCGGCCCGCCAGGAACGTCTCGCGGCCCACGTAATACGTCGCTTCTTTCAGATCGACCGGGAGTTTCGCTTCCGCGAGGTATCTGGGGACGTCCGGATGCTCCATGAAGCCCGTCGCTATCTCCACGCGTAAGACTCCTTTGCCCATATCCTCGACGCGTGTGCGTGCTTCCGGTGCGACGTGCGGCACGTGCTGGGAGTTGACGGTGAGTAGAACGACGTGTTCCGGTAAGACCCGAATGCGCTGCGCGTGCATTTGGAGCACAAGCGGAGTGAGCTCCAAGTTCGACGTGAAGAAGATGCCCGTCCCCGGCACTCGAATACGACATATCGTCTCGATGCGATCCACGAACTCGGTCAATGGAGAGGCCCCTCGGGCGATGCGCTCGGCGAGCACGCTTCGACCCACCTTCCAGTCGAGCATCACCGCCATCATCGCAGCAGCCACGACGATGGGGATCCACCCGCCGTCGACGAACTTCGTGAGATTGGCAGCGAAGAAGGGCAGGTCGAACGAGAGAAATAGCACCAGGAGCGGAAGGGATTTCCAGAGGGGCCAACCCCAGGTACGCCGCGTCACGACGAAGTAGACTATGCTGGTGATGCCCATCGTGCCGCTGACGGCGATGCCGTAAGCCGCGGCAAGGCGCGACGAGTCTCGAAACGCCAGCACGAGCGCGATGCAAGCGATGCACAAGGTCCAGTTCATCGCCGGTACGTAAATCTGCCCTTCGGTGTCGCGCGACGTGTGCTTCACCGTGACGCGAGGAAAGAGACCCAGCTGCACCGCCTGGTGCGTCAGCGAGAACACCCCCGTGATGAGCGCCTGGGAGGCGATGATCGTCGCGGCGGCGGAGAGGGCCACGAGGCCGTACGTCGCCATCCCCTTGGGGACCATGGCGAAGAAGGGATTCGCCGCCGCGGAAGGGTCTTTGAGCACCAGCGCGCCCTGACCGAGATAGCAAAGGACGAGGGCGGGCAAGACCAGGTAGATCCATGCGACGCGGATGGGGTGACGTCCGAAGTGGCCCATATCGGCGTAGAGGGCTTCGCCGCCCGTGACGGCCAATACCACCACGCCGAGGATGGCTATGCCGCGCCACCCGTGGTGGACGAAGAAGAGAGCGCCCCACTTCGGCGACAGGGAGGCTAGGACACCGGGGTTGTGGATGAGGTGCCACGTACCGAGCGCGCCGATGCACAGGAACCACACCACCATGATCGGACCGAAGACTCTTCCGATGCCCGCCGTGCCCCGACTCTGCACCGCGAAGAGCGAGAGCAAGACGATGCAGGTGAGCGGCACGACGAACTCTTTGAACTCGGGAGCCGCCAACTTGACGCCCTCCAACGCGCTCAAAACGCTGATGGCCGGCGTAATGATGCCATCCCCGTAAAGCAGCGCCGCTCCCGCCATGACGAGAACAGCGACCACGCCGATGCTGGCATGTTTCTTCTGCGGCACGAGCGCGAGAAGGGCCAGGATGCCCCCTTCTCCTTGGTTGTCCGCTTTCATTATGAAATAGAGATACTTCACCGTGACGACGGCCATGAGAGACCAGACGATGAGCGAGCAAAGACCGAGCACGTCGGGCATCACCGGTTGCGCTTCGGAGTCGGGCGCGATGCCGACCTGCAGCGTGTAGAGCGGGCTCGTGCCGATGTCGCCGAACACGACGCCCATGGCCCCCATCGCGAGCGCGAGCAGCTTGTTCGAGGAATGCGTCGAACTCGGCGCGGCAGGGCTCGTCATTGGTGTGAGGAGTAGCAGCGGTCGATGTGGGTGGTCGAGTGGAAGGTCGCCAGCATCTGGCGGATCGCCGCAGGGCCGAAAGCCGGCGCTGAGCTACCCTCTCCTTCGTGCTCGACGATCTGTACGTTCTGCGTGACTGCGCGCGAGCCGCTACCAATCGCGGTGACCTCGACACCCGTCGTGGCTACCTCCCGGATCGGCGAGAACTTCAGGGGGATTGGCACTACCTTGGGCGCCCGTGCTCCAAGCCGTGCTCGTGCTCGTCGCCGCCGTGGCGGACGTCTTTCGCCCTCGTTGGTCGCTGCTCGCGGAGATCGCGTTGCTCCGACACCAACTCACCGTGCTGCAACGCTCGGTCGCCAGGCCGCGCGTGACGCGGTTGGACCGGATCGCCTTGGTCGCGCTCGCTGCCGTCACGCCGACCTGGAGGAATGTGCTGCGCATCGTCGAACCCGAGACGCTTCTTCGCTGACACCGCGCCGGCTTCAAGGGCTCTCTGGCGCTGGCGGAGCCGAACGCGCCCCGCATCGCGCCTCGTTCCGGAGACGGTCGCGCTGGTCCGATCGATGGCGTCGGCGAACAGACTCTGGGGCGCCGAGAGGATCCGCGGAGAGCTGCTCAAGCTCGGCGTCAAAGTCAGCAAACGCACGATCCAGAGGTACATGCGCGCGGCGCGGCCCCGCACGCCGCGAGGACAGCGCTGGTCCACATTCCTACGAAACCACGCACACGAGATCTGGGCTTGCGACTTTCTGCAAGCTTACGACGCATTCTTGCGCCCGATCTTCGCAGCGCCCGGTTCTCCCGACGAGTCTGCTCCCATCCGTCGCCGCGAACGGCTTGACGGACTCCTCAACTTCTATGAACGAAACGCCGCGTGAGTCCGAGATCATATTTAGGGACCATACGCGGTGGACTGACCAGCGAACACATATAGAAGTGAGCAGGTCCACCGCTGGCCCTCGTCGGCTCCGTAGGCGCAAACCGCTACGGGCATTGGCGGGGATAGAAACTGAAGACGGCATTCGTGGGCGCCATTCCGCGGAAATAGACGAAGTTCGCGTTCTGGTCGGCGCTCGCCACCTGTGGGGACGAAAAACCGATGCGACACGATCACGCGGCCCTCGAATACCGATGGTGAAGCCCACCGACGCGCGGAAGTGCGACGACCCTGCCAGCGCTTGGCGGTTGGACGGCGCGCGCGACGGGCGCGTCGCGGTCAAGTGAGATGTGAGGCCGGTCCTCGTTGTAATAGGCGACATGCTGTCGGACCAGGCGCAGCAGATGCCGCTCCCCAACCACGATGACGTGATCGAGCAGCTCGCGGCGTAACGTGCCGACCCACCTTTCCGCGTATCCGTTTTGCCAAGGAGAGCGCGGCGAGATGCGGATCTGCCGGACGCCCAGGTTGTCCACCCGCGCGTGGAACTCGTTGCCGAAGATGGCATCGCGATCTCGGATCAGCCGCGCCGGCGCGATCTCCGCGCCGATGGCCTCCACGATCTGCTGCGCGGCCCACGCGGCGTACGGGTGCGCCGTCACGTTGACGTGCAGCACACGGCGGCGTTCGAGAGAGAGGACAAAAAAGACGTAGAGAATGTTGAACGTCACCGTGGGCACCGTCAAAAAGTCGATCGCGATCGTTCCCGCGAGGTGGTTACGGAGGAAGGTCTTCCAGGTTTGCGACGGGGGACGGTGCGGGGCGCGGAGCTGGCTTCGGCAAGTACTTCGCCACCGTGTCCTTGTCGACGGCATGTCCGAGCTTCGCAAGTTCGCTGGCGATCCTCCGGCGGCTCCAAAGCGGGTTCTCACGCGCCATCTGCTCGATCAGGCTCACCAACTCCGGAGCAAGCGGCGTGTCAACGGCCAGCAGGAATTGACCCACTACGGCCACGACGAATTGACCCACCGC
>CAZVPE010000353.1:0-4826 GCA_964628155.1 uncultured Polyangiaceae bacterium | reverse complement strand
ACCGCGATACGTTCTCCAGCCCCAAATGCGAGACGTAGTCGATGGCCGCGCCGAGCCCCACGGCGTCGGCGATGCTGCCGGTCCCTGCTTCGAAGCGCCACGGGGCGGGCTGATAGGTGGTCTTCTCGAAGGTGACGTCCGCGATCATGTTTCCGCCGCCCTGCCATGGAGGCATCGCGTTCAAGATGTCGCGCTTTCCGTAGAGAACGCCGATGCCAGTCGGCGCAAATACCTTGTGGCCCGAGAAGCAGTAGAAGTCGCAGTCGAGCGCTTGCACGTCGACGCTCATGTGCGATACCGCCTGCGCGCCGTCGACCATCACGACGGCCCCATGTCGATGCGCCATTTCGATGAGCTTGCGTGCCGGCACAATCGTCCCGAGCGCGTTCGAGACCTGGCTGAAGGAGACGAGGCGCGTCTTGCTCCCGAGCAACCGATCGAACTCCTCCAGGATCACCTGACCGCTGGAGTCGACCGGCGCAACGCGCAAGCAGGCCCCCGTCTCAGCGCATAGCTGTTGCCAAGGCACGATGTTTGCGTGGTGTTCCAACCACGTGATCACAATCTCGTCGCCGCGCCCGACGTTGCGGCTTCCCCAGCTCTTGGCAACGAGGTTGATGGCCTCGGTCGCGCCTCGGACGAAGACGATGTCTTGAACGGAGGGGGCGTTGAGAAAACGCCGAACCGTTTCGCGCGCTCCCTCGTACGCGTCGGTCGCGCGCGCCGCAAGGGTGTGCGCCGCACGATGAACGTTCGAATTTTCGTGTTCGTAGTAGTAGGAGAGGCGGTCGATCACGACCTGCGGCTTCTGGGTCGTCGCCGCGTTGTCGAGCCACACGATCGGCCGTCCGTGGATTCGCTCCTGTAGGATTGGGAAGTCCTTCTTGACCACGTTGCCGTCGACCAGACGGGGCGGCGTGGCCTCTGCCGGAGCGAGCTCGGGTTGAAAGTCGTACGTCGGACGCCGAGGCTCGGGCGCCGTGCCGCTCGAAGGAAGTCCGCCCTTGGACACGCCGCTTGCGGGTAGCAAGTCGGAGAACTCGGGAACGCCGGCGGCGCCCGGATACGACGGCCAGGAGCCAGGTGGAGCCGCGGCCGGTGGGGCCAAGCCCGGAGAGGCCACGGCGGGAGAGGCCACGCCCGGTTGGGGAGGCGGCGCGCTCGGGGTCACCGCCGTAGAGGCCAGACCCACCATCGGCGTCGCGAGCGGGGACGTCGGGTTGCTTACGGCGCCTTGAGGCTGGCGAAGCGCGAGGAAGTACGGCTCCGATGCCGGCACACTGCCGTCGATAGCGGGCGTCGGCATTCCAGCGCGGTCCGGGGACAGCACGGAGATGGGAGCGAGTACGCTCGCCGCGGGCATCGAAGGAGGGCCCCCCGGGAGGCTCGGCGGCGCGGCGACGCCCGCACGCGACAAGTCCAGCGGAAGCCCGGCCGCTCCCGGAGCGGGTCCGGGCGCCCCAGCGATCTCGAGGAAGTACGGTTGCGCTGCGATAGCTTCCGAACCGCCCGCGAGCGGCACCGGCGAGGAGATTCCCAGGCCCTCTGACAAGATCGCAGGCACGACCCGCAAGTCGGTTTCTTTCGGAGGTGGAGCGACCGCAAGCGGTGGCTGCTTGATCGGGCCCGGAATGGGGGGAGCCGTGAGCGCCGTGGACATGCCGCCCGCGCCCGGCGAAAGGGCGCTCGGTCCAAAGCGCGGAGGAACAACCGGCCCTCTCCCGTCGGTCGGGACGACCGAAATCGGTCCCACGCGTGCCGCGTCGGACTCGGCTCCCGAGGGAGCGATTGGCGCAAGGCTCTCGGGCGGCGAAACGACAGCCGGCGGCGCCGGCTCAGGCGTCAGTCCGCCTGAGAATATCTCGTTGGCAAGGCGCTGGAGCTCGCGCGCCATCGCTTGCGCCACGTCGACGTCCGCGGCCTGGGCGCCTGCAGGGGACGGGTTGGGCGCCCGCGTTCGTTCACTTGTACTCATGGTACAGGCCGACGTCGACGTTCTCGAGAACCCCGATGGCATCGTCGGTGAGGATGGCGGCCGAGCAATAGAGCGAGATGAGATACGAGGCCGCGCCCCTTTGGTTGATGCCCATCAGGCGCACCGACAGGCTCGGCGTAACCTCGCCGGGAAGGCCTGGTTCGAAGAGACCGACGACGCCGCGCTTCTTCTCCCCCGTGCGCATGAGGAGAATGTTGGTCTTGCCGTTGTTCACGAACAGCTTATCCGTCGGAATAATCGGGATGCCGCGCCACGTGACGAACGGCGAACCGAACATCGTGACCGTGGGGGGTGGAACCCCTCGCCAGGTGCACTCCCGTCCGAACGCCGCGATCGCCTTCGGATGGGCGAGAAAGAACGCTGGCTCTTTCCAGACCGTGGCAATCAGATCGTCCAAATCGTCGGGAGTGGGCGCCCCGCCGCGAGGCTTGACCCGCATGGAGGGTACGATGTTGTTTAGCAGCCCGTAGTTGGCATTGTTGAGGATTTCACTTTCCTGGCGCTCCTTGACCATTTCGATCAGGACGCCGAGTTGCTCGCGGACCTGGTCCATGGGGCTCCGATAGAGATCGGAGACGCGAGTCTGGACATCGATCGTCGTGGTCACCGTGCTCAGGGTGTATTCGCGCGGGTGCTCCTCGTAGTCGATGAACGCGGACGGCAGGTCGTCGCCGTCGCTCGGGCTGCACTCGATGCGAATCTGCGACTCGCCGCCTGATTTGACCTTGTTGACGCGATAGGTGCCCGCCTCGACGGGCGTCCACGGAAGGACGCCAACGAGCCATCGCGGCGTAACGCCTATCCATTGCGGCGGGGTCTTGGTGGTGTTCGCAAGCTGGCGCGCCGCATTCGCGCCCAGCGTAGGATGAAGCGCACTGGGTTCAGTCATGGGAAGTTCTCCGGTCTCGCGCTGAGAGGCGATTGCAGTTTCGCGCCGAACCTAACGGCCCGAGACCGGGGGCGCAACCCATTTGCACGTAACGTCCGCGCAATTTATCAAAATAAAGGAATTTCGGTTCGGTCGACGAGACAAATCCGTTATGTCATCCGATTCATCCAACATAGACCACAGGCATCTGCCGTGCGTCCCACGGTCTGGAACGCTCCGGTCACGTTTCAGATACCTGCTCCGTCGGAAAACACTTCTTCGCGAGGTCGCGCCTGCGCGATCTGGCTCCCGGGCGGCACGCTGTGCGTGAGCCAGACGTTGCCCCCGATGCTCGAGCCGTGGCCGACGGTGATCCGCCCGAGGACAGTCGCGCCCGCGTAGATGACGACGTCGTCTTCGATGATGGGATGACGCGGAATGCCCTTAATCGGATTTCCGCGCTCATCGGACGGAAAGCTCTTCGCCCCCAAAGTGACTCCCTGATAGAGGCGGACGTGTTCCCCGATGACGCACGTCTCGCCGATGACGACGCCGGTGCCGTGGTCGATGAAGAATCTTGGACCGATCTGCGCTCCCGGGTGAATGTCGATGCCCGTCGCGGCGTGGGCGAGCTCCGAAATCATGCGCGGAATGAGCGGGACGCCGAGCCCGTGCAATTCGTGCGCGATCCGGTGGTAGGTGATGGCCGTCATCCCGGCGTAGGAGAAGACCGTTTCGTCGGGGCTTGTCGCCGCAGGATCCCCCTCGTACGCGGCCCGGGCGTCTCGCCCGAGGAGGGCGCGGATCGCCGGCAGGCGCGCTGCCAGTTCGCGCGTCACCGCGGTCGCTCGGCGGGCGCAAGCCTCACAAGGGTCCGCGTCGTGTCCGCAATCGAACAAGAGGCCGACGTGAACCTGTCTCTCGAGCGCGGTCAGCGACGCGTCGAGGGTTCGACCCACGTAATACACGAGCCCCTGCTCCGATACGTCCGCCGTGCCGAAGTGCCAAGGAAAGAGCGCCGCCCGCAGCCCGGACACCACGCCCGTCAACACTTCGCGTGACGGGAGCGCACGCCGCCCCTCCTTGCGATGCTTGCCATGCAAGAGATCCTCGTTCGCCGCGCAGAGCGCGTCGACCACGCCGCTGAGCGACCAGGCCGACGGGGGGTGCGTGCGTGCGGCCGTAATCGCAGCGGGGGCGTTCATGTCGCGATTCCCTGCGCGTCGTAGACGCCCTCGAAGAGAATCGTGCTGAGGTACCGCTCGCCCGAGTCGGGGAGGACGACCACGATCGTCTTTCCTTCGTGCTCCGCTTTTTCGGCGAGGCGCGCCGCCACGGCCACCGCTGCCCCGCACGAGATGCCCGCGAGAACTCCCTCCCTGCGCGTCAGTCGCCGCGCGTACTCGATCGCCTCCTCGTTCGTGACCAGCTCCACTTGGTCGACGAGCGAAAGATCCAGCACATCCGGCACGAAGCCGGCGCCGATTCCTTGAATCTTGTGGGGTCCTGGAGTGAGCGTCTGGCCCGCGCGCTTCTGCGTGAGCACCGGGCTATTCGTGGGCTCGACCGCTACGGACAGAATCGACTTGTTTCGCGTGCGCTTGAAGTATCGGGACACGCCCGTGATCGTCCCGCCGGTCCCGACGCCGGATACGAAGATGTCGACTTGCCCGTCGGTGTCGTCCCAGATTTCCGGTCCCGTCGTCGCCTCGTGAATCGCAGGGTTTGCGGGGTTCTTGAACTGTTGCAGGAGCAGGTACCGAGACGGATTCGACGCCGCGATCTCTTCCGCTTTCGCGACCGCTCCGCTCATCCCCTTCGCTCCCTCGGTGAGCACGAGCTTCGCACCATACGCCGCCAGGAGCTTGCGCCGCTCGATGCTCATCGTTTCGGGCATCGTCAAGGTCAGGGGGTAGCCGCGTGCCGCGGCGACGAACGCGAGGGCGATGCCCGTGTTGCCGC
>CAZVPE010000352.1:0-4842 GCA_964628155.1 uncultured Polyangiaceae bacterium | reverse complement strand
AGGCGCCGAAGCCCGAGATCGACTGGTGCGCCGTCGCCGGATTGACCACGATGTCTCCGGAACGACTCGACCCCGCCGGGTTGGACGCCGTGGCCGTCGCGGTCGCAGTCGTCGTGGTCGTGGTCGTGGTCGTGGTCGTGGTCGTGGTCGTCGACGTGGACACGGACGTGGTCCGAGCGGTCGTCATGGTCGCCGTCGCGGTCGATGGGGAGCTCGAGTTGGCGGGCGCCGTGGAGCCGTGGTTGCTCGGGCTCGAGGCGGGGCCCGAAGAGCCGCCCGCCGGAGCGGTCGACGAACCAAGCGACGTAGACGTGGCGTCGCCGGTGTTGGCGCCGCCGACCGAACTCGACCCGGTGTCCGCCGGAATTGGCTGGCCCGCCGTGCCGGAGCCTGTGGTTCCGCACGCCGTGGCAGCCGCAAGAAGGACGCAAAGGCCCGTGCATGAAAGACGCTGCATTGCGGATCGCATGATGCCATGTCGCTCCCAGTCATGGCGAGACCCGCACGTCCAGGCGGCCAGCTTTCGGCCTCCCCCCCGGCGCGAATTTCGTCAACGCGGAACCGGCAGCCGTGTTCTTTGAGCCGTGATGTCCTTTCCTCGCCTCGTGCGGACAGCGCCCGGCTCGCTGCCGGAGCGCACCGACGACGAACTGATGGCGCTGGCGCAAGCCGGGGTGCGCGAGGCGTTCGCGGTGCTCGTCGAGCGCCACGCGGCCCGGCTGGTGCACGCGTGCAGCGCATGGGTCCACGACTCGGGGGTCGGGGCCGAGCTCGCGCAGGAGACGTGGGTCACGATCTGGGCCCAGCGATCGCGCTATCGCCCCGAGGGTAGATTCGTCGTCTGGCTTATCACCGCGGCGCGCAACCGCTGCCGAAACCATGTGCGGCGCCATGGCGTCGTCCGGCGTCACGCGCAGCAGGCCGCCGCCGAAGACGCGGAGCCGTCACCCGACCAGATTGATCGTCTCCTGCTCGAAGAGAGGCGGCGCCGCGTTCTCGAAGCGCTCTCTCAGCTTCCTGAGAGCATGCGCGAGGCGCTCGTTCTCCGGTACGCGGAGGAGCTTCGCTACGACGAAATGGCGGAAGTCTTGGGCACGGGCGAGTCGACCCTTCGCTCCCGTGTACACCACGGCTTGCGGCTGCTTCGGAACATCCTGGAGAAGAACCGATGATCCGGTGTCCAACGGACGACGAGCTTGTGCGCTTCGTCGATGGTGCGCTCTCGCTCGAAGAGACCGACCGCTTGCGCGGTCACCTGGCCCGCTGTCCGGGCTGCCGCGAAGCCGAAGCGGCTCTGCGCGCGATCGTGCAAGACGTGAGAGGCGCGGTCTCGTCGGAGTTCGACGGGCGGGCGCACGCGCGCGCCGTCATGGAGCGGCTCGACGGGCCCGCCGCGGCCGAGCCGAAACCTCGGCGGGCTTCCTGGTTCGCCGGTGCGGCCGCGGCGTGTGTCCTGCTGGCGGCGGCCTACGGGGCGATGCGCGCGCCTTCGGCGAGGTCCGCATGGCAGTCGCGGGGCGGCTCCGCGCCGGCGGCGATCGGGCGGGACGTCGGAGTGCAGCCGTACGCGGTAGAAGGAGGGCTTCGTCCGCTCGTTTCCGGGTCGACGATCGACGCCACGACGCCGCTGACGGCCGGATTCCGCAACCTGGGCGAAACGCCGGCGTTCTTGCTTCTTTTCGCCGTCGACGCGCAGAGCGTCGTGCACTGGATTTCGCCGGCCTACACGCGATCGGACGACGATCCGCCCTCGACGCGACTGTCCGCTTCCACTCGCGAGCAGATGATCGGTGCGACGGTGGTCTTCGACGACGTCCGCGCGGGTCCTCTCCGCTTGATTGCCGTGATCACATCGGCGCCGGCGCACGTCTCCGACGTCGAGTCGCTCGCCGGAACCGACTTGAGCGCGGCTCGTCTGACGCGCCGGCTTCCCGGCGCCGAAGTGCGAGAGACGACCGTGGATGTGCATGACAGCTTGGGAGGTACGCGATGACCGTTCGCCGAGTTCTGTTCGCTCTCTTTGCAGTTCTGATTGTCGGGCTCACGGCTCCTGCCGTCCGCGCCGCCGCGCCAGCGCCTCGCGCCGCGTTCGCGGTGGTCGTCGGGAACAACCGAAGTCTGGGGGGCCGGCGGCCCGATCTTCATTACGCCGACGACGACGCCGCCAAGTACTTCGCCATCCTCCAAACCATCGCCAAGGACGATGTCGCGCTCCTCGCCGACTTCGACGAAGACACGGCGCGTCTCTTCCCCGCCGCGCGGGCGCGGGCGCGCGCACCGACCCGCGAGGAGCTGCTCCGCGCGGGACGAGAGCTGACCGCGCGGGTGCAGGCCGCAGCGAACGCGGGCACCGAGACGGACGTCTACTTCGTCTTCGCTGGGCACGGAGACGTCGACCAAGGAATGGGGTTCGTCGACCTCGCCGACGCGCGGTTCACTTCGGTCGACCTCGAGCAGTGGCTCCGCGCCATCCCGTTCTCGCGGGCCCACGTGATCCTCGACAGCTGCAATTCGTTCTTCATGTTCGGAGCGCGAAAGCCCGGAGGCCGCTACTACGCGACGCCGGAGGACGCGATGCGCACGCTCGCCGCGCGCATGCCGAACGTCGGCGTGTTTCTGTCGACGAGCGCGGAGGGCGAGTCGTTCGAGTGGTCGGAGATCCAGTCTGGAGTCTTCAGCCACGTCGTCCGTTCCGGACTGCTCGGCGCGGCCGACGCCGACGGCGACGGGAACGTGAGTTACCAGGAGCTCGCGGCGTTCGTCGCCACGGCGACTGCCGACGTCCCGAACCCCAACATGCGCCCGCACGTGTTCTCTCGCGGACCGGGCGGTCGCGACGAGCAGCCCATCGTCGCCGCGCGCGACCGCACGGGGGCGCGCACGGTCCGGCTCACCGACCCCGCGGCGATGCGCGTTCGGCTCCGGGACCGAGAGTCTCTGCCGCTGCTCGACGCGAACGAAGAGGCGGGTCGCCCGCTCGTTCTCACGCTGCCCGACGACTGGACCGACGGGGCCGTCTTCGAGCGCGCAACGTCGACGAGGGCGGGGGCGGCGCCCGAGACGTTCGCGGTGCCCCTGTCGACCGCCGACGTCACGCTGGCGTCGCTCCAGCCGATCGTTCCGCGCGGCGCATCGCGAGGCCCGGCGGAGATCTTCCAGAAGCTCTTCATCCGGCCGTTCGGACCTCGGGCTCTCGCCGCGTACGTGGCGGAGGCGAGCGCGGCGCCTCCGCCCGTCTACGGCGTATCGCGAGAAGATGCGGACCGGATGGATCTTCTCCTCGGTCAGATCGAGGGCGCCGAGCGCGGCCAGCGGCTGCTGAGCGCCACGGCGTTTCTCGGTGTGGCGGCGCTCTACGCCGCGGTCGGGGCATCCGAGATCGCCTTCGACCGGAGTGATTCTTCGACCCCCAAGAGCAGCGCCGACGCGGCCGGCGCCATCCTTCTCGGATTGGGCGCGATCTCGCTCGGCTATAGCGCCTATACCTTCGCGCGACCCTGGGCCGGAGAGCGTCTCGCGTCCGAGTACCGCGCCGCGCTCGGAGCCGGGGACTACGCGCACGCGTTCGCGGTCGCCAACGAGCGCCTCGACGAGCTCGCCGCGGTGGAGACGCGCAATCGCTGGATCCGCGGCATCGCCGGCGGCGTCCTCATCGCCGGCTCGGCCGCCGCGATCGCGGGAACCGAGCTCTCGAGCGAGAGCGCCGCGACCCGCCTCGACGTGCGCGCCTTCGGTGGGGCACTCGGCCTCATCGGAGTCGCGGGGCTCGCTTCGGCGTTTTTCATCGAATCGCCGATCGCCCGGCTGACGACGGTCTGGCGGCGCGATCCGAGCCTCGTCCACATCCAGCCGACGGTCGCCCCGACCCAGGGCGGCGCCACCTTCGGCCTGGTCGGGAGCTTCTGATTTCCGGAGCGACTACACTCCGAGCGCATGGCGTCCACGAGTGTCATCGCATTTCAGGGCATCGACCACGTGCAGATCGCGGCTCCGCCCGGCTGCGAGAGCGATGCGCGCCGCTTCTTCGGCGAGCTCCTCGGCCTGACCGAGCTTCCGAAGCCGGCCGCGCTGGCCGTACGCGGCGGCGCCTGGTTTCAATGTGGAGCGCAGCAGATCCACGTCGGCGCCGAGACCGAATTTCGGCCCGCCAAGAAGGCCCACCCCGCGCTGCGTTTGGTCGACCAGCGAGCTCTCCACGAGGTGAGGCTGCGGCTGGAGAGCGCGGGGGTCGCCACCCGCGACGGCGAAGAGCTGGCCGACACCGCGCGCTTCTTCGCCGATGACCCGTGGGGCAACCGGCTGGAATTCGTTGCCGCAAAGGCGGTCGGGTCGCACGCGACCTGAGCCTTCGCGGACGGCGCGCCGAAACCTGGTCTCCAGCGCTTGCGGAGAGGGGTAGCAGCTCCGGTATCGCGAGACCGCAGACACCCCTCTCCGCTTGCGGAGAGGGGCCGGGGGTGAGGTTCTCTGGGGAAGGAGGGGGCGCCCTGGCGTGGGCTTTTTCTCGAAGGCCGAGCGCGATATGACGAATGATGAGGCGCTCGAACGCCGCAGAGGAGACCCCCCTCAGGTCCCCCCGCGGGCGGGGGGACGTTGCACCTGAGAAACGGCTGTCAGTTCAATGCGAAGGGGGATAACAACTCATGGTGAAGCGTCCCCCCGCGACGCGGGGGGACCTGAGGGGGGCTCTCAGAGCGCGGGCGCACATGCCGCGAGAAGACCAGTCCTCAGCGCAACCGCTGTACTGAGTCGACGTCCTCGCCGATGGGATCGGGGTGGGAGTCCGCGACGCAGCGCGTCTCTTCGTATTGGGAAAGCGTCATGTTCAATCGGTAGCGCGTC
>CAZVPE010000351.1:0-4854 GCA_964628155.1 uncultured Polyangiaceae bacterium | reverse complement strand
CTTAGCCCGCTCGCGAAGGTACCCGTCCTCGAGCTCGACGATGGGGGCGCGCTCCACGATTCTTCCGTCATCGTCGAGTACCTCGACTCCCTGGGTCAAAGGCGTCTCGTGCCCTCGGATCCTCCAGCGCGATGGAGTGTGCTGCGCCTTCACGCGCTCGCGGACGGGCTCATGGAATCGGCCATTCGGGTGACGCTCGAAGGACGTCGACCCGAGAGCGAGCGGCACGTGGATGTGGTCCATTGGGAAACGCAGCGCATCGAGCGCGTTCTGCACGCCCTCGAGAAGGAGCCGAAGAAGCTGCCGTACTTCGGCTCCGAGATGAGCCTCGCGGACATCGCCGTCGGCGTTGCGCTCGAGTACGTGGACTTCCGGCTGACGCTCGATTGGCGAAAGCGCCTGCCGTCGCTCGCGGGGTGGCTGGAACCGATCGCGCGACGGGCGTCGTTCGTGAAGACCGCGTTTTCGGACGTGCCGTAGAGTAGGCGCCTGGCGGCCCCAGAGAACCTCACCCCCGGCCCCCCCCCGGTCCGCAAGCGGACCGCAAGCGGAGAGGGGTGTCTGCGGGTCTCGCGATACCGGAGCTGTCCTCCTCTCCGCTTGCGGCGACGCGGTCCGCCGGCATTGCCTCGCCCGAGGTCTCACGCGACGACCGCGCGGTTTGGGTTCATCATGAGGAAGACGATGATGGCCTTCTCGCGATCTGCGCTCTGCGCCTTGATCCTTTTGTTCGGATGCGGGGGACGCAGCACCGGGAGTGCCTCGATCGGAGCTGCGGGGTCGAGCACATGGACCAGCGCGCCGGCATGTCCCATCCCGTCGGCGCAAAGCACGTTCATTTGGGGCGAAGCTTGCTACCCTGAGACGGCGCTGCCCACGGGGGCGTGTTCCGGGGGCGCCGCGTCGTGCTCGTTCTGCTCTTACTTTACTTGTGCCGGCGTGCCGGACCAGTCGCACTCGCCGCGCGTATTTTACTCGTGTGCATGCGAGGGCGGTCAATGGACCTGCGCTTTGGTCGCGCAGGACGCGGGAATCTGCCCCCGGGATGTCGAAGCCGGAACCGGCGCCGCCAGCGCGGGCACCGACGCCTCCGGTTCCACATCGCTCTCCGCGGCGACGACCGCCTGCGATCATTACTTCGCTGCGCAATACGCTCGAGGATGCGGCGGGCCGGCTTTGCCTCCCGACGAGACCAATCGTATTCGGGCTCGCTTCGAGAAGGTTTGCGAGAACCAATATGCGCTTCCCGGCAGCGGCCTGACGCCCGAGGTGCTCGAAGCGTGCGCGTCTGCCCTCGAGGCATCGCCGTGCGAGCAAGGCGGCCAGCCCGCGGAGTGTGCCTTTCAGGGATCACTACTCGGGGGCGCACCGTGCAACGAAGGCTTCCAGTGCGAGAGTGGGCAGTGCGAAGGGACGGCATTCTTCACCCCCCACGGCCAGAGCGGTCCGACGACCTGCGGGAAGTGTCTGCCCGCCGTGACGGTCGGACAGGTCTGCGGGCAAGGCGATTTCTCCGCCGGGTGTGCGGCGAATGCGCGCTGCATCACGAAGGACGCATCCGCCGCGATGCCGACCTATTCGTGCGTCGCGGCCGCGTATGGAGACATCAGCGCAAGCTGCGACGACCAGACGGCCTTATGTAAGACGGGGCTCTATTGCGCGGCGCAAACCGGTCAGTGCGCACCGCTCGCGATGGCGAACGCCCCGTGTGGCGAGGGCTCGAAGCCTCCAGGAAACCCCGGAGGATGCGCCCCGCCCTTGTCGTGTGTGGGCAATCAGGGCACGGCGACTTGCAGCCTCGGGTCGGCAGGCGCGTTCTGCCTCAATGATCTCGATTGCGCGCCAGGGCTTGGATGTATGGAACCGACCGTCGTGCAGAATGGGGGCGCGGCGTCGGGGACGTGTGGTCCGGTTACTTGGGGCAGCCCCGGACAGGCCTGCAATCCGCCCGCCGCACTGTGCCTCGTCGGGTCTTGCTCCGACGAAAACTCGTTCGGCCAGCCAGTTGTCTCACCCGAGGGAGGGCTCTATCCGGGTAAATGTCCCCAGGTGATTGCCGATGGGCAGTCTGCCGACGAAGGAGCGATGTACGCAAGCTGCGACACGTTTGCTCAGCCCTTTCAGCCGGACTATTCGTTCGTGAACGGAGGTCAGGCTCCTCCGGGCACCTGCACGCTCCTCGACAGCGTCGTCTGCAAGTGATGCGCTTCGGACTCCCGATTTACGCAGAGTCCTGGTGGACTTCGACGGTCACGTGAACGAGCCCCTCCCGGCTTCCCAGCGCCTCGCGATACTGGAGTGGTGACGCGCCTGGCTTGGAGATTACCGAGGCGATGCAGGCTCGCGCGTGCGGACCGATCTCCCACACATGGAGGTCGACCACACGAGTTCCCGGCACCGTCTCCAAGTCACGACGAACCCGAGTCACCAGGTTGGCGGAGGGGACCATGTCGAGCAATTGCTTCGCCGCCCCACGGCAAAGGTTGAGACTCCAGCGCGCGATGACGACGCCTCCAACGATGCCCATCAAGGGGTCGAGAAAGCGCCAGCCCATGTACTTGCCGCCGACGAGCGCCAAGATCGCCAGAACGCTCGTGAAGGCGTCCGCCAGAACGTGGATGTAGGCGGCTCGGATGTTGTGATCGCCGTGGTGCTCCTCCTCCTCGTCGTGGTGGTCGTCATCCAGCCCGTCATGGTCATCGTGTTCGTGGTCGTGAGGGACGTGGAGCAGCTTCATGCTGGCGAGATTCACCAGAAGACCGAGAACCGCCACGGGAAGGGCCTCGCCAAAGGCGATGGGCAAAGGGCGGAGAAGCCGCGTTCCAGATTCGTACATCATCCAGATCGCCACCACGGCAAGCACGATGGCGCTCGTATAGCCCGCCAGAGCATGAACTTTTCCCGTTCCAAAACTGAAGGTGGCATCGCGCGATCGTGTCCGAGCGAACCAGTAGGCGAACGATGCCATGCCGAGCGCGCCAGCGTGGGTCGCCATGTGCCATCCGTCAGCGGTCAGGGCGAGCGAGTTGGTGATGGCTCCGACGACGAGTTCGCCAAGCATCATCGTGAAGGTCAGCACCACGACCCAGCGCGTCTTGGCTTCGTGGGTCGCCACGGACTCGCCGTGGTCATGCCGATGCGTCAATTTCTCGACGAGCGATACCATAGGGGGCTAGGGTATCAGGAGCTCTGAAGGGAATGCGGCTTCCCGGTTCCAAGGGCACGGTGGCAGGCTTCCTGGGAGTCGTCGGGCTGGTCACGACCGCCCACGCCGTCGAGGGTCCTGACGATACGCGCACGCTTCCCTGTCGCCCGACGATCGCCTGCACCGCCGACCTCGTGCCCCCGGGCGCCTTCGAGTTGGAGGCGGGCGTTCTCTTTCGGAGGATCAACGGAGGAGGGAGGCAGTGGACCTTTCCCTTCTTGGCCAAGCTCACGCTGACCGAATGGGCGCAGCTTCAAGTAGGCAGCAACGGGTACAGCTTTGCGCAGGGCGATGTCCCGGCGCAGTTTCTCGACGATCTGACGCCCGGTGTGAAGTTCCATCTGCTCGACCAGGACGGCCTGCTGCCGTCGCTGTCTTTCTCGGCGGTCGCCAGCATCCCGACCTTTCGTGGTGAGGGATACCTTCGCACGTACGACACGCTGTTCACGGGCTACATCACGAAGGATCTCGGCTGGCTTCATGCCGACCTTAACCTCGGGCTCAACGTGTGGCGGGTCCAGGATCCACGACCGCAGGAGTGGGTGGCGCTGGCGATTTCGGGAAATCTCCCGTCGCCCTTCGGGATCATGGTGGAGGGCTACTACTTCACCGACGCATCCCCGATTGCCACGCGCGACGGGGGTTTGCTCTTCGCCATTTGCCACAGCCCGAAGCCTTGGCTGATGTTCGACTTTGGTGGGGATATCGGATACTTCCCGTCGACGCGCGCCTATAGCGTCTTCGTGGGGATGTCGATCGTCCCGGTGCTTCTTTGGGGTGGTTACTGACGGCTCAAGGCGAACGAGCGCAGCGGAAGCCTTGGGCTGTCGCGGGGTCATCGAAATCGCGGCGCCACGTGGGCACTACATAGGTGTCGTACGCGTCCAAGGTTGCGCCGTGGAGCACGCGGCTCTGCTGGCCGGTGTCGAAAAGGTCGGCGCGATCGGTCCCAACCGCGCCCCCGGTCGGGTCGGAACCGATCCAGTAGTCCAAGTTCCACTGCGTGACGTTCCCGACCAAGTCGAGCTGGCCCCATAACCCGGCTCCGAGCGCCGCGGTTCCCACCGGCGCGATGTTCGCGACGGCCAGGCCCAGCGCGTTGGGGTCGCAGGTCGTACCGCCCGGGTAGTTGCAGCCGTAAATCGCGTATTGGTTGCCAGTCCCCGGATCCGTCGAGCCCCACGGATAGTACCGCTGCTGGCTGCCTCCCGCGGCGGCGTACTCCCATTCATCCTGGCTCGGCAAGAAACCGCCGTCCCAGATGCAGAAGGCGTACGCCGCATACCACGACTCGAACATGGGCAAGTTCTCTTGCGCCCCCGGCGACGCCGTTCCGGGCCCGTACCCAAGATTGGTATTCCACGCGCTCGCGGCAGCCGCCCCCGCGGGGATATACGAATTCCAATCCTTGGCGTCCCACCCGGTTTCGTAGCTCCCCGGATCGGAGCTGTCGGACAGTCCCAGCCCGCCGTTCAGGTGCGCGTGGATGCCGCTGCCGTTCGCGGGGAGCGTTCCCCCTCCCACGAGGTAGTTCACGTATTGCAGGAATCGCCCCACGGTCACCAAGTATTTGTCCAATCGAAATGCGCTCACGGTCGCCGGGTCCGTCCCCCCGTCCGAGGAGCCCGGACCATTGCTGTCGAAAACCG
>CAZVPE010000350.1:0-4859 GCA_964628155.1 uncultured Polyangiaceae bacterium | reverse complement strand
CGCTTGCGTTTCGCGGGCGTCGTTGGGTCGAGAGGCGACGCGGGCCTCGAGCGCTCCGATCGATTGCGGCGCTTCGCTGCCGAGTAGCGGGTGTTCGCGCGCGGTGCCGCTCATGAGCCAAAGCGCCCCGGCCGCCCCTACGACCGCTGCGGCGTATGCACGAAGCCCCATCGATTGCTCGATTCATCATGGCACACCTCCGTTGCGAGGCCAGGGGGCGTGGTACAAATCCGAAGCATGAGCAGCTCCGATCCGCCTGAGAAGTCCTTTGCCGCGTTGTTCGAGGAGGGCGGCCAGGAAGCCCCGCGGCGGCGCCGGCCTCGGGTCGGCGAAACCTTCCAAGTCGTCGTGGTGCAGGTGACGAAGGAAGCCGTTTTCGTCGAGCTCGAAGGGCATCAGCAGGGTTTCATCGAGGCAATCGACCTGCGCGCCCCCGACGGAAGCCTCAAGGCGACGACGGGCGATACCTTCCGTGCGCGCGTCGTCGGGGTGCACCCCGACGACGGCGTTCGCCTCGCGCCGACGATCGAGGCGGCGGCCGCGGCCGGTGCAAGCGTGAACGTGACGGGGAACACGGAGGCAGACGCGGTCAAAGTGGCGGTCGGCCAGACCGTGTCCGGTGAGGTCCAGCGCGTCGAGTCCTACGGCTTGTTCGTGCAGATCGACGGGACGAAAGGGCGTGCAGGCAGGGGTCTCTTGCCGCTCGCCGAGCTCGGCGTCCCTCGCGGGGCGGACCTTCGAAAGGCTTTTCCCGTCGGCACCAAGGTCCGCGCGAAAGTGATCGAGATCGGGGAGGGAAAGATGCGCCTCTCGGTCCGCGCTCTGAAAGACGATGAAGAGCGCGCCGAGTTCGAGGGCTTCCGCAAGGCGGAGAAGACGGCCCCGGCGCCCCAGGGCTTCGGCACCTTCGGCGACCTGCTCAAGGGACGCAAAGGGTCTTAGCGTCAGTCGCAACCAGACTGGCCGCCCGAGCGGCGGGTGAGGCCTTATGCCCGCCTGCTGGCCGTCGCGCTTTGATAGACGCGCGTGATGTCCGCTTCGTCGAGCAGGCCGACGATGCGACCCTCCTCGTCGGTCACGACGATCTCGCGTACCCCGTGCTCCAGGATCGCGTCGAGCGCGCGCTGCAAATCGTCGGTATCCTTGACACTGACCGGCGGGATCATCAGGTCGTGCGCGATCGCAAGCTCGCCGATGTCGGGGTTCGCAGCCATGGTTCGCAGCACATCGCTGACCACGACTCCGACGAGGACGCCGCTGTCGTCGAGCACGGGGAAAATGTCTTGCCATGCCGTCGCTGCGGCCTTTTCGATGACGACGCGCGCGGGGGTGCGTAGGGAGAAAGTCTCGTGCGTCCGGTTTCGCGCGATCACGTCACCCACCCGGACCCCCGTCAACACGTCGAAGATCAGGTCCTCGCGGTGCGCGGGCGAATCACGCTTGGTGGAGACTTGGGCCGAGTAGAGGCTCCGATTGCGGAGGGCCACGAAGGCGATCCCCTCGGCTAGCATGAGCGGCACGAGCAGGTCGTAGCTCCCCGCGAGTTCGCACGTCATGACGAGCGACGCGATCGGCACGTGCGCGAGGCCGCCGTAGAAGGTCCCCATCCCAACGAGCGCGAATGCCCCTGGGTCGATGCGCGGATCGCTCAGCAGCGTCTGCGCCGCGCGTCCGAAGGCTCCCCCGAAGATTCCGCCAATCACGAGCGAAGGACCGAAATCGCCCGCGCTGCCGCCGCTCCCGACCGTAAGGCATGTCGCGACGATCTTGACTGCACCGAGAAGAGCCAGGAGCTCGACGCCGCGCCACCCGAGCGGAAACCACGAGGCGCCGCTGATGCCGAGCTGCGCGGCCCCGTACCCGCCGCCAAGGATGCCAAGCCCCTGCCCAGGCTGTCCGAGGTGCGGTCCGATGAAAAAGATGATCGGCGTCGCGAACAGTCCGAGAGCCAGGCCGCCGAGGCCGGGTTTGCTCCACTCCGGAATTCGAAGGCTGCGCGTGGTCGACTGTACCCAGCGCAAGGTCGAAAGGAACGCGCCAGCCACGAACGAAATGCCCAGCGCGAGCAGGGCATAGAGCGGCAGGTGCCGGGGGACGAACGGATAGGACGGTGCGTGCGTGAAGAGCGTCGCCTCCCCAAAGAACGCGATGAACACCGAGTAGGCGACGACGCTCGCGAGGACACTCGGGATGAGCGCGTCGGTCTCGAAGTCGTCGCGGTGCAAGACTTCGACGGCGAGAAGCGCGGCCCCGAGCGGCGTTCGAAAGACGGCAGCCATGCCCGCGGCCGTCCCGGCGACGAGCAGAATGCGACGCTCGCGGTCGGTCACCCGAAGGAGCTGCCCGACGAGCGAACCGAGCGCGCCCCCCATTTGCATCGTCGGACCTTCGCGACCCCCCGAACCGCCCGAACCCAGAGTCAGGATGGACACGAGCGCCTTGACGAAGGCCACCCGTTTTCGCACCCGGCCTTCTTTCCGATGAAAGGCGTCGATGATCGCGTCGCTGCCGCCCCCGCGCGTCTCGGGCGCAATCCAGACCGAGATTGCGCCACCGATCAGCGCGCCGAGGGCAGGGATGACCACGAGAAGCCACGGGCGAAAGGGAACCGGCCCCTCGATCTCGCCGAGAATCCGCTCGCCGCCCGCGCGCAGCGGAACGTACCCCGTCCATTTTTCGAGCCAGATGCGCTGCGTGGCCTCGACGCCGGCGAAGAAGAGCGACCCCAGCAACCCTGCGGCGGCGCCCACGAGGGCCGCGTGCAAGAGCACTCGCCCGAGGATCTGAAATCCAATCGGCGCGCGCGCCGCGCCGAGCAGACTCCGAAACGCGCGGAGGCGGCGTGTCGTCGCCGCCAGGCCGAAGGTTCGCTCTTTCTCATCCATGCCTTGTGACGACTGTCCGAGGCTACCGCTCCGAGCGCCCGCCGTCCGATGAGATGCGCATCACCGCGACTCCGGTCGACTCTTCGTGGGCCGGTTCGAAGCCGGCCCGGAATACGATTTCCCCCTCATTCTCGTGGCCGTGCAGCTTGCGGCGCCACGTCGCCACATACACCACACCTTCGGCGCGGGCGAGCTCGGCCACAGCGTTCCACGTGTGCGGATCGTCGGTCCAGCGGCGATCGAAGCGGCCCCGATCGAGGCCGCTGGCAATCTCCAGGGTCGCATCGTCGCAAAAAATTGTCGGACCGCTGGGAAGCGTTCGCAAATACGTCCCGAGCGCCGCGCGTTCGGGCCAGCCGCGCGCGATGGACGCGCGCCAGAAGCCCATCCACACGTCGAGCTCGACGGCGAGCCCCGCCAGGGAGAGCAAGGTCAGCAAGGACGCGAAAGCGCGCCCGGCCGTGACCGAGCTTCGGGCTGCCGCGCCGTGACGGCGCACCACACGCGTTGCCCAATCCGCCAAGACTGTGGCCCCCTGTGCGGCGAAGGTGGCATAGAGGGGAACGACGACGACGAAGTGTCGGTCGAGGCCCAGCGACGATCGCATGACCCATGTGAGCGATACGAAGCCGAGGCAAGCGACGAGTACGAGAACGAACCGCACGCCCTGCTGGCGCACGGTACGTACGACACCGAACGGCGCGAGCCACAGAACTGGCCCGAGCACGCGCACGGGGACGACGATCGGGTAGTAGGCTGCGTCGAGCGCGAGCTCCGCCGCTCCACGGGCCCCGCCGCTCCTTTCTTTCAGCGCTCCGTGCGCGAATTCGTGCGTCTGCCGGAGAAACCCGAACCACTGCCCGTCGACCGGGCGTCGAAGAACGGCCCAAATGGCGATGAAGAGGACTGGCACCGCCACGGCGATCCACGGGCGGAGCGGATTGCCCGGTTCGGCCGCGAGCCCCGCTCGGCGGCGCCAATACGGCTCGACGGCGAGCATGCCTCCAACGGCAGCCAGCACCGCCCAAGCTTCGTAGCGGAGCATCACGGCGGGTGCGAGCATTGCCGCTGCTGCCCAATAACGGCGCCGCTCGAACGCGATGGCGACTCCGAGGACGAGCAGGGCAAATAGCGGCTCCGGCTGCGCCGTCGTCCCCATCTGCATCGCAATCGGACAGGCCCCGGCGCAAAGCGCGGCGACGAGCGCCGTCGCGTCCGGGGGCACCTCGGCATCTCCGCTCGAGCGCGTCGTTCGTCGCACGTACGCGAAGAGCAGGCACGGAACGGCCGCCGCGAGCGCGACATTGGCCCATCGGACGTGCATCATGGTGCCGCCGAGCGCGACGAGCGGGACTTGAACGTAGTGAAAGAGCGGCAGCCAGACCCAGTGAACGGCGAGATCGCGGGGGTCGGCCAGGATCGCCCTGGCGATCATGTGGTGCGCATACGCGTCCGTATCGACGTCGGGTCCAGCGAGAATGCACGCCGCCCGCCAGACCGCCAGCGCCGAAATGGCGAAGACGAGCGCAACCACCCAGCGCGTCCGTTCCGACATCGGCCGCCCTATACCACGCGCTTTGGATTCCCGAGGCGGCGCCCGGGTTACTGCGCGCAATACCGCCGCACGTCGTCACTGTCCGTACGCGCCTCTTTGAGACGCGTCTTGATCACTTCGTCGGTGCCGTCCGGCGCGGACGGGTCGGCCTTGAGCCGCAGCGTGCTGGCCAAGACCGTGAGCGTATTCTGGTAGTTCGTCGCGTAGATGTGGAGCGGCTGGTCTTCGAGGTTCAGCGCTTGGACTTCTTGGCGCACGTGGTCCACGAGGTCTGCGGAGGGCGCCCCGTCGTCGAGAGGCTTCATGGCAGCGACCAGTTTGTCGCATTCCTGCCGCCGCTGCGGGTTGCATCCTGCGACCGCGAGCGCTCCAACGACGATGGCCATCGCTGCGAGATGGTTTCTGGCCACGTCAGAGTC
>CAZVPE010000349.1:0-4876 GCA_964628155.1 uncultured Polyangiaceae bacterium | reverse complement strand
GGCGGGGCGCCTCACCACCGGCTGGACACTCATTTGCGGGGCCCTGTACTAAGTCCCTCCGCGGAGACGAAGCGGCCTGCCTCTGGCGCCGGCCGCGCCGTGCGCCTAAGCACTTCGATCATGACGATCGATCCTCGTGCGGGGCGTATCGCGGCCGAGGCCGACCTCGTGGACCTCGCGAAGCTGGAGCTCGCGTATTTCAAGGACCGGCCCGATCCCAGCGACCCTTCGCAGCGTGTGGTGTTCGGTACGTCCGGCCATCGCGGCTCGTCGCTGCGCCGCAGCTTCAACGAAGATCACATCGCGTCTATCACAGCGGCCATTTGCGATTGGCGGCAGGCCAACGGGGTGGACGGTCCCGTCTACCTCGGCATGGACACGCACGCCTTGTCGGAGCCCGCTCGCACCACGGCGGCCGAGGTGCTGGCGGCGCGGGGAGCGCGCGTTCTCGTGGCGGCGACCGGATCGTACACGCCGACCCCCGCCGTCTCCCGAGCCATCGTCGTGCACAACCGCGCGAGCGGTCCGCGCGCCGACGGCATCGTCGTCACCCCTTCGCACAATCCTCCTGAAGACGGCGGATTCAAGTACGACCCGCCGCACGGGGGTCCTGCCGAAGGCAGCATCACCTCGTGGATCGAACGGCGCGCAAACGAACTGCTGGCGGCCGGCGGGGCCCGGACGATCGCGAGAAAGTCGCTGGAAGCCGCCGTTCGAGAGGGTCTTGTCGGAGAGTACGACTACCTGACCAAGTATGTGGAGGGCCTGGCAGGCGCCATCGACATCGCGTCGATTGCGCGGGCGAAGCCCAAGGTGGGCGTCGACCCCATGGGCGGCGCGAGCGTCCAATACTGGAGTCGAATCGCCGAGCGCTACGGGCTCGACCTCACGGTCGTCAACCGGACCGTCGACAAGACATTTCGGTTCGTGCCGGTGGACCATGACGGCAAAGTCCGCACGGACTGCTCCTCGCCGTACGCCATGGCGAATCTCATCGGCCACAAGGGCGAGTTCGACGTCGCCGTGGGAAACGACGCGGACGCCGACCGACACGGCATCGTCACCCCGGGCGCGGGCCTGGTCCCGCCGAATCACTACCTCAGCGTCGCGGTGGACTACTTGTTTCGGCATCGGCCCAAGTGGCCGGCGTCGCTCTCGATCGGAAAGACAGCAGTGACCAGCAGCATGATCGACCGCGTGGCGCGCTCGGTCGCCCGACCCGTCCTGGAGGTCCCCGTCGGCTTCAAATGGTTCGTCCCCGGGCTTCGCGACGGAACGCTCGGGTTCGGGGGGGAAGAGAGCGCCGGAGGGTCCTTTCTTTCGCTGGACGGATCGACATGGACGACCGACAAGGATGGCCTTCTGCTCGGTCTCCTGGCGGCCGAGATCGTCGCTGTGACCGGCCAAGATCCGGGAAAGCTGTACGAGGCGCTCGAGCAGAAGATGGGCAAATCGTACTACGAGAGGCGCGACGCAGCTGCCCCGCGAACGGTTCGAGAAAGGCTGCTCCGCCTCGCGCCGACTGATTGGAAGGCCCCGACGATGGCGGGCGATCCGGTGACAGGCCGCCGCACGAGCGCGGGCGGCGGGGCCGATCTCGGCGGGCTGAAAGTGGAGACGGCCGAGGGCTGGTTCGCGGTGCGGCCGAGCGGGACGGAAGACATCTACAAGCTTTACGCGGAGAGTTTTCGCTCCCAGGCGCATCTCGAGCAGGTCCTCGGCGAGGGGGCGGCGCTGGTCGCCAGCGTGGCGGGCTAGGACAGGACGATGACGCCTCGGGCGGCGAGATCGCCCAGAAGTGCCAGCGCTTCGTCGGCGGGCATCGCGGATGCATCGACGATCATCTCCACTGTGAAAACTCCGTCGACGAAGGAGGCGATGAAACCCGCGCGGTGATCGAGCGGCAAGGCCATGAGCTCTGTCGTGGACACCGCGAGTCGCGGCACACTCTCGAGCATTTCCCGCTTCACGATGACGCCCGATGCCGGCTGGTCATCGACTCGGAAGCTCTTCGACTCGCGCCGAGGCGCGAGAACCGTTGCGCCGAACTCCGGCACGGTGGGGCGTCCGCCGCGGGACATCGCCTCCCACTATCGGCGCAATGGTGGTCCGATGCAAGCTTCGACGTAAGAAACCCGTGCCAGACCCGCTATCGTGGTCCCATGTCTTCGCGGTCGACTGCCGAGCACCGCCGCCTCGAGGAGGCGCGCGCGACGGGAAAGAAGTGGCGCCGGTGGGGGACCTACCTGCCCGAGCGGCAGTGGGGCACGGTGCGCGAGGACTATTCGCGGGACGGCGAGCCGTGGGGGTATCTACCCTTCGAACATGCCGCGTCGCGCGCCTACCGCTGGGGGGACGACGGCCTTCTCGGGCTTTGCGACAACCGAGGGCTCGTGTGCTTCAACGTGGCGCTCTGGAACGGAGTCGACCCCATTCTCAAAGAGCGCCTCTTCGGCCTGTCCGGAAAGGAGGGCAACCACGGCGAGGACGTGAAGGAGCTCTACTGGTATCTGGACGCGACTCCGACGTATAGCTACGCGCGGGCCCTCTACAAGTACCCGCAGCGCGCCTTTCCCTACGACGAACTTCGGGCGCGGTCCGCAGCCGCAACGCGGAGCGACCCCGAGCCGGAAATCGTCGACACCGGAGTCTTCGACGAAAATCGCTACTTCGACGTCGAGGTCGAGTACGCCAAAGAAGACGTCGACGATGTCCTCGTGCGCATCACGGCGACGAACCGCGGGCCGAGCCCCGCGCCGCTGGTCTTGCTCCCGCAGCTCTGGTTTCGAAATACGTGGAGCTGGTCCTTCGAGGCGCCGCGCCCGTCGATGGTTGCGCTCGAGCCGCTCGGAGACGTCTCGGTGGTGGAGACGTCGCAAGAGCACCTCGGGCGCTTCTGGCTCTACGTGGAGGGCGCGCACGAGCTCCTTTTCACGGAGAACGAGTCCAACGCGGAGCGACTATGGGGCTCGCGCAACGCTGCCGCTCACGTGAAAGACGCGTTCCACGAGGCGATCGTTCACCGCCGCCGCAACGCCGTCAGCCCGTCGCCGTCGGGAACGAAGGTCGGGGCGCGGCTATCGCTCTGGCTCCAGTCCGGCGAAAGCGAGACGGTCCGGCTGCGATACACGAGCAGCGCGCGGCCCCACGCCTTCTCCGATCACGACCGGATCTTCGAACGGCGCCGCCGTGAGGCCGACGAATTCTTCGACGCCATCACACCGCGCAACCTCGGCGACGACGAGCGGCAGGTGTTCCGCCAATCCATCGCGGGCCTCCTTTGGACCAAACAATATTACGGATACGAGGTCGAGCGCTGGCTCCGGGGCGACCCCTCGCAGCCGGCGCCTCCTCCCGAGCGACGGCACGGGCGAAACCGCGAGTGGCGGCACCTTTACAACAGCGAAGTTCTGTCGATGCCAGACAAGTGGGAGTACCCCTGGTACGCCGCATGGGACCTCGCGTTCCACTGCATCCCGCTCGCGCTGGTCGACCCCGAGTCCGCGAAGCAACAGCTCACGCTGCTCGTGCGCGAATGGTACATGCACCCGAACGGCCAGATGCCGGCCTACGAGTGGCATCTCGGCGACGTGAACCCGCCGGTGCACGCCTGGGCCTCGTACCGCGTCTACCAGATCGAGCGGCGCACGACCGGCCGCACCGACCGCGCCTTTCTCGAGTCGGTGTTTCTCAAGCTGATGCTCAACTTCACGTGGTGGGTGAATCGCAAGGACACCGCGGGCCGGAACGTCTTCGAAGGCGGTTTCCTCGGACTCGACAACGTCGGCCTCTTCGACCGAAGCCGCCCGCTTCCCGGCGGCGGGGTGCTCGAACAGGCGGACGCCACGAGCTGGATGGGAATGTACTGCCTGAACATGCTCGAAATCGCGCTCGAGCTCGCACGAGAGAACGCGAGCTACCAAGACGTGGCGAACAAGTTCTTCGAGCACTTCCTTCTCATTGCGCACGCGATGAACCGCATGGGCGGGCACGTCAGCCTATGGGACGAGAAGGACGGCTTCTACTACGACGTCATGCGCCGCGCGGGCGGGGAATTTCCCGTGCGCGTGCGCTCGATGGTGGGCATCACGCCTCTTTTCGCGGTGACGGTGCTCGAGCCGGACACGGTCGATCGATTCGGCGCGTTCTGGCGCCGCGCGCGGTGGCTGCTGGAGAACCGACCCGAGCTGGCCGACCATTGTCCGTTGATGGAAATTCCGGGGCAGCGCGAGAGGCGTCTTCTCTCCCTCGTCCCGCGAGAGCGGCTGTCGCGGATCCTCGGCCGCATGCTCTCTACCGAGGAGTTCTTGTCTCCGTACGGCGTTCGCTCGCTGTCGCGAGCCTACGCGGCCGAGCCCTACGAGCTCGTCATCGACGGTCAAGTCTTCCGCGTGCAGTACGAGCCCGCCGAGAGCCAGACCGGACTCTTCGGGGGAAACTCCAACTGGCGCGGCCCGGTGTGGCTCCCGGTCAATTATCTCTTGATCGAGTCGCTGCAGCGGCTGCATCACTACTATGGGGACTCCTTCCGAGTAGAGTGCCCCACCGGGTCGGGACGGAAAATGACCCTGGGGGAGGTCGCGAGCGAGCTCTCCCGCCGGGTCATCTCGCTCTTTTTGGCCGGCGCCGATGGACGCAGGCCGGCGCATGGCGCGAGCCCGCGTCTTCAGCAAGACCCCCATTTCCGAGACCACGTGACGTTCTTCGAATACTTCCACGGCGACACGGGCGAAGGCCTCGGCGCTCGCGCTCAGACCGGATGGACCGCGCTCGTGGCCAAGCTCCTCGAGCAGAGTCGGCTGTGGAGAGGCTAAGAGGAAACCTAGAGCACCGAACGGTTTGGCGGACCGAGGATTTGCTGCGAGTTTCGAGCAGC
>CAZVPE010000348.1:0-4887 GCA_964628155.1 uncultured Polyangiaceae bacterium | reverse complement strand
CCGACCAGGTCACGACCCTCGCGAAGCGCGGCTCGTTCGAGGTCCAGCTCCTCCGTGACCTCCTGGATCGGGAGCATCGCGCCGCGGACGAGCGCGACCACCCGAGCACGGTCGAAGGATGGTGCGAAGCGCTTCTGCCCGAGAACCGCCGCAAGGGCCGACCGGCGATCGCCGCGGTCGTGCGCGCGATGCTCGGATTGACCCCACCGGCCGACGGAAAGCCGCTCCTTTCGATTGGCGCCTCCGCGAGCGACGCCGCCGAGGCGTCGGGCACCACCCCGCCCAACGTGTATCTCGGGCTGGGACGCGCGCGGCAGGCGTGGAAGGCGCACCCCGCCAGCGCCGACCTCCTCGCGATGGCCCGGGGACTCGTCGACGCGAGCGGCGGCGCGCTTCCCCTGGTCGAGGCGGCCGAGCAGCTCCTCGTCCGCATGCCGTACGACCGCTCGCGCCCTCAAGACGAGGCGGTGCGCTCCGCCGCCGCCCTGGTTCGCGTCGCGGCCGACCTCGATCGCGAAGCCGACGCTCCCCAAGTGGTGCAGGCGCGCGTCGGCGACGTGTTGTGGCTATGCGCTTCGTCCTCGCACGTCGCCGCGCTCCGAGAGCTCGCTTCTACCGCCGACGCTCTCGCAGCGCGCACGCCGCTCGCCTCGGCTCCCGAGACGCAGGCGGCGCTGCTGGACGCCGCGAAGGACACGCCTCTCGCGGCCCTCCCGGCCGATCGCCTCGCCCCGCTCGCCGCTCGCGCGAGCGCCACCGCAGCCTGCTCGACCCGGTTCGAGATGTACCCCCGCGGAATGGCCCCGCGTCGCGCCGTGGAGCTCACCGCCTCTGTCCTCACCGGCGACGCCCTCACCCCCGACGAGATCCAGAAACGGGTGAGAGACCGTTACCCGGAGGCTGGGGCGCTGCCCGATCGCCCCGAGCTCGACCGCCTCCTCGAACCGAACGGTCTGCAATGGACCGGCAAAGGGTACCAGCGCCCCGGCGAGGAAGCGCGCACCCGGTACAGCACGCTGCACTCGACCTTCACCCGGCTCCGCACGGCGCTTCCTTTCGAGCCGCGGGAAGCCACCCCGGAGGCGCTCGGCGCGCGTGAGATCGACGATCGCCTGGTGAGCGCCGTCGACAGGAAGCATTTGCGTGTCGTCCTCGTCCGTTCCGACCTGGTCCCGAAGGCCCTCCCGCGACTCGCAGAACGGCTCGGTGTTCCCGTGCACCGTGTGGACCGCCTCCTCATCGAGGCCATGGAACGCCGGGCGAGCGAAGACGAAGTCGACTTCTCCGTCCTCCACGAAACGCACGAAAGGGGTGACCGCGGGAGCGATTGGGCGCGCCTCGTCGACCTCGCGGCCGAAGCGAGCGATGACGTCGCCAAGTCGCTCCTCCCGGCGCGGGCGCCGCTGCTCCTGTCGCATCTCGGCATGGTCATCCGCTACGGCCTCCAGCGCTTCGTAGACGCCGTCGCCGATGCGTCCCGTCGGGACGACTGTGAGGCAATTTTCCTCGTTCTCCCCGCCCACGACGAGTCGGTCGCTGCTTCGCTCGAGGGGATACGCGTCCCGGGCCTGCTCCCGTCCCAAGTCCTGCGTCTGTCGCGCGAGTGGATCGAAAACCGCCACAACGCCGCGGCGCCCGCGGCCTGAGCGGCGCAGGGTGATAGCGAGCGCTCGCGCTCTTAGGGCGGGCGGGCTCTACGGAAAGAGCCTAAAATTAATGAGTCATTGGGCCGTTTCACTGCGGGCTTGCTTGCGAGGTCTTGATGCATGTAGCTTCGCACGCCACTCGACAAACCGCTCCGGCGGTGTCAAATTAATCTTGACAGCAGATCGTGATCAGTGCTTGGCCGGTCGTTCCACTCGCCGTGCAATCTCAGCCGACAGGGGAACTGAAGAATGATCGAGTTCGCCTATGACCAAGAACGCGCACGCCACGCCACGCTGTGGCTCTTAAAGCAACACGGAGCGCTCGATCACATCAAGCTGCTGAAGCTGGTCCTACTCGCAGATCTCGAGCACCTCGCAAGATATGGTCGGCCAATCGTGGGGGGCGAATACTTCGCGATGGAACACGGCCCGGTCGCGTCCATTTTGTATGACGAGCTGAGACTACGCAGCGTACTCGGCACGGCAGCGGTGAACGACTTCACGCTGAGGGGTGTAGAAGAGCCGAACGAAGACTATCTAGCGGAGACTGATCTGGAAGTTCTTCGCGAGATCAACGAGAGGTTCGGCGCCTGGGATAGGTACAGGCTGAGCGACTACACGCACACCCTGGAAGCCTGGAAGAAGAACTACAAGGGCGAGGCGGGCGGCAAGAAGGCCTACCCTATCCCCTACGAGGATCTACTCGAGGAACGTCTCGACGGTGAGATGCTCTGCCTAGTCCGAGATGCTCAGCGAGGTGAGCGAATCCTCGGATGAGACTCTTCGAGGCCCCATCCGCCTCGAAGCTCGTCCTCCAGACGTTACTGGTGAGGGGCGGAGCTTTTCGTGCGCGGTATGAGTTCCTCAACGAAGGGCCAAAGGAGCGGATCTTTGTCGTCGCCAACCTGAAGCCGGCGGAGGACGCGACGATAATTCTATTCTCCGCGACGACGCAGATCGCGAAGCGTCGCGCCCATCACAAAGGTCGCGCTGCCCTTGTCCTTGTGCCGCTCGATCCTGCCGATTATTCTGGCGTGACGGAACCATGCGTTCTTGATTGCGAGTCGCCCATCAAGCGAAAGATCTCAGATTTCGTAAAACACGTCGAGGATCGCCAGTACACGCCCCTAACGACGGCACCGGAGGCCATCATGACGAAGATCGTGTTAGCCGTTCGAGCGGCGCGATCCCTGTCTGCCGTTGAAAAGCGGTTGGTCCTTGGCGATCGATCCGATGGTTCGTGAACATTAGGGGGCGCCCGCTGCCTGAGTCCCATGGCCGCGAAGAAGAAGACCCAAACCGCCGCGCCCTCGCAGGCCGATCCGCGCGCTCCCCTCGACACGGCGGCGTTCCTCTCGGCCGCCCAGCGTGTGTTGGCCGTCCTCCGCGATGATCTGCTCACGCGCGCCGACCAGTCGCCCGGGGTGACCGAGGCGCTGAAGGCGCAGTGGGAGGTGGAACGCGAGGCGAAGCGGACGGGTGACCCCTGGGAAGTGTGGCGCCGCCGCGTCGTCGTCCAAGTGGCCGCGGCCTGGGTGCTCTCGCTCGTCTTCGCCCGCACACTCGAGGACCGCGGCCTTCTCGAGCGAAACCGCATCGCCGGCCCCGGGGCGACCGACAGCCAGGAGCAGTTCCGCGGGATCGCACCGTACCTCTCCGACCGCGACTACCTCCTGACGGTCTTCCAGGAGCTCTCGAACCTCCCCGCAGCGAAGGACCTCTTCGACCCGGCGCACAACCCCGTGTGGAAGCTCGGCCCCTCGATCGACGGGGCGCGGGCGCTGCTGGACCTATTCCGCGCGCCCGACCCGGAGGCACCGGCGTTTCGCTTCGGGCAGGCGGACACGCGCTTTCTCGGGGACCTTTACCAGAGCCTCGACGAAGAGACGCAGGAGCGCTTCGCTCTCCTCCAGACGCCGCACTTCGTCGAGGCGTACATCCTCGACCGCACGCTCGAGCGGGCCATTGCGCGCTTCGGGCTCGACGACACGACGATCATCGACCCGACCTGCGGGAGCGGGCACTTTCTACTCGGCGCGTTCGATCGCTTCGTCGACCATCGCCTGCGCAAAGAGCCCGGGCTCGATGTGCGGGAGGCGGCGCGAAGGGCGATCGACGCGGTGTACGGCGCGGACATCAACCCGTACGCGGTCGCCATCGCGCGCTTTCGTTTGACGCTGGCGTTCCTGGAGCGGGGCGGATACGAGCGTCTCGCGGAAGCGCCTGCGTTGCCGCTGCACCTCGTCGTGGGCGATTCGCTCTTGCACGCTCCCTTGCAAGCCCACCTCGGCGACGTCGCGGGGACTTCGAAAGAGGCCTGGGCCGGGAGGGAGTTCGCGCTCGAAGACGAAGACGCTGCGAAGGACGTCCTCCTCCGGCGCTACGCCGCGGTGGTCGGCAATCCGCCGTACATCACGGTGAAGGACGCGGTTTTGCGCGAGCGGTACCGCGAGATGTACCCTCGGTCAGCGGCGGGTAAGTACTCGCTTGGCGCGCCGTTCACAGAGCGCTTCTTCTTGCTCGCGCGGGCGCGTGGCTTCGTCGGGATGATTACCGCCAACTCGTTCATGAAGCGCGAGTTCGGCAAGAAGCTCATTGAGGGGTTCTTGCCCTCCGTGAACGTGGACGGCGTGGTGAACACGTCGGGCGCGTATATCCCGGGGCACGGCACACCCACGGTGCTCCTCTTCGGGACGAATGAGCCCAAGCAAGGAAGCGACGTGCTCACGGTGCTTGCCAAGCGCGGTGAGCCGAGTACGCCCGACAATCCGGCGCGCGGGCTCGTTTGGTCGAGCATCGCGGAGCACGGCGGGGAGATGGGATTCGAGAATGATTATATCAGCGTCGCGCGGGTGTCGCGGGCGACTTTGGAAAAGCATCCGTGGAGCCTGGGTGGAGGTGGGGCGGCGGAGTTGAAAGAGCTACTCGAAGAACGCGCGGCATGTCGGCTCGGCGAGTTGGCGGCGCACATTGGGATCTCAGCGGTGACTGGAGAAGATGACGTCTACCTCCTGCCGCCGGATGCGGCCGCGCGATTGAGAATCGAGCGCGTGCGCCCCATGCTCGTCGGCGAGGAGATTCGGGACTGGGGCACTTCCGATTCCCAGGTGTGCCTATTCCCATACGACGCGGCGCTTGCCCTCGAGCCGCTTCAACGTTTCCCACATATGCGCCAACTCCTCTGGACGGTGCGTTCGACAATCTCGCGGAGAAAGCGCTTCGGGACTCCAATGCTGGAGCG
>CAZVPE010000347.1:0-4888 GCA_964628155.1 uncultured Polyangiaceae bacterium | reverse complement strand
GTTGAGTCTTGCTCATGTCATTTCGAGGGAGAGCACCGCGATGGCGAGCACCCCGGGGCTCGGTGACCACCCAAGTCAGATTCTCGATATTGGCCGCCGTCGTACGAGCCTGCATGAGGATTGCGCCCGGCGAAGGCTTTGGAGAGGTCGACATCGGAGCGGCCCGTGTCTTGTATTTTGGACGTCACGAACATAGGCTCGGTCTCGCAGGTGGACGCGATGGCCCGAAGTGCAAGAGGCAGCGGTCACTCCGAATCAGTCGCCGCAGCGGCCCATCGAGCGCGAGACGCGAGGAAAGCGCAGCGGGCGCGGTCCCTCGACACGGCAGCGCTTCAAATCGTCGACGCCCACCTCGATCTCTGGTTGCGGACCGTCGCAGCCCTGGCGCCAATCGAGCAGGGCTGACCGAATAGACCCCGAAGACCGATCAAGGACGATCGAGCAGGAGAATGATGACTACCAACAAGAAGACCACCCGTGGCGTCGTTTGGGTCGCGGGGGTCGGAGCGAGCGCCGGCCTCGGTGCCACCGTGGCGCGGCGCTTCGCAAGGGAGGGCCATCCGGTCGCGGTGACCGGCAGGACCGCCGATCGCGTCGAGGCCGTGGCGCGGGAGATCATCGAGAGCGGCGGCGCGGCGCATGCGTTGCCCGGTGATCTCAGCCGCGAGAGCGACGTCGTGTCGATCGCGGACTCGGTGACTCGAATTGGCCCCCTCGAGGTGGCGGTCTTCAATGCGGCCACGGCGGTGCGAGCGCCGTCGCTCGAGATTACGACCGCTGAATTCGAGAGTACCCTCCGGACGACGACGGTCGGCGGGTTCGTCTTTGGTCGGGAAGCCGTGCGGCGCCTGCTGCCACAAAAGAGGGGCACGGTCGTATTCACGGGCGCCACCGCGTCCTTGCGCGGCCGGCCGCCGTTTGCCGCCTTCGCCGCATCCAAGGCTGCGCTTCGTTCGATCAGCCAGACGCTCGCGCGCGAGTTCGGGCCACTCGGCATCCACGTCGCCCACGTGGTCATCGATGGCGGCATCGATGGCGAGCGCCTCCGGTCGCGGGCCCCTTCACCGCCAGACCGCGAGGGCTTGCTCGCTCTCGACGACATCGCGGAGGTCTACTGGCACCTGCACGGCCAGCCGCGGAGCGCGTGGACGCAGGAGCTCGATCTTCGCCCGTTCAAGGAACCGTTCTGATCTCTCGCGCACGCCCGCTGGTCCACGTGAGCGCGGGAGACCGTGACGGCGTGACTCGGGCACATCGGGCCCGGCTTGCATTGGAGACGATTCGCATGATCCAATCTCTGAACAATGTTGAGGTGATCACACTCTTCGTCGAAAGCGTTCGCCGTGTCAGGGGATTCTATGAGGAAGTCTTCGGTCTCAAGGTGATCTTCGAGGACGAGGTCTCCGCTGTCTTTAGAATTCATGGCCTCATGCTCAACCTGCTCGAGATCTCGAAGGCTCACACACTTGTCGACCCGGCAACAGTCGCGGATCAGGCTGCGGGCTCACGCTTCATGTTCACCATCGCAGTCGACGACGCCGACGCGGCCTGCGCCGAGCTCAGAGCACATGGTGTCGCGCTGCTCAATGGACCGGTCGACCGCCCATGGGGAAGACGAACGGCGGCCTTCGCCGATCCGGCCGGAAACGTTTGGGAGGTCGCGCAGGTCCTCCCCCGACCATGATGGCAGGGCGCCTGTGAACGCGCTTTCGCCACGGGCCCACTGAACGACGATCGACCACTCAAGCCCCGCCCCCGAAGCCACGTTCCCGACTTGGTCAGAAATGCGCGGTCAAGCTCGCGCGCACCTGCAAGGGTTCGACGGGATGGATGACGATGCTGTTCACGCCCGCCGCTGGCTCGGGAGGGCGCCCGCGCGCCGCGAGCAGCGCGTCCGGGATGCGTGACGGATACGCGTACGCGATGTCGTCGGCCTTCGCATCGAGCACGTTGAGCACCTCCGCGGCTAACTCGTACCGTTTGAAGCGAAACCCCAGGAGCGCGTTCAGGATGGTCGATGCCGGCTGCTCTATTGCGTCGTCTTCAAGGACGGGCTGGCTGCTGAAATAACGTAGGCGCACGCTCGCGAACACGCCGGCGGGCGTCTCGACCCGGGTCGCCGCCGAGACGACGAGCGGGATGGAGTTCGCAATGTAAAACCCCGATCCTCCGTCCGCAGCGCCTTGCGGCCGCAGGTAACGCGCGAAGGTGTATGAGGCGTCAGCAGAAAGCGTCAGCCACGACGTGGGCTTGTAAAAGTTGGCCCATTCGACGCCGTAGCGGCGCGTCGGCCCGTTGGGCTCCGTGTCGCCCGAGTTGCCATCGAAGGTGAGCTCCGAGTCCGACCGCAGGTAGAAGAGCGATAGCGTGCTGACGAGACCGGCGACGACCGAGGAGCGCGCCCCGACCTCGGCGCCCGTGGTGCGGACGAGCAGCGGAACGCGCTTCTGGGGCGTCCCGGCGGCGTCGACCGTAATGGTCACGCCCCGCGCGTCGTTGCTGTGGAAGCCGGTGCCGGCATCGACATAGAACTCCGTTTTCGCCCACGGCCCGAAGACGATCCCACCCTTCGGGCTCACAATCGCCGCGGCCTTCGACCCGGAGTTCGCGGCGATCGTCGCGCTGTCGACCTCCAGGCCGTAGACATCGGCGCGGAGCCCGAACTCCGTCCTCAGCCAGGAGGTCCACGCGATCCGGTCGTCGCCAAAGACGCCCAAGCTCCCCTCTTCGACATGGTCGTGAACATCGGTGGAGAGGACCTGCCGGCTCTCTGTATGATTCAATCCCGAGTCCGGTATGTAGTCGTTGCGGAGTTGAACGCCGAGGGTGTTCTGCACGTTGGCGGCCCACCAGTTGGACCTCCAAGTTCGCTTGAACTCTCCCCCTGTGGTGAACCGTCGATCGACTTGCTCAAGTTGATCGAGATGGACGGGGTCGGTGAGCGCATAATCGAAATCCGACCACAAGTTGAGCCAGTAATAGAATCCGTACAAGACGAGCTGGGTCGTGCCGTCGTCCTCCTGCCGCGTCCAGTTGAACGAGAGGCTGCCGCGCCCGGTCCGGCCGCCGTCCGTAGGATCGATGGCCCCGAACCGACCGATCACTCCTTCGTCGATGGCGCGCTCGGCCACCTGATCCGTCGAGTGCCAGAGCGGGGCGAAATAAAGGTTGGCGGTCGCCGTGTAGTCATCGCGGGCCGTCGACGTGCAATACCTGAGGAAGGCATTGTAGCGGTTCGAGTTCTCCGCCAGGTCCCACGGGCCGTCGTAATGGTTGTATTCGAGCGCGACGAGCAGCGTCCCCGGCCCCACCTGGGGACTGTCGGCGACGAGGGCCCGCGCATAATTGAACATCCCGAGTTGCAGGTTTGCCAGCCCCTGCGGCAGTGAATCCACGAGGCGGAAGTTCGCTGCGCCAGCCCCCGAGAAGTCACCCACTTCGGGGTAAAAGGGGCCCTTCTTATAGTCGATGCCGGCGATGAGCTCTGGGATGAGGAGGTTGAGGTCGGAGTAGCCTTGGCCGTGCGCATGACTCGGGAGGTTGACGGGGACGCCGTCGATCGAAAAGGCGAAGTCCGTCCCGTGATCGAGGTTGAAGCCGCGCAGGAAATATTGATTGGCCTTCCCGTCGCCCGAGTGCTGTGTCACGACCATGCCCGGGACGCTCTCGAGGAGTTCGCCCCGGCGAAGCAGCGGCTCGTACGCGATGTCCTCTGCACCGATCGATCCTTCCGATGATGTCGCCGCCGTTCGCAGCCGATCCGCGACTCGGCCGTAGACGATCACCACCTCGAGGGGCGTCGCTGGTGCGGCGGCCGGCGCAGGTTCCCCTCCGTTCGTGGGTGAGCGCGGCGAGCTCACCGACGTCGGCTGGGACGTCACTGGCGCACGCGGCGTGGCTGCTTCCCCAGCGGATGGAGGCTGTGCTCCCGAGGCATCCGAAGTCTCAGGGCTCACCGAAGCTGCGTCGCTCGACTTGTCGAGTACAGGCGCCCCCCCATCGCCCGCAGCCGCGTCCTGCGCACGGGCGGAGCGCGACGCCCCGATGACGGTGGCTGCGACGACAACCGCCACGAGCGTGGCGACGGTCCGCCTCTTCCCCGAGAAGCGGGGCGCAGGCGCTTCGCTCTCGCTCCGTTCCATGCGCTCGCGCCTAGCACGGCTTTCAAAAAAGGTACTATTCGCGCAAAACGCGACGCCGTAGGCGCGCGCAAGTGCCTGTCGGCGGCCACGGACGGCAGGGCATTCGACGATCGTCGCTGCGGTCGTACGCACACGCGGTGATTCACGAGCGAGCCGGCGTCGACCAAGCCGTTGGGATCACGGCAGCGCGATGACGTCGACCGCGCTGGTCATCGATGTCTTCGTGAACGTCACGTCACACAGCGAAGCCGCGAACATTCCGTGGCTCAGACGAAGATGCGATCCGGCGGGAGCCGTTCGAGCGGTTCGACGCCAAGGAAAGGGTGAGCACGCGCGGGTCGAAGCCGCTCGAATGAGCGAGACAAGCATCGCGGGCCCTGCCATCAGGAGGTTCGAACCGACCGCCTGGCCATACTGCCCACCTGAAGAGGTTCTCTCACCGGGTGGTCTCAAACACATCTCGACGATCGAAAGTTAGCAACACGCTTCTCTCTCTCGCCGAGGGCGGACGCGGGGCGGAGCGCCCCCAATTTCGGGATCGATGTTGGATTCAAGAACGGCTGATCGCGCGCCGACCGCGGCCGAGGCGGAGCCCTGATCGATCCGAAAGTACGCGGCTTCTCCTCAAATGCCCGTGCATTTTCGTCGGGCTCCCGGCGCCATCGCACCGCCCCATGTCGATTTTGCGAAGCACCTAGCGTGCGCTGATCGATGAACGGAGGTGACGTCGCTCGCACAACCCGACC
>CAZVPE010000346.1:0-4922 GCA_964628155.1 uncultured Polyangiaceae bacterium | reverse complement strand
CGTGCCCGTGCCCGTACACGAAACCTCGTGCGACGAGGTGCCGATAATAGGGGTGCATGGATCTCGATCACGAGCGGCTCGATGTCCACGACTTCACGCTCTATTTTCGTGGCTCCGCGACGGAGTCAGGCCGGCCCTGCCTGAGCGGGCTGAAGGACTCGTGTACGGGCACGGGCACGGGCACGCTTACGGGGGAGAATTAGGGATACACGCGACGCGAAGGCGCACGTGGCTTGCACAACATCCAGGGACTAGCGTCGTCGACATGGACACGCGCCATGCGTCCGTTTCGGTGATCGCCGACCGCGCGCACTACGAAAAGGTGACGCTGGCCATCGGAAGGGCGCGCACCTCCGTTTGGATTGCCACCGCGAACGTCAAGCAGCTGCTGATCGAAGCGCCCATCGGCACGCGCGCGCGAGCCCGCGGCCGCTACATGCCAATCCTCGATACCATTCAGTCGCTCTGCGACCGAGGCGTGCACGTGCGATTGCTTCACGCCACCATCCCGTCGCGCCCGTTCCGCGAAGAACTCGCGGCGCGCTCGCTTCGCCTTCAGCCGCCGCACTTCCAGATGCGCGCGTGCATGCGCGTCCACCTGAAGATGATCGCCATCGACGGCGCACTCTTGTATCTCGGCAGCGCGAACTTCACGGGAGCGGGTCTCGGCGCAAAGGGAGACGGGCGGCGCAACTTCGAGATGGGGGTCCTGACCGACGACGAGTGGATGCTCGACGTCGCCCAAGCGCGGTTCGACGCCATTTGGCGCGGCGCGGAGTGCGGAACTTGTCGGATGCGCTCGGAATGCCCGGCGCCTCTCGATACGCTCATCCGCACGCCGTCCGGGCAAGGGCGGACCCCAGCAATCCCGCGAGCAGGGACCCGACGGCGCGGCCGCGCCGCGGACTGAAGTCGATTCCGGGGGGCGCTTGATAGGCAACCATGAGATCGCAGCGTCGAAGCGAGCGACCGTCGTCACCGGGAACAAGCGCCACTATAGCCGCATCCCCGGCGTCACCCTCGAAAACTGGATCCGCGGCTGACGTCGGCCAACACTCCGAAGTTCCCCGTCGTGGAACTCCCCCCGCACCGCGAGACCTGAACTCCGCGCCGCTACCGCCCCTTTTTGATGAGGTCCGCGAGCGTGAAGCGGGCCTCTGCCTTGAGCTGCTGGCGGTACTGCTGGTACGCGCTTCGCTCTTGCTCTTCGCTGAGGGCTTTGATCGAGAGCTTCACTTCCCCGCGTCGCGGATCGATTTCGATCACTTTCGCGTCGACGTCTTGGCCGACGTGAAACGCCTTGCGAAGCTCGGTGCCGCGCGGCGTCCCCGTCCCCGCGGACGTGATGTAGCCCCGCGCGTTGCGCCCGGTTACACCGAGAATTCGCACCACCAACCCGCCGCTCTCGATCGCGACCACCCGGACTTTCACGGGCTTGTGCGGCGCGACGCGCTGGGGCGCCTCGCCGGCCATGTCCCCTTGAGGCGCGGGGTGGAGCGCAATCTTGTGCTGCGACGGGTCGACACCCGCCACGACCACCTCGATCGAGTCGCCGACCTTGACCGCGTCGCCGGGGCTCTCGATCCGCTTGATGGAAAGGTCTTGCGTGTGAACGAGCCCGTCGACACCGGGCTCGAGCTCGATGAACGCGCCGAACGGCTGCAGGCGCACGACCTGACCGGTGTGGCGAGTTCCCTGCGCGTACTTCTGCGCGACCTGCTGCCACGGATCGGGGATGGTCGCTTTGCGCGACAACCAAACTTTGCCGCGATCGTCGACTTTGATGACCTGCACCCGCGTCGGCTCGCCCGCCTTGAAGACGTCGCTCGGACCGTCGCCGCGGTTGTGGCTCATCTCTTGGAGAGGAACGAGCCCTTCGATCCCGCCGATGTCCACGAACGCGCCGAACGGCACCACGCTTCGCACGATCCCGTCGATCTCGTCGCCCACCTTGAGCTTGGCGAGGGCCTCGGTCCGAGCCTTCCTCGCCTCCTCTTCGATCATCGTTTTCCGCGACAGCACGACGTCGCGGCCGCGCTTCGCGTACTGGGTGACGAAGAACGGAAGGCGCTCGGCGACCAGATGCGACAGATCGGCTCCCATCCGCATGTCGACGTGCGACCCCGGAGCGAACGCCCGGAGCCCGTCGATGTCGACTTCGATCCCGCCCTTGATGACCCCGGTCACGAGGCCCAGCACCGTCCCCTTTTCCTGGAACGCCTTCTCGACTACCGGCTTGGCCTTCTCCCCTCGGTTCGGGTGATGCGTCAGCACCACGAGGCCGCCGCGAGCGCCGTCGTTGTGAACGACGGCGATGAAGTCGGCGCCCGTCTCGAGAATGACGCGAGGGACCTTTGGATCCTTGGACGGCTCGGCGGCGGGCGCCTCGGGCTCGGGCGCAGGCGTAGCCTCGGCCGTCACCTCGGCGGAACTCGGCTCGACCGGAACGGCCGCGGCCTCGGCGCTCGGTGCGGCGCTCGCCGCAGCCGCGTCCGGGACGGCGGTTTCGGCCAGTAGTTCACCGGCGCCGTTGGTGACGGGTGCGTCGCCGGGGACGGTTGGCTCGCCGGCGGCTTGCTCGCCGGAGGCTTCCGCTGCTGGAGCGACGCGGGCGGGCTTCGTCTCGTCCTCGTCCGCCAAGAGCAGAAGTTCGCGCCGGTCGAAGATTGCGTGCGCCTTGCCCGGAATGTCGACGATGATCGCCTCGTCGGTGATCTCGAGGATCTTGCCGAAGACGATGTCGCCCGCGTTCACGGGCGGCCGCTCGCGCTGCGGCCGGTGTTTTTTTTCGGCCTTGCGGTCCTTGTGGCTCGGACCGCGAGGGGCCTCGTCCTTCTCGGCCTGTGGCGCTTCGGCTCCAGCCTCGGCAACGTCCGGAGTCTCGGCGCCTTCGCCGCCCGGCTCGGAGTGCTCTGCCGCGCCTCCTTCGCCGGCCGAGGCACCCGGCTTGCGCCGGCGCCTCCGGCGACGACGCTTCTTTTCGCCGGAGGCGTCCGCTGGCGCGGTGCCGTCGCCCGGCGACACGGCGGACGCTTCGTCGCTCGGCGCGATTGCGTCGGTGTTTACGTCGGCGGCTTCGTTCTCTCGGCCATTGCTCCCTGCATCCACCGGGGGTGCGCTAAGCTCGGGAGGAGCCGCAGCCGCGCTGGAAGCGACGGGCGTCGTCGGGGTTTGCGGAGGCATTTCCGGGTTGCTCATGGCGGCGAGGCGGCCGAGCCTAGCGCAAAGCGTTCCGCTTTTCCCGTCCCGCGGCTCGTGACCACCCGGGTTCGACCGGAAATCGAACAATCGAGTGACGGCGGAGGTCTGCCCCCTGCCCCTCTTTCCAGCCGCGGCCGCGGGGCGCGCCGCCCTTGGATCCCGCGGCTCTCGGCGCGATCGGAAGGCCCGTGTGGTATCGATAAGAGCACGCTCGATGGATTCATCCCTGTCTGACCGCGACACCTCCGGGACGAAGCTGCGCTTGCCGCCGTCCGTCACGAGCTTCGGCCTCAACCTCATCGCGCTCGCGGTCCTCTTGGGGACGCTCTTCTTTTTGCGCACCCGTCACGTCACGAACTACGACCCGATGATCGTGCTCATGACGTCGCTCTCGATCCCGATCGTCGTCATCGACCTTTTCGTCCTGAAGGTCCATCGCCGCGAATCGACCGGCCTCGAGTGGGACGGGGCGAGACCGACCGACTTCGGACGCGTCTTGACGAAGCTCCTCGGCCTGGCGCTGACCCTGGGGCTCATCGCGCTCGCGTATTGGTCGTTCCCCGAATACCAGGGCTCGTTCTACGACCCCCTTTACAACGCGCTCCGCCGGTTCTGGATCCTGCTCGTCGCCGTCGCCTGCACCTACGTGTGGTTGGTCGACGGACTGATGCGCGAGCCGCGGGACGCGTATTGGCAGCTCGGGCGCCTGGTGCTCGGACGCTTCTCCGATGCGCGCGCATCCGACATCGCCAACCACTTCCGCGGTTGGCTCGTCAAAGCGTACTTCTTTCCACTGATGTTCGTGTGGCTGCACAACTCCGTGCACGAACTCATCTACTTCGATCTCACGAATGCCACGTGGGGGAACCTTCGCCTGTACGACTATCTCTACACGCTCGTATTCGGGGTCGATCTCCTCTTCACGACCGCCGGGTACGCGCTCTCGCTGCGGGTCATCGATACGCAGATCCGCACGGCTGAACCGACGATGTTCGGGTGGACGGTCGCGCTCTTCTGTTACCAGCCATTCTTCAGCCTGATGGAGAGGCAATACGTTTCCTACGGAGGAAACGTCTCGTTCGGCGGGTGGCTGGAGGGCTGGCCGATCACGCGCGGAATCTGGGCCGCGGTCATCATCGCGCTTCTTGCGACCTACTCGCTCGCGACGGTCGCGTTCGGCGTGCGCTTTTCGAATCTCACGAATCGCGGGATTCTCACGGGGGGCCCATACCGGTTCAGCAAGCACCCCGCCTACCTCACGAAGAACGTGTCGTGGTGGCTCATCTCGGTTCCGTTTCTGCACTCGCCGCCCCCCACGGCCATTCGACACTGCATCGCCCTCGGGTGCATCAACATGATCTACTTCTTGCGCGCGCGGACCGAAGAGCGGCACCTCTCGCGCGACGCGGATTACGTCGCGTACGCGCTCTGGATGAACGAGCACGGGGTCTTGGCGTTCCTGGGGCGATGGATCCCCGTCCTTCGGTACAAGGCGCCCGCGCAAGCGCCCGCCGCCGTGCCGTTGCCGATCGCGGCGGAATAGCAGTTCGCACCGCCGAAGCCGAGCGAGGGGCCGCTCAGGGCTGACAAGTGCCGTCGCTCGACGGCCTCAGGCCGGCGCGGCACTCTTTGCACTGGCCGGTCGACTCGTCGCGGAACGACGTTCCGCCCGTCTTGCTTTTCGGGCACGGGGGGTAAACGCAGTGACCCGTCGCGTCGGC
>CAZVPE010000345.1:0-4926 GCA_964628155.1 uncultured Polyangiaceae bacterium | reverse complement strand
CGAACCGAAGCCCCAGTAAACGGCGGCCGTAACTATAACGGTCCTAAGGTAGCGAAATTCCTTGTCGGGTAAGTTCCGACCTGCACGAATGGCATAACAACATCCCCGCTGTCTCGGCCAGGGACTCAGCGAAATTGTATTGGGGGTGAAGATACCCTCTACCCGCGGCAAGACGGAAAGACCCCATGAACCTTTACTGCAACTTGGCAGTGACTTTCGGATCATTCTGCGTAGGATAGGTGGGAGGCTTTGAAGCCGGGCTTCTGGGTTCGGCGGAGCCAACGTTGAAATACCACCCTGACTGATCTGGGAGTCTAACCAGCGCCCGTGACCCGGGCGTGGGACACTGCCTGGTGGGCAGTTTGACTGGGGCGGTCGCCTCCTAAAAAGTAACGGAGGCGTGCGAAGGTTCCCTCAGCCTGATTGGAAACCAGGCGTAGAGTGCAAACGCACAAGGGAGCTTAACTGCGAGACCGACAGGTCGAGCAGATGCGAAAGCAGGCGTTAGTGATCCGGTGGTCCCGTATGGAAGGGCCATCGCTCATCGGATAAAAGGTACTCTGGGGATAACAGGCTGATCGCGCCTGAGAGTTCACATCGGCGGCGCGGTTTGGCACCTCGATGTCGGCCCATCGCATCCTGGGGCTGGAGCAGGTCCCAAGGGTTCGGCTGTTCGCCGATTAAAGCGGTACGCGAGCTGGGTTTAAAACGTCGTGAGACAGTTTGGTCCCTATCTGCCGTGGGCGTAGGACACTTGAGAGGAGCTGACCATAGTACGAGAGGACCTGGTTGGACGTACCTCTAGTGAGCCGGTTGTCACGCCAGTGGCATCGCCGGGTAGCTACGTACGGAACGGATAACCGCTGAAAGCATCTAAGCGGGAAGCCGACCTCAAGACAAGGTGTCCCGGGCCGCAAGGCCCCTAAAGGCCCCTCGTAGACTACGAGGTTGATAGGCCGGGTGTGGACGCGGAGCAATCCGCGCAGCTAACCGGTACTAATAGGCCGTGCGGCTTAACCATATCTCTAAGGCAAACTTCGAGTGTCGCGCGCGGGATTCGGAACGCGAGAATCCCGACCCTTCGAAGACGCCGCCCCCAGTGCTTGGGGGTGGCTCTCGCCGCTCTGGACGACGCGATCCAAAAGTTTCCGGTGGTGATCTCGAGGAGGCCACACCCGATCCCATCCCGAACTCGGAAGTTAAGCTCCTCGGAGCCGATGGTACTGCACGGGAAGCCGTGTGGGAGAGTAGGACGCTGCCGGGATTTATTCAGAGAGCCTGCGAAAGCAGGCTCTTTTTTTTTGCCCTCAATCCAGCGCCGCGGATTCGTTACGGGGCGCTCCCCGCGTTAGGCTGTCCGCGCGCGATGCGGGCTCGTTTCGACCGGCGAAAACTGGCCGTAGCCGGAGTCTTGGCGGCGACGGCGTTCGCGGCTACCGCGTCCTTTGGGCCCGTCGTTCGCGCGGTCGTCGTCCGGGAGGCCGCGCGGCGTCACCTCGACGTTCGTGTGGGGTCGGTGCGCCCCGGTTGGTTCGCGGTCCGGCTTCTGGACGTCGATGTTCAGCCGGCCGGCACAACGACCATCCGTGCTCACGTGACGGAGCTTCGCGTCGGCCTCGGCCTTCTCCGCGTGTCCAGTCTCGATCTGCGGGGCGCGGAGCTCGTCCTCCGCGGTACGCCCGAGGCGATTCGCGAAGACTGGCGCCGATTCCGGGGCCCGGATAGCCCGCGCGCGGCGCCGAGCGGCCCTGCGACACCACTTCGCGCAGAAGGTGGCTCGGTGCGCTGGGTGGATCCCGCTGCCCCGGAGGTTGGCGCCGAGCTGCGAGGCGTAGCGGCGACTCGCGACGCCAGCGGAGGGCGACTGACGATTGCGGAAGGCCGGATTCGGTTCGGGCATGCCGGCGTGGACTTCGGCGACGCGACCGCACAGAGCGACGCAAACGGTCAGGTCGTGCGGGCCCACGCGGGTGCCCTCACCATCGGATGGATGTCCAACCCCGACGCCCCCGTCCAGGCCGACGCACCGCCCGCACTCAGTCCAGCGAATGCGCTCGCGCCGCCAGCGATCGTCGCCCGCGCCGCGCGGCCCGGTCGGCGCGCCCGAACCCCGGCACCCCCGCCCGCCGACGCCGGGGCCCCTCTGATTCCTTTGCCGGACTTGCGCGCCATTCGGGCAAGCGCGTCCGCTCTTGCCGCTCTCGTCGCGGAACGCGTCGAACTCGGCGCGGACGTCAGCGTCGACGCCCTCATGTGGAAGATCACCCAGGGGTCCGACCGGGTGGCGCTGACATTCGGTCCGGGTCCGATGTCGATCGCCCGCACGCCCTCGCAGCTCGAACTCGTGTACTCGACCGACGCGCACGCCGCCAACACACCCCTCGCGCTGCGGCTTGTCCTTCCCACAGGCCGCGAGGATCTCATCCTGAAGGCGGAGGGAGGCCCCGTTTCTCTGTCTCTTCTCGGCGTCCAAGAAGGCGCCGCGGGCTTGGCGGACGTCGATCGATCCACCGTCGCCGGCCGTGGGCGCGTCGCGCTCGCGGGGGACGCGACCGGCCTCACTTTCGACGGGGACCTCGCCGTGCGCGGAATGTCGTTAAGCCAACCCAAGCTGGCGCCGGAAGCGATCCGCGGGCTCAACGTCACACTCCGGGCGCGCGGAGCGATCACGGGCGCCGGCGAAGTCCGCCTCGACGACTTCTCCGCCACGCTCGGCGCCCTGCGCCTGTCCGGTAGCGGGAATCTGGACCAAAAGCCGGACCACGTCTCCGGCGCTGCACGCTTCGAGATTCCGTCTGCCGCGTGCCAATCACTCCTCGACAGCCTTCCGACGGGGCTCTTGCCGGAGCTCGAAGAGACCAAGATGGGGGGCACGTTTGCCGCCCGTGGCCGATTCGCGTTCGACACGCGATCCCTCGACGACCTCGAGCTCCGTTACGACATCGAAGACCGCTGCCACGTCGGCAAAGCGCCGGTGGCGCTCGACCACGACACCTTCACGCGTCCGTTCACCCACCGAATCTATTTGCCCGACGGCACGACGGCCGACGAGACGACCGGACCCGGTACGCCCAACTGGACCCCGCTCGAACAAATCAGCCCGTACATGCAGATCGCCGTGCTGACGACCGAGGACGGAGCGTTTCCCACGCACCACGGGTTCAACCACGCCGCCATTCGGGCGTCGATCGTCGCCAACCTCAAGGCTCGACGCTTCGTCCGTGGCGCGAGCACGATCACGATGCAGCTCGCGAAGAACCTCTTTCTTTCCCGTGACAAAACGCTCTCGCGCAAGCTCGAGGAGGTCGTGCTCACCGACTATTTGGAGCAGACGTTCACGAAGGACGAAATCATGGAGCTTTACCTCAACGTCATCGAGTTTGGGCCCGCCGTCTACGGAATCACCGCCGCTGCCGACTACTACTTCGGGCGAATGCCCGCCGAGCTCAACTTGGGCGAGTCCCTCTTTCTCGCGTCGCTTCTGCCCGCTCCGCTCCGGTATTCCGCCATGCGCGACGCCGAACAGCCCTCCGAGGGATGGTTGCGCAACCTTCACTCCCTCATGCAAATCGAGCGTAAGCGCGGGCTCATCACCGATGCGGAGCTCTCCGAAGGCGAGAGCGATCCAGTTGTCTTCTGGCACGGTGGCCCTCGTCCACCGGCGCGGGCGGCGGTTCGGGTTCGAACGTCTATGGCTGGGTCCGATTCGGAGATTCCCGACCCATTCGAAGAACCATAACGCGTAGCGACAAGAACCGGCCTATCCCCGGAGCGCCGCGAAAAATCGACGCAAGCGTTGCGCGCACTCCTCGCCTCGCACGCCCCCCGTGACTTCGAAGCGGTGATTCAGCCGCGGATCGCGCCCGATCCCGAACATCGTGTCGATCGCGCCCCCCTTGGGATCCGCGCATCCGTAGACGACCCGCGCCACCCGCGCATGCACGAGAGCGCCTGCGCACATCGCGCACGGCTCCAGCGTCACATACGCCGTAACGCCTTCCAGCCTCCAGCCAAGGATGCGCGCGGCGGCCTCGCGGACGGCGATCATCTCGGCATGCGCGGTCGGATCCGCCGAGGTTTCGCGGCCGTTGTGCCCTCGGCCGACTTCCCTTCCCCTGCCGTCCACGAGCACCGCGCCGACGGGGACCTCGCCTTTTGCGGCGGCCCGATCGGCCTCTTCGAGAGCGATCTCCATCCAGCGATGATCCTCGGTCGATTCGCTCATGGTTGCCTGCGAGTGTCGACATTACGTGGATGCGCCCGAGCGCGCGACCGGTGCCCGCCATTCGTCGTAGGAAAGTGCGTCAAGAAAGTGGGCACAAAGCGAAAAGGCAAGAAGGTCGGTGTAGGCCTGTGCCACCAAGGCCCCCCCCATGTCGCGGATGTCATGTGTGCCGCTCTCCTCCCGAAGCGAGCAGCATCATTGTTATTTACCAAGAACGATGCGACTATGGCTGCCGTTCGCAGTATCCCGACGGTTCCCGGCGCTTGCGCGGGCAGTTGGCAAACCTGGTGCATACGCGGCGCTGGGGGCCCGTTAGGGGAATGACACGAACGCGGGATTTCCAATTTCGCGTGGGCCTCTGTGGGTGTCGTGAACGTTCGCCGTCGAAGTCGAAGAAGTGGGGCGAAGGGGCTTTAGAGAGTGAAGCGCGCTGTCGTTAATGCATCATCCGCGTTCGAGCGCTGAAACACTCTGGGGCTTGACACGGGCAGGCAATCTGAGATCGTGGCGCAATCGCGTTCTGTGGGCTTGGAGTAGGCCGGCTCGCTGCGCCTACCGGAGTTAGAGACCGTGAACCTAAAAAAAGGAGTACGTGAGATGACGCTCAGACTTGGGGCTAGTGGGAGGACGAGTTCGGCGGCGATTGCATCGCTGTCGATCGTAGCCGCGCTCGCGTGCGGCATAACGGCGACGGGGTGCAG
>CAZVPE010000344.1:0-4928 GCA_964628155.1 uncultured Polyangiaceae bacterium | reverse complement strand
CGCGCCGCGGTTCTCCCCCGACCCCTTCGCGACCGGTGCTCCCAACTATTCTCTTACCCTTTCGAATCGATGGAACAACGTTTCATCGGAGACGTGGCACGCCGTGTTCGATCCCGACAAGCGATGGGAAGACGTTTACGGATGCTCGAACTGACGGCCTCCGCTCCTTCCCGAGAGGTGACGCAAGCGCGAGCGTCGGCGTTCTTTCCGTGGGACTCGATGCGCCGCGTCGGCGACCGCCAACCTTACCAGCGGCTACGTTGGGCATGGTTTTTTACGCTCCCTCGAGAACGGTGCTCGCCAACGGCGGTTCGTTGCGCGCCTGCGCGTGGGGTCGTTTTTCTCATGAAGACAGACGTCGCCGGCAACTAACAAGGTGGGGTTCGCTGTCCGAACGCGGCGCGAACTTCGCGACGACCGTCCAAACCGGCCGCAACCTCGCGGGTGATGCATGACGAGACGTATGAGTGTTCGGAGCACGTATCTGTGCGGGTTGAGCCTGAGCGTCGGACTCGCATGTACGGCGACCGTAGGAGGTGTGGGCGGCCAAGGTGCGGGCTCGGGCGGACCCTCCGGCGGCGCGGGGCCCGGTGGAGTCCAGGGCGGCGCGCCGAATGGTTCGGGCGCAGGCGCCGCCGGAGGCTCGACCGGTGCGACGGGGGCCACGGGCACCCCCAGCGGCAGCTCGATCCCGGCCGATTGCGTCGGCGCCCCGGCGCAGGCGTCGGCCGTGCACGCGCGGCTGCTTTCGCCGAGCCAATACGACAACACGATTCAGGACCTATTGAGCGTCGGGGGGAGCCCGGCCGAGACGAACAACCTTGCCGGCGGCGAGACGGCCGCGCTCGACAAAACGGCTCTCGGCTTCCGCGCGACCGCGGCCGCGTCTGTCGCCGCGCAGGCCGCGGCGAACCTAGCGGCGTGGTCGCCGTGCACAGCGGCAAATGCCGCGGCGCAGGCGGCTTGCGAGCTTCAAATCATTAACGAGGTCGGGCAGCGCGCATACCGGCACGCGCTCTCGTCGGACGACGTCGCCCAAATGAAAACCCTCTTCGAAGCCGGCGTCGCGGCCGGAGGCGATTTCGCGACCGGGGTCGACTGGCTTCTCACCGGGATCCTGCAGACACCCGACTTCCAATATCAACTGGTTCGCCCGGCGGCGACGGAGCAAGCGGGGCAAGTGGTGCCGATCGCGGGGTACGAGATGGCGAGCCGCCTGTCGTACGCCGTGTGGGACTCGATGCCCGACCAGGCGCTCTTCGCCGCGGCCGCCGCCGGACTGGGCGACGGCGCGAGCGTCCAGGCGGAGGTCACGCGGATGACGCAAAATACCGCGCTGCTCGTCCGCGGGATGAGAGCGTTCTACTCGAATTGGCTGAACACTCCGGCTTACGCCGAAGGGATTGTCAAGAACGATGCCCAGGGAAACCCCGACACGAACTTCACGCAAGCCGTGGCCGTGTCACTCGGGCAATCGATCTTGATGGGGGCGACCCAGCTCTACGCGGCGCCGTCGCCCAACGTCTCGGCTCTCTTTACGGGCGAGACATATTACATGAACGACGTACTTCAAAAATACTATGGCGTGGCGGGCCCCGGCACGCCGACGTTCACGCCGGTCGACGTGGCGGGCCAGCACCGGAGCGGCCTTCTCACCCACCCGGCGTTTTTGGCCGTGAACGCGCGTCCGCAGGTGACCGCGCCCATCCTTCGCGGCTACTTCGTGACGTCGAACCTCTTGTGCCTCGGCTTGCAAGTGCCGACGAACATCGTAATTCCCAATTTGGCCGAGACGCCGCAGCCCGGGCTTACGACGCGAGAGCTCATCGAACAAACCCACGTTCAGGCCCAGTGCCAAAGTTGCCACAACGTCATCGATCCTCCGGGATTCGCGCTCGAGGGGTTCGACCCGGTCGGCAACGTCCGTACGACCGACAACGGTAAGCCCGTCGACACCTCCGGGACGATGGTCGGCGCGGGGGATCTGAGCGGTCCGTTCGCGAACGGCGACGAGTTCTTGAGCAAGGTCCCGAAGAGCGCCACCGTGAAGGCTTGTTTTGCGCAGCAGTTCCTCGAGCACGCCGTGTCCGGCGAGGTCTCGACGCCCGTCGCCGCCAGCGACCACTGCTCCGTCGCCGAGGTGAGCGGTCAGTTCGCGCAGTCGGGCGACCTCGTGGGTCTTGTGGGGTTGGTCGCGGCCAGCAACTCATTTCGCTTCCGCACGTCAGAAGGAGCTCCGTAAATGAAGCTTTCGACCTACGGCCGTCTGCAGCGGCGCGACTTCATCAAGTGGATCGGCGGCGCGGCCATCGCCCTCCCTTCTCTCGAGCTCTTCGATCTGCAGGCAAGCGCGCAGACCGTGGCGAAGACCGCCAAGTTTGCGGTCTTCATCTACACGAACGACGGAATGCATCCGCCCGCGTTTTTCCCGCCGAGCGGCAGCACGGACCCGACCGCCAGCGCGACCTTGTCGCCCCTCGCGCCGCACAAGGGCCAGGTCATTCTCTTGGGGGCTCCGGTCGACGCGACGAACTACCCGCTCTCGAACACGGGGCTCACGTATAACCAGAGGCCCGCGCAGCACCAGGCGAACATCTGCTTTACGGCCTCGAAGAAGACGTTCAAGATCACGCCCGGGCAGGCGAACGCCGACGGCGGTCCGGCCATCGTCAACCAGGGCGACGGGCCTTCGATGGACTACGTCATCGCCCAGACGTACAAGCAAAATCCGCTGCTCTTGGCGATGCACCCGTGCGGCGGCGACACCCCGTCGGACGTGACGTTCAACGAGTCGGGCAACCCGCAGACGCGCCTTTTCTTGCCGGCCACGATCCTCTCGACGGTCTTCGGCACGACCATGGCGGGGCCCATGACCGGGGCACAAAGCGTAGCCGCGCTCGCGAAGCAAAACGCCATCACGAACTTCTTGAACAGTCACTTCGCCACGCTGCGGCCACAACTCAGCGCTTACGACAAGGCCGTGATGGATAAGCACCTGGCGCAGCTCCAGGCGTACGAGACCGACGTGGCGAACCGCTTGATGAATTCGGCGAGCCCAACCGCGGGGTGCGCCGCCCCCTCGGCCGCGGCGGTGCCGGCGCCCGCGCAAGACGGGTCGGAGACCAAGGCGTTTTCGAACTTCATCATGCAGACGATTTCGATCGCCTTCAATTGCGCGATGAACAAGGTGGCGACCGTGAGCTTCGGGTACCCCGGTGGCGGTGGGGTCGGCGGCCTGCGGATGCCCTGGCTCACGTACAACGGGGCGAGCTTCGACGACCCGCTCCACTTCGTCTCTCACAACAACGGCGACGTCGCGTTGACTGCGAAATACGCGCTCATGAACCAGTGGATCGTCAGTCAGATGGCGCTGTTGATGGACACGCTCAAGGCGATTCCTACCGCAAGCGGCACGCTCCTCGACGACACCGTGATCTACCTCACGAACCGCCACGGAAACGGCAACGGCCACACGAACTACGCGTTACCCGGAATCATCGGCGGAGGTGCCGGCGGGTACTTCAAGACGGGGCAAAACGTCGTCCTCTCCAAAGCAACGAGCCCGACCGACGCGCTCATCTCGATTGCGAGCGCGATGGGCGTCTCGGTCCCGGCGTTTCCCCTGCCGACCTTCAACGGTGTGGCGTGCGCGAGCGCGGGGGGCGTTTACAGCTCCACGACGGAGATCACGCAAATCAAGGCATAGGGTCGTTGGGCGGTAGCCCGCGCTGCGGCTGTCACGAGGGCAAGAGAACAATCGAACATGGTCGGGATTGCTTCATTCGGGCAAGGTCGGAACGTGGCCGCGAGCCTTGTGTGCGCGGCGCTCTCGGCGTGCGGCGGGACGGACACGGCGAGTTCGACCTCGCCGCCGGGCGCGACCTCCCCAAGGGGCGCTCCGTCGGCCGGCGGTTCCGAGACCGCGCCGAGCGACGCCGCCTCCGGCGATTCGGGCTCAGGCAGCGCCCTTTCCCCGCCCGGGCCCGGCGGCGCGACCGTCGACGACGCGGGGGCGTCCGCAAGCGCGGGGCCGCAGCAAGGGCCTGGCGGCGGCGGGACAGCCGCCACGGACGCCGAAACGGCAGCACCACCTGCGGGTGGCGGCACGGAGGATGGGTCGACGGTCCCCAACGGTGCGACGGGCAACCCGGGCGGGGCGGGCGACGCAAACGCGCCTCCTTCCCCGGGCGACGGCGGCACCGTCGGCTGCGGCAGTGCGACCTTTTGCGACGGATTCGAGGGTGCGACGACGCTAAGCGCCAACTGGGGAGTCGACAGCACGGTCCCCGCGAACGTCGTCGAAGTCGTGACGGGCAAGGCGCACTCGGGCACGAACTCGGTGCACATCACGTTCGCGACGACGGCAGGCCAGACGTTCATTCACGAAAAAGTCGGGTTTCCGCTCACCGGGACGTCCTGGGGCCGCGTCTGGCTCAACATCGCGACCGCGGTGAACACGTCGCACTGCATGTACATCGAGGCGACAACCGGCGTGAACTTGGTCAAATACGGTGTTCGCCCGTTGAACACGCAGGGGGACATGTCGGTCAACGTTTCTCCACCGGACAACGGCGTCACGTCGACGATGCCGCTCGTTCGCAATACGTGGACGTGCTTCGAGTGGCAAATCACCGGCGCCGGGGGCACGGGCAGCGTCGTGCTTTACGCGAACGGCACGTTGGTGACCTCGATATCCGGAATGCCGATTCCCGCCACGCTGATCGAGCAACGCGTTGGTTACGAGCACAACAGCGTAGACACCGCCGGCGGGGAAATGTGGATCGACGACTACGCCATTGGGTCGACGCGCATCGGGTGCAATTAGCACTAGCACTTAGCTAGTACGATTCGGCATTACGTGGCCACATTCCCGGCGCTCACGGCGACAGCACGGGCACGACGTGGCGGCCATTGCGACGATAGACGTG
>CAZVPE010000343.1:0-4938 GCA_964628155.1 uncultured Polyangiaceae bacterium | reverse complement strand
GACGAAGAGCTATTCGACGTGGTCTCCGGTTTCGAGGCGCTGTCGAAGCGCAAAGGTCGCGTTGGAGGTAAACGATGAACACGGCTCGGATCGTCGACACGGCACGGGCGCTCGTCGCGGGCGACAAGGGTCTGCTCGCAATGGACGAGAGCAACGGGACATGCAACAAGCGATTCGCTCGCTGGGGAATTCCGCAAACCGTCGAGAGCCGGCGGGCCTATCGGGAGCTCATCATCACGACGCCGCAGCTTGGCGAGTCGATCCAGGGCGCCATCCTCTCCGACGAGACAATCCGTCAGAGCAAGCGGGACGGCACTCCCTTCGTCAAAGCCCTCGTCGATCTGGGAATCATCCCGGGAATCAAAGTCGACATGGGCGCGAAGGACATGGCGGGTCATTCTGGAGAAAAGGTCACCGAGGGGCTCGACGGACTGCGCGATCGCTTGGCGGCGTACTCCAAGATGGGAGCGCGCTTCGCCAAGTGGCGCGCCGTCATTGCCATCGGCCCGGGGATTCCCAGCCGCGGCTGCATCGACGCCAATACGCATGCGCTCTCGCGCTATGCGGCTCTGTGCCAGGAAGCGGGCTTGGTCCCGATCGTCGAACCCGAGGTTCTCATGGACGGCGATCACTCGATGGCGGTCTGCAGCACGGTCACGGAGGACGTCCTTCGAGCGCTCTTCGAGCAGCTTTACACGCAGAGGGTCGCGCTCGAAGCGGTGATCCTGAAGCCCAACATGGTGGTCCCCGGATCGACCTGCGCGACGCAGGAGCCGGTCGACGACGTGGCCGACGCCACCGTGGCGTGCCTGCTCCGCGCCGTTCCGGCGGCCGTTCCCGGCGTGGCGTTCCTGTCGGGAGGTCAGGACGGTGCGCTCGCGTCGGCGCGGCTGAGCGCGATGAATGCGCGGTTCCGGTCGCGGTCCCCGTGGCCGCTCGCCTTCTCGTTCGCGCGCGCCATCCAAGAGCCGGCTCTGTCGATCTGGAGAGGGGAGGAGGCGCAGGCGCCCGCGGCCCAGCGCGCCCTGTACCATCGGGCGACGTGCAACCGCACCGCGCGCCGCGGTGAATACGACTCTTCGATGGAGCGCGGATTCGAAAGCGACATGGGATGACCGCTCGGTTTGGGTCTAGCTGGAGCGAAGGCCATGAAGACACGGAAGACGATGAAAATTCACGCCAAGGCATTTCGCGTGACCGAAGGCGACGACGTCGATCTCGGCAAGTGGCCGACCAAGGTCGACCCGGTCTACGGGTCGAAGGAGCAGTACGAGGAGCTCCTGGACCAACACGTCGGGCAGCTGAGCGCGAAGCAGCAGATGTTCTACGCCGACAGTCGATACGCCATTCTGCTGATCTTTCAAGCGATGGACGCGGCGGGAAAAGACGGAACCATCCGGCACGTGATGTCGGGGGTCAATCCGCAGGGCTGCCAGGTGTTTGCCTTCAAGCAGCCGAGCGCGGAGGAGCTGGAGCACGATTTTCTATGGCGAACGACGCTGGACCTGCCGGCGCGCGGGCGCATCGGAATCTTCAATCGCTCATACTACGAAGAAGTGCTCGTCGTCCGAGTGCATCCAGAGATCCTTCGCAAGGAGGGGCTCCCGGACGCATCGACGGACGACAAGGCGATCTGGCACGACCGGTATCGCTCCATCGTGAATTGGGAAAAACACCTCCACGAAAACGGAACGCGCATCCTCAAGTTCTATCTGCATCTTTCCAAAGACGAGCAGCGCAAGCGCTTCCTCGAGCGCATCGACGATCCAGAAAAGAACTGGAAGTTCAGCCTTGCCGACATCGCGGAGCGAAAGTTCTGGAAGGCGTACATGAAGACTTACGAGCGATGCATCGCGGCGACCAGCAGTCGGCACGCGCCCTGGTTCGTCGTCCCGGCCGACGACAAGGAGAACGCCCGGCTCATCGTGTCTCAAATCGTGCTCGATGCGTTCGACGACCTCGACCTCGCATACCCGAAAACGAGTGCGTCGCGCCGCGCGGAGCTCTTGGAAATCCGCAAGCAGCTCGAGAAAGAATGAATGGTACGGCGGCGAGGCACAGGCACAGAGAACCTCACCCCCGGCCCCTCTCCGCAAGCGGAGAGGGGTGTCTGTGGGGCTCGCGATACCGGCGCTGCTCCCCCTTTCCGCATGCGGACCGCATGCGGAGAGAGGGCCGGGGGGTGAGGTTTAATAGCTGGACGAGCCGGTTCGCAGCACGATGTGACGAATGCTCAGCGCCCCGCGAACTATGACTTCGCCGGCGCGTCCTCCTCGTGCAACGTCCCCCCGCTCCGCGGGGGGACCTGAGGGGGGCTACGGCTCCGCTCGTGGACTTGTGCCGACCCGGACTTCAGCCCGGACTTCAGTCCGGGGCGCACCGCTCGGGCTCATCCTCCCCGCGCTCACCCTCGGTGCTTGCGCCAAGCTGCCGCCAGGCCAGTCCGCGACGGATTCCGTCGCCGTCTTTGGCGCGAACGCTCTCGGCGAGTCCGCCGTCGAGGAGAAAATCGCCACCGAAGCAAGCCCCAGGTTTCTCGGTCTCTTCCAGGGAGTGGTCTACGACTACAGCCTGTTCAACCGCGCCAACCTCCAGCGGGACTTGGCCCGTGTCGAACGTTATTACCACGAACGCGGCTACTACTCGGCTCACGCCCGCGCGGGCCGCGTGATCACGAGCCGCCCCGGGCACGTCCGGATCGAAATCGTCGTCGAGGAGGGCGCCCCCACCGTCAATCGCGCGCTTGCGATCGTGGGGGTCGAGCACCTGGATCTCGCCCTTCGAAACGCGGTTCAGGCCGCCGCAGTCGAGGCGCTCCGGCCAGGCGTACCGTTCGACGAAGACCGTGCCCTGCAATGCGAGCAGGACGTCCGCAAGACGCTGACCGACCGTGGCTACGCGTACGCGACGGTGAAGCGCGACAGCGACGTCGACGTCGTGCATCGAGTGTCCGACACGACGCTCACGATCGCCCCAGGAGACAGCGCGCGATTCGGTCCGATCGTCATCGACGGTCTCGATCCGGACGCGAGCGGACCTCTCCCTGCCGAGATCCCCCAAGCGCCGCTTCGCCGGGCGATCGACATCCGAGAAGGTGACCTCTACTCCACGTTGCGGGTCGACGCCGCCACCCGAGCCGTCCTCGATCTCGAGGTCTTCTCGTCCGTGACCATCGAGCCCGATCTGTCGCATCCCGAAATGCGAGCCGTCCCCCTTCGCGTTCACGTCGAGCCCTCGAGCCTGCGCCAGACCCGGCTGGGCGGCGGTGTCGAGTTCGACGCGCTCAAGCTCGACCTTCACCTCATCGCCGGATGGCAGGATCGCGCCTTCTTGGGCGGCCTGCGCGACTTCTCCGTCGAATTTTCACCGGGCATCGTTCTTTACCCGACGAGCGTCAACGACCTCGTCGCCCCGAACCGAGTGTTTCCGGAAGAGAAACTGCGCGTTCAGCTCCGGCAGCCGGGCTTCGTCGAGGCCAAGACGGTGGGGTTTCTCCGGCCGGAGCTCAATGTCTTTCCGCTCCTCGTGCAGCCCAAGCCAAGTCCGGACCTCGCGGTCGTCGGATACCTGGAGTTCAAAGGGGCCGCCGGCGTCGAGCGCGTGTTCGGGAAAAATCTGTACGTCAACTTGAGCTACAACGCGCAGCTCGAGAATCCGTTCAGCTACAAGGGCCCGCTCGACAGCGCCCTTCGGCAGCTCATCATCGCGTATCCCGAGCTCGGCATCCACCTCGACTACCGAGACGACATTCAAAACCCTCATTCCGGGTTTTACCTGGGCAATGATCTTCAGGTGGCCGGCGGCATCTTCGGCGGCGACGCGACCGACCTCAAGGTCGTGCCAGAAGTGCGGACGTATCTTCCCCTGGGGCGCACGGTCACGTTCGCGACCCGCGCCTCGGTGGGGTTTCTCTTCGCGTCCAACTACGGTGATGTCGTTCAGAATCATCTGAACGACGCGGTGACGCCCGCCAACCGAGACGCGCGGGTGAGGGACATCGAAACCACCCTCTTCCGGGGCCTCTTTTCCGGCGGCCCGACGTCCAACCGCGGCTTCGTCCTTCGCGGTGTGTCCCCGCACGGCGTCATTCCGTTTCTCCTTCCGAACGCCACCGCGCAGCAAGCGATCTTGTGCCAACCCCCCTCGATGGCCAATAACTTTACCGCGCCCGATCCCCAACAGTGCTCGACGCCGGTCGGCGGCTTCACGCTCTGGGAGCTTTCGAACGAGCTACGCTTCGGAGTGAGCGGTCCGCTCAGCGGCGCGCTCTTCTGCGATATGGGCGATGTCTCGCCCCACGAACTGTCGATTCGGCTCGATCACATGCACCTCTCGTGCGGGGTCGGAGCGCGATACGAGACCCCGGTCGGCCCCATTCGCCTCGATATCGGTTATCGAGTCCAGCCCTTGCAGGTCCTCGGCTTCGCGAACGAGAACGTCGCGTACGACAGAGACCCGGCGAACGGCTTTCAGCCGAAGTTCTTCGGAAATGGAAAAGGGGCCGGAATCCCGGCGGCCATTTCGATCGGCATCGGAGAGGCCTATTAGGCCGGCCACGATGTGCAAGCAGCTTGCCGACGCCACCCGTCTGACACGCAGTCTTCGTCGGGTCGGAACACCAGCCCGGGCGGGCGCGTGACAAGCTGCACGACGGACACCGAGGCAGGCTACGCTTGCGCCAGACACGTCGATCGCCCCATTCCCCGCGCCGATGGGCAAGCGCCCGCGCCGCGGCATTCGCGATCCTTTGGGCCGTGCTCGTCATCTCGGTCGCCGGGTTAGGCTGCCGCGCGGCGTCGACGCCGTCTCCCCCGCCGTATCCCGTCCCGTTTTCGACCGTCGGGAACCTGCTGGGCGTATGGGACGGGGCGGCCTATCGGCCCGTCTTCCTGAAAGGGGTCAATCTCGGTGTCGCCGTGCCCGGAACGCTCCCCGGAG
>CAZVPE010000342.1:0-4979 GCA_964628155.1 uncultured Polyangiaceae bacterium | reverse complement strand
CGACCACCAGTGCCCACGCGCTGCATGCGCTCATCGGCCTCACCGACCGCGAGCATTTCGCCGCACTCTTCGTCAACGGTCACCACCACGTGACGGGCGCGCACATCGTCGCCGTCGGGGCGCAGCACGGTATCCCCAGCCTCGACGTACGGGTTCTGTTTCGCGCCGCCATCTGCGCTTGTTCCAGCGCCCTCGTGATCGGACATAATCATCCATCGGGGGATCCAATGCCCAGTGCCGAGGATCTGGCAACTACGGCGCACTTTATGAGAGCGGCAAAGATCCTTGCGCTACCCATTCTGGATCACGTGATCGTAACGCGCGATCGCGCCCGCTTTCACTCCATGTTTCAGCGCGGTACGCTTCCCTGCGTCGACGAATGACTCGGCCCTTCGGCGGAGCCCGACGGGGGTCTTTTCGCCCGTCGGCCAGCTTGTCCGAGAAGGTGAAGGGAAACTGCTTCGCAAGCCGCTTCCGCAACAGTCCGACGAGACCGGCTCCCGCACCGTGCTTGTCGAAAAGGCCAGCACCGAGGCGCACGGAGTAGCCGCACACGTCATCCCCGTCCTTGGCGAAGGGCCCGGTGAGGATGGGCAGCGTGACCTCGCGCTCCCATCGGTTGCTGTAGTTCACCTCCCACGTGCGAAGGTCCAACCCCGCGCCCGACGCCGTGTCAGTCACGCGGAGGCCGTGGGGGGGCGGGGCCGGAAGTAGGGCGACCGGCGGAAGCGGCTCTCGCTCGCTAGACCGAACCGCATAGGCGTGCGGCGATCCCACGTCCACGCGCAAGTCGGGGTCGTTGGGCAGCGCGGCCAGAAGCAAGGGGAACCCCGCGAGCAAGCCGAGGCCAAGCCCCGTCCCGAGCGCTGTCGCTCCCGTTGTCACCGGGCCCCCCGGTCACCGCGTAGAGCACGACGACGCTTGCCAGCTCCATGACGACGACGAAGAGGGTCGCGCGAATGACCGATGACGTCATGGCACTCGTCACCTCCTCCGAGCGCCCCTTCGGCTCGCGGCCCTTGGCGACGACGATTGACGCGATGGCCAGCGCGTAAGGCACGACAAGCCAGATTCCACGGACAAGCGCTGGCAAGCGGGATGCGGGCTCGCCGCGGAAGTCCGAGGTCAGGACGTCCAGCGCGTTCGGCACGTCGTAGAAGGCGAAGCGCGCGAGCCCGCCCCCGATCATCGCTGCGACGAAGCCGACGAGCGTGACCAGGTACGACAAGACGAGCGCCATTCAGGTCGGCGACCACAGGTATCGTTTGGGAGTCACCCCAAGGCCTTCGAGGGCCGTTACCTGCCCGTGGAGCCGCAGCCCACCCAGCCACGCGTTGATTGCGCTCCCGCTGGTCGCCGCAAACACGATCGCGGAGATTGGTGGAGCGAGCGACAGGATGTACGTGCCGCCGATCATTCCGAGGACGGCACTCGGCTTGAGGGCGCTGCTGATATGGGCCATGACATAGGGCACGGTGAGACCGAGCAGGCCGCCCACGGTTAGGTAGAACGGCAGCGGTCGCACAAGGCTCTGAACCAATGTTCGTCGAAAGACGACTGCCGATTCGAGCGCGAGGCGCGGTTCGAGGAACCGGAGCAGCGCCTCACCGGCTGTTCGCAGCGGCGCCAGCGGGTCGAGTTGCCATCGCTTCCGCCCAGCACCGCCTGCCTGGGCCGGGCGATCTTGAAGAAGCAGGTGCTCGACCGCGCCCTCAAGATCAGCCAGTCGGCGCCGTCGCACGTCGGGCGCGTCGAACTCGGCAGGACTCGACCACGAAGGCACCGCAGGGACGAGTTGCTGCTTCGTCGGATCGAGAAATAGGATCTCGTCGGAGGCACCCCCGGCGAACGCTAGGTCATGCGTGATCACGATGATGGCCACGTCGTGCTCGCGTGCTTGCTCTACGAGAAGCCGCGCAAGAAGCCGTACTCCCACCGGATCGAGGCCCACCGACGGCTCGTCCATGACGACGAGCTTTCTGCCGGCGGCGAGCACGCGAGCGACGGCGACCCTCTGAGCCTGGCCGCCGCTGAGCGTCCCGACGGCTCGGCCAGGCGCCGCGATGGCCTCGTCAAGGTCCACGGCCTTGAGCCACGGCGCGACGTTGCGCGGGACGCCGCCGCCGGCCTGGGCGAGGGCGATGTTGTCGCTCACGTCGAGGTGATCGAGCAGAGCGCCGCGTTGGGGCACGAACGCGGGGGCCACCGTCACCTGGCGTGACTGCCACGTCACCATGTAGCCGTCGCGACGAAGTTCGTCCGGGGAAAGGACGGCTCGGAGGAGCGTCGTCTTGCCCGCCCCGGATCGGCACCCCACTCGGAAGCGCGACCGAGAGCCCCTCCGCGCTTGCCACGACGGTCGTGGACTGGCTCTGGCCGATCCTGAGCGTGGTCGGCGCTGGCTCGGCTGAACCCCCCGGCTGACTCACCACGGACTCACGAGCGAGCCCGCTCGTCGCGGCTGGGGAGCGCACGGCACTTCGAGGGCATGATCGTCACGAGGCTACGCCCGTTGGCCTGCGCCGTTCAACGCCGCATACTCTCACACGTGACGACCATCCCGGGAGAGCGCACCCCTGCGCACCCCTACTACGCCGACCCCATTCCGCGCGGATGCGGCACGAATCAACGAGCCCCTCGAATCGATCCTCGTCGCCTTCGGTCTCGATCGCTGTGCCATCCCCGAGCCGGGCTGGTCCGCATGCGTTGCCGCCAATGCAGGGCCCCTTCAACCGAGTGAGGTTCTCGCAGAAGTTCGGCGCCGGAGCGTGCCCGTTCACGAGTTTGTGATGTCACGCAAGGACGAGCACCCGATCCTCGAAGGTCTCCCTCGTCTTCGTCTAGTGCAAGCTCTGCTCGGTGCAGTCGTCGCGAGGGCCGCCGGTTACGAAGGGCCCGTCCTCGGCTGGACGCAAGACGCAGGAGGGCAACGGGCTCCGCTGCCGTGGTGGACGCCCGCGGACGACTCGCAGGCTTCGAGCTTCTACGTCGCTGAGCGGGGCGTCAACACCGCGGAGCCGGGGGATGCTCCCGCTCCATGATCGCTCCGGGACGCCAGGTGGTTCTCTTCGACAACTCCGCCTTGAACCACTTGTTCGGGCAGGCGCCGCACATCGACGAGCGTATGCGGCTCGCCGTCATCGAACACATGAAGGCCGCCGCCTCGACCGTCATCGCGCTGCACGCCGGGCTGCTCGGAGAGGTCGCCGGCCTCTTCTTCTCGAACCGCGCGAGGTTCGATCAGGTCTCCCGTTTCCTCTTCCAGACCTGTGCTTGGCACGTGATCCGCTCTGCCTTCGACGACAAGGTGAGGCCGGTCCGAGTCGCGATGGAGGTCCAGCTCAGGGGTCGGGTGCCGTGGGAACGCGTCATCCACCCTCGCCGTGAGACCAAGTGGATGGCGGCGGCGTTCCTCGACGGCAAGCGCTCCAAGCTCGACGTGTTCGCCCGAGATGCGTCGGAGCGGAAGAAGAAGTTCGCGGTCGGGGAACGAGAGCGCCGCTCCGAAGCTGAGAAGGAGTTGGCAGAGAAGGGGCAGAGGTGGGACGCAGAGTTCATGGGATGGGAGGCGGACCCGTCCGCGGTCGTTGACCAGTGGACCCTGTTCGACATGCGCAAGAACCCTCGCTTCTACGGGCTGCCGGCCGACGAAGAGCGGTGGCCGAAGCCCCGGGACTTCGTGACGCTTTGGTTCTCGCGCGCCTACCAAGTCGCGAGGCTGCACGAGATTTTCGGAGAGAACCGCAAGGCCGACGACGGCGGCGACCTGTACGACGGCATGTACTTCCAGGAGGCCGCATACGCCGACGCGTTCATCACCGGAGACCGTCGGCTCGCTGGCCGTGTGAAGAAACTTCGCCTGGCGACGCCGCGGATCCTGAGCACCGAGGAGTGGGTGGCCGAGCTGATTGGTGCGGCTGACGCCAGCGGGTCGGTGTAATCGTCGTCATGCTCATGCCCTTCGTCATCGACCCGGAGACCGTTGCCATCGCCAAGGCCGAGGCGATGCACGCCCTCGCCGAGTTCGTCGGCGTGGACCTGGACGCTCTCGCCTTCATCGCACATCGCTTCGAGCAGCGCCTCGGGATGCTCGACGCCGCCGAGCCGGCACGGCGCGCTGAGTTGGAACTGCTTTCGGCCGAGGACTTCGAGGAGCTGGCGACGGCGTACAAGCTCCTCGCGGTGGCGGTCGAGGGGGGCGGGACGGCGTGACCGAGATCGCGCCGTGCAAGTTCTCCGGGAAGGTCTACGAGTCGGGTAGGCCCGTGAGTACCCGGGCGAGCCGCAGCGCTTCTTGCTCGTTGCCCTTCTCCAGCGCCGTTCGCAGCTCCTACTCACGCCTGCTCGTCACCGGCAAGAGGCCGAGGGGCTCGCCCGGCACGCGGCCCGCGAAGGACGCGGTGGACGTCAACGACGGCCATCGCGAACGCCAACCTCGGACTTGAGCATCTCGAATTACGCGTTTCTGAGCCGAAAATCTGCCGGGCCAAAATTTCCAGGCCCCACCCCAGGCGCTGCCGCAAGGAAAATCGGGGGGGTGAACTCGGATCATCGGCTCGTCCGTCGAGGCGGGGTTTTCCGCTCACTCGACTTCTCGCCATGCGCCACGTGCGTATTTGTTGGGCGAGCATGCAGCCGAGCACGGGCAGGGTCATCGGCGCTATCCTTGTTGATCCATCCGTCGTCGAGGCAGTGGCTCACTCGGACTTTCGCCAGACGTGCGGCGGTCACGGCTTCGGGTCCGGCTCGCGCACCTCGACGACGGGCTCGTCGTGCAGCTCTCGTCGGGCACGAACGCGATCCGCAGAGCAGGCGCCGTCGATGTCGCTCTACATGAGGTCGAAGAAGGCCTCGGTGCCGATGCTTGGCACGAACTTCACCGCAAGGCCCCGTAGCTTCCCCGCCCCGAGAGGCCAGGACCAGCCGCCCTTGCCGCGGAACGTCATCCGCAGGACGACGTACCCGGCGCCTTCTTGCTC
>CAZVPE010000341.1:0-5033 GCA_964628155.1 uncultured Polyangiaceae bacterium | reverse complement strand
TCGCGAGGCCTCGAATCATGTCGTCGCTGTAATGCGCGAAAGGCGCTACGACGGCCGGCGCCAAGCAAGGGCCGGCGCTTGGAGCCCCGGCGTCGGAGGCCCCGTGAGCGGAGCCGGCTTCGCGAGAAGTCGTCGCGAGGTCTCCCGGCGACGGCTCCGAGCGGTGGCAGCTCGAGAGCGCGAGGGCAAGAGCGAAGCCCGAGGCGTCAATGAGGGATCTCGTCGTTGTCTTCACGGGGTTGAAGTCAGGCGACTCGGAACCGGCGGTCGGTGCCGGGCCGATCGGTGCTCCTTCTGCCCGTACGATAGACCGCCGCGACGTCAGATTTGAAGAGGGACGCTCGCCGGAGGGTTTACGGCGACGCGATATTGGCGTTTAGCCGACCCGTGTCTCGATGGCGGCGATGCGGCGCTCGTGGTCATCGACACGGCCTTACAGAACGCGATCCTCACGCAAGAGGTCGCGGACTTCCCGTACGGCGCCGACGACCGCGACGAGCTCGGTCGAAAGGCGCACTTCGGTCTCGACCTGACGGCGCTCGAGCTGGTCGAAGCGCGCGTTGGTATCCGCGCGGAGCGCCTCGATGCGTGCACCGGTATCGGCGCGGAGCGCCTCAAGGTTCGTATTCGTCGTGCGAACCTCGTCGCGGATGCCTTTGAGAATCTCGATGGTCAGGTCGGTCGGCTGCATCGCGGAAGCTCCTCCTCAGTATGACGTGAAGGACAGCAACGACCAGGCCAGCGGCTCGAGCGAAGGATTTCAGTGAGATACGGCGGACTCGGGGTGCCCGGCCCGTGGAAACGGCTGGCCCGAGACGTCCTCACTTTGGCGACGCGCCGCGAGGACCGATTAACCGCGGATTCTCGCAGCCGGCACTCCGGAGTTTCCTATACGTTTCCGCAGCAAGCACGCGGTTCCTCGCGTTCCTTCGAGCTCTACTCGGGGTATCCTCGCTCCCGCACCGGAGGTGAATCATGGAGGACGCCACCGCGGATGGTACGACGCGGGTCATCGATGGCCGGAGGCGCGTTTGGTATCTGGGGTATTGGGTGCGCGCGTACGAGGCGCCCGCCGACACGCTGCAAGCGAAGAAGCGACTCATCGAGGCGCTGACGCGTCGCCTCTTCAACCACGTCGAGCACGGCATCAACATCCCTGGCCGCCGCCTCGACGAGGCTCGGCGCGCCTACGACGCGGAGCTCGACCCAGCCCGCAGACGGGTCAAAGGGGCCATGCTGGCGGGCGCGCTCTTCAATCGAGCGGCCGATATCTTCACCAAGGTCGTCGAGATCCAGTCGCTCGGCGTGCACATCGGGCCCGAGAACGCCCTCATGCGCGAGTGCGGCGACCACCTCATGGAGGCGCTCACGCTCGGCAAACTCGTTCTTCACCGGAGCGGCGAGGAGGGGCTCGACGAGCTCTGGGGCGAGCCGTTTCGCGCCTTTTCGTTTCCCATCGAGGAGTTCTACCGCGGTCGCTACATCAAGATCGCGCAGGCGATGCGAGCCATCGACGAAATCTGCGGCACCCTCTCCGCCATGCTGGGGCCGCGGCCCGCCTTCGCGGGAATCGAACCGCTTTTGCGCGACTTCTCGCGCGACGCCAAGGTCCGGTGCGAGACCTTGCATACGGACGACGACATTTTCGAGATATGGACGTCCTTCGTCGTATCCGCCGAGAAGCTCGGGCGATTCGGCCCAGAGCTGGGCGATGCCGCGTTCCCCCGCCCGCGCGAAGAAGCCGCCAAAGGGCTGCACCTCCTCCGCGAGGGAATGGACATCGTCACCCACATCACCCGGGCGCGGGTCCCCATGCCGAAGACGACCGCCGCGTTTCTGGAAAGCTGTCGGCACTTCCGAGTCGCAAAGAGCGCACCCGCAACGCGAAGCGCGCGAGCGCACCCTTAAATACTGACAGGAGTCTGTCACCGCTCTGGGTCACCCTTCGGGTCGCGGCACCCGCGCCGTCGCCTGAAAGGAACGCCCACCAATGATCCGAAGGCTCATGCCAACCGCAGGCAGACGCATCGCCACGGACCAGCGTGTTCGCCGTAGGCATGATAATGTGTACACATGACGAAGCGGACCATGACTGCCGCGAAATTCCGGGCGGAATGCCTTCAAGTGCTCGATACCGTCGCGTCAGCCCGGACGGAGGTTCTCGTCACCAAGCGCGGCAAACCCGTAGCACGCATCGTGCCTGTCGGAGAGCCGCCGGTCTCCCGCTTCGGGGCGCTTCGGCGTGTTACAGCGATCGTCGACGCGGCGGACGACCTTCTGTCGGTCGGGGATGGCTGGTCCGTTGAGTAGCGCGCTCGTGCTCGATACGCACGTGTGGATAAAATTCGTGGCAGGTGCTTCGCTCTCCAAGAGAGCGCGCGGGATCGTCGAACGCGCGGCCGGGGCAGGGCGCGGCGTCCTTATCCCAGCGATCTCGCTCTGGGAGATCGCCCGCTTGGCTCAAGACGGGCGTTTGAAGTTAGGCGAGCGCGCAGAGCGCTGGTTCGACGCCGCGCTCGCGACGGTCTCGGGGAATGTCGTGCCGATCAGCCCTGAAATCGCCATCCTTGCCGCGGGCCTCAGCTGCCATGGCGATCCGGCCGATCGCTTGATCATCGCTACCGCGCTCGCCAGTGACGCGGTTCTCGTGACGCGCGACGCGGCGATTCTCAAACTCGCTTCCTCAGGTAAGGAGCTTCGTGTTCTCGAAGCGTGACGCGCCAGGCGATCGTCTTTTACCCGTCTCAGCTACCAGACCGACGCAAGCGTGGACATTTGCGCGCTGGGCAAGGCGTGAGAATCGCGGCTGCGAAGGAGTTCCCCGATGCGAGCGAACCGCCACTTGGCGTTGGTTGCGATCCTTTCCGGAATTGCTTCGGCCGCGTGGGCCTTCGGGTGCAGCTCGAGCCGTGACTCCTCCTTTTTCAACGCTGGCGCTCCGGCGGCGGGCGGGGCAAGTGCGGGTCAGGGGTCGAGCGGCGCGACCGGGTCGCCCGCCGGCGGAGCGAATGCCCCCGTGCCGAAAGGCAGCGGGAGCACCGGCGGCCTGGTCATCGGGAGCGGCACGGGTGCCGGGGACGGTGGTCCCAAGCCAATCCGCTGCACGTCGACGGGCTTATGCGCCAATTACAGCTGCCCGAACGCCGGGCACACGACCATCAGCGGCACGGTCTTCGATCCTGCGGGGCAAAACCCGCTTTACGACGTCGCAGTCTACGTTCCGCAGAATCCGCCGTCTGCTCTGCCCCAGGGAGCGTCGTGTTACACGTGTGAGAGCCTTTATACGGGCGGCGTCGTCGCGGGCACGCTGACCGACCCGGCCGGAAATTTTACACTCGCTGACGTCCCCACTGGCAAGGGCGTTCCGCTGGTCGTTCAAATCGGCAAGTGGAGGCGGCAGTATACGGTCGACACGACCGACTGCGCCGACACGCAGGAGCCCATGTTGCGCCTCCCCGCGAACGCGGCCGAGGGTGACCTGCCGAACATCGCCGTTTCGACCGGCGGCGCCGACTCGATGGAATGCCTGCTCAAGCGCATCGGCATCGACTCGGGCACCGATGCCGGGGGAACAGGGGAATGGGTGAGCGGGGCGGGCGGAATGGGCCACGTGCACATCTTCCAGGGAGGGACGGGAGGAGGCCGGGGTCGAGGCGGCGGCGGCGGCAATGCGGGGCCGGCGATGGCAGGCGGCTCGCCCGCATCGCAGACCGCGCTCTGGACGTCGGGTACGGCGATGCAGCCGTACGACATCGTCATTCTTTCCTGCGAAGGCGCAGAAGACCCGAACGCGAATCCCCAGGCGCTGAACGACTATGCGACTTTGGGCGGCCGCGTGTTCGGTTCCCACTTTCACTACTCCTGGTTCAATCAAGCCCCCTTTCTCGCCTACAACCTGGCGACGTGGACGGCGGGCGGCAACGACATGGGCAACATCAACGGGCTTGTCCAAACGACGCTACCCAACGGAATGCCCTTCCCGAAGGGCGTCGCGATGCAGCAGTGGCTCGGCAATGTCGGCGCGTTGTCGAACACGACACCGCCTGAGCTACCCATCCAGGCGGCAAAGCACAACGCGGACGTCGCGGTGGCCAACACACCGTCGACGCCGTGGATCGTCGCCGACACGGCCGCGACGCCGCCGGGCGCGACGCAGTATTTCTCCTGGGACATGCCCGTCGTCAATCCCGGTGCCGTGCCGTGCGGCCGCGTCGTGTTCAGCGATCTGCACGTAGGGGCGGGCTCCGGCGATTACGGTCAGCAGGCGGGCGCTGGCATGGGCGGCGGGTTCGGCGCGGGTGCCATCACGCCGAGTGGCTGTGCGGACAATCCGCTTTCGCCGCAGGAAAAGGCCCTCGAGTTCATGTTGTTCGACTTGTCGGCGTGCCTCACGCCCGTAAACCAATCGCCGAAGGCTCCTAGCGCGCAGTAGGGGTGGGGGCCCCCGTCGCCGGCCCTTCCCCCGCGGGGCGCTAAGCATTCGTCACATCGTGTTGTGAACCGGCTGGTCCAGCTATTAGACCTCACCCCCCGGCCCCCTCTCCGCTTGCGGTCCGCTTGCGGAGGGGGAGCAGCTCCGTTATCGCGAGACCCGAAGACACCCCTCTCCGCTTGCGGAGAGGGGCCGGGGGTGAGGTTCTCTGGGGAAGGAGGGGGCGCCCTGATGAGGCGGGGCGGGGGAAGGGAGCATGGTCACCATCCGCTCGTGGCGTCGATCGCGGACCAAGGCGCTGTCGCAGCGAAATCACTCTACCGACCGGCGCTAGACCCTGAGCGGCAAGCGTGGTTGGACCACGGCGAGAGCGTTGCGCAGGTCCCCGCTCACGCGCGGCCGAAGACGACGATATCGGTTCGCCGCAGGCCGACGGCGGCAGGAGTTATCGCGCGAACTCAATCGCCATCGATACCATCGTCCCAGTGATGCTCAGGACTCCCTTCCCCCGCCTCGCGCTAAGCATTCGTCACATCGTGTTGTGAGCCGGCTGGTCCAGCTATTAGACCTCACCCCCCGGCCCCCTCTCCGCTTGCGGTCC
>CAZVPE010000340.1:0-5082 GCA_964628155.1 uncultured Polyangiaceae bacterium | reverse complement strand
GTCGCCCCTCTCTGTACGTGTAGTGTACGCGTCGCAGCGCGTTACTCCGGACATGGCTTCCGGCGCGGGATCGCACCCGCCTTGGACGCGCCCTCAGGCGATGGGGCTCGACGCGGAACCTGGTGGCGCGCGGGAACTCACCTGCGTCGAACTCCTTCGCGCAGCGGCACGAGGCGATGAGACAGAGACTCGCGCGCTGGGTGTGAAGCTCGCAGCGGAGGTCATGGCCGCGCCCAAGGTTGTTCTTGCCCACGAGGTGCTGGCGAGCGGCACTCGCGCGACTGCGAAGGCCGTCGAGTTAGCGAAGCGAGTCCTTCAGGAGGCGGATACCGACCCCGCCGCGTCCAAAGTCACGTCGAATTGAAAACGGTTCATGGTCGCGCGATTGCCGAGAGGCCGAGCCAGTAGTTATTTGGCGAAGCCAGGCCGGTGCTGTTCCCTCGCAAGGCGCTTGCCGCGCAAACGTCGCGGGACGCGCTGAGCGCCGACCGGCGCCGAAACGGTCGAGCCCCGGCGGCCTTCTTCCGACCCGTCCGCTGGCAGTGCGATACATAAAGTAGTATGTATGCGTCATGAACAGGCGCAAAGGCGCATCTATGAGTCTTTATCATGCGCTCATCCGTACATGACATCCTTCCACCGAAGGTAAGGCGATCCCTCGAGAAGTTCGGCGCCGATCTCTCCCTGGCGCGTCGCAAGCGGCAGGTGACCACCGCGATGATGTCCGAGCGCTTGGGCGTCGCAAAGAGCACGTACGTCCGGGTGGAAAAGGGCGACCCAACGGTCTCCATGGGGGTGTACGCGATGGCGCTATTCGTTCTCGGGTTCGGCGATGCATTCGGCGATCTGGTCGATGCGAGTCGCGACGAGCAGGGTCTCTTGCTCGATGAGCAACGCATCCCGAAGCGTGTGCGGCCGAAGAGCGAGCCCACGTCGCTATGAGAGCCACCATCAAGGTCTTTCTGGGCGAAGATCCCCGTCTCCTCGGCCTGATCCGGTACAACGCCGAAGGCGCCCGGGAGAACGCGTCCTTCGAGTACGACGCCAGCTGGCTCTCGGCCTCGGATCGGTTCTCCATCGATCCCGCATTGCAGCTCGTGGCCGGTGCGCAGTTCCACAAGAAGACCCGCGAAGGTTCGGTCTTCCATGCAGCGATCGCCGATACGGAGCCCGACGGTTGGGGTCGGCGCGTCATCCTCCGGGGTCACGCGAAGCGCATGCAGGAAGCTCGTCGCGCGGGAGCCAAGATGGACTCCAGGACGTTGAACCAGCTCGACTTCCTGCTCGAGGTGGATGACGCGAGCCGCGCCGGCGCACTCCGGTTTCAGGATGAGGAAGGAGTGTTCCGGCGCGCTTCCGAGGAGGGTCGTAGTACGGCGCCTCCGCCGATCGAACTCGCGCACATCGCGGCTGCGACTCGTTCCTTCGAGACCAACACCGAAACGGCGGCCGACCTCGAATACTTGCGCGGCCGCGGCACGTCGCTCGGCGGCCTGCGGCCAAAGTGCACGATCGTCGACGAGGAGGGCCGACTATCCATCGGCAAATTCCCGAGCGTTGCGGACGAGCGTGCGGTGACCAAGGGCGAGGTTCTGGCGATGCGCCTCGCCCGAGCGGCCGGAATCGACGCGGCGGACGCACGCTTGGTGGACAGCGACGGGATCCCGGTCGCCGTGATCAGGCGCTTCGACCGACCCGACGGCGGCGGCCGCCTGCTATACGTGTCGGCCGCCACGATGCTCGGTGCCGAGCCGAGCGACCCTGGTGAGCGCGACTACACGGAGATCGTCGATACTCTTCGAGTCCGCGGCGCGGCCGCGCAGCACGACGTCGAAGAGCTTTGGCGACGCATTGCGTTTTCCATCCTGATCACCAACGTCGACGACCACTTGCTCAACCATGGGTTCTTGCACGCCAACCACGGCCAGTGGCGGCTCGCCCCAGCCTTCGATCTCAATCCCTTCCCCGATCGCGTACGCGAGCTCAAGACGTGGATCTCGTCAGAGACGGGGCCTGAGGCGACCGTCGAGGCCCTCTTCTCCGTCGCTCCGTACTTCAAGATCCATAAGGCGCGAGCCAAGGAGATGGTCGCGCACGTCGAACATGTCGTCGCGGGATGGCGAGACGAAGGGCGCTCGATCGGGATGACCGACGCCGAACTCGAGCCCTTCGCCCCTGCCTTTGAGCACTCCGAGCGGGATGCCGCGCGACGCGCGTAGAGAGCAACGCCAGAAGCTCCAGCTCGTGGCGCTACTTATCGAAGGCGATGTGCATCCTGCTTGGCCCGCACCGATAGGCCGGCCAGTGCGGCTTACAGATGTGTCGAACGAGATCGCCATGGTCTCGGCCCGCACGCAGGCCCTAAGGGGCTTTCGGCGTCCCGAGGCGGGTCTACCCAACGCCGTTCTCGATCCGGACCGCCGAATGCTTCTCGCCATCCGCGGGACAAGCGAACGGCGGAAACGCGTAAGCCATCGCCGAGTGGGCCGTCGCGTAAGTCACGGCGTCGTAGATCTTGGTGCACAGGGCAGGGTCACCGTTGCACGGGTCGAGGGACAGCTGGTCATCCGGCGTCGGCGCGAGGGGCTCATCGCCGCTCGCCGCATCAGATGGGGCTTCAGCCACGGCGTCGCTTGTATCAACCCGATGCGTCGCGTGGTGTCGGTTCGCTCGAGGATTCACCGTACGCATCCGGCTGCGTCGCGGCGTTGGTGCCCGTGCTACACGCGCATGGGCAACGGACGCGCAGATCAGGACCCAGAGGAGGCACCTCATCGCTCGACCCTTTACACGGACTACGCCCAGACGAGATTTGCCAAAATTGAGCGTCGCGAACCTCCCCTCGCCCCCACAAGCAGGTATCTCGGCTCTCATGCTCGACCATCCCGCGGTCGTCGGCGCCACCGGCAGACGTCGGTGGGTGGCGGCGCTACCACGGTCATTCTATCGAAGCCGAATGTTTGCTTGACTGGTCAGGGCTGCGGTCCCAGCCTCAAATTCCCGTGTGGCGGGAGCGACCTTGTGGTTATCACGACGATCTATCGAAAGAAGATGCCATGTGCCTCGTCCAGTCTCGAACAATCCGAGCCGTTCCCCGGGCGCTCGCAAGCGCCCTATTGTTTATGTCCTTTGCCGTATCGCCGATCCTGGTCTCTTCGTGGTCGTGGGCAGATACCTCGGGAGGGTGCGGAGACGGTCCGGCGTGCTCCGGCTCCTGTTCCGGTGGGACATGCATGCCGTTTGGACGTTCTGCCATCTGCACGTGTGTCGCCGCTCCGGCGCTTGGACCATTCGGCGCATTCATAATGGCCGGGGGGCTCTTGACGGTCGGGTTTCTGAATGCTCGCAGGTCGCCCGCACGCAAATGGGCGCTTTAGGTCAGGCCATCTGTTTAGTGGGGGCGACTCGATACCTGGCGTTGAGGCGGGCGTCCAAGGCGTTCGGCAAAAGTTTCGAAGCGACGGCCCTCGCCGGCGTCCTCGTTAAGAGGACATCCACACGAGCCTACTGAGACCAAGGAAAGCCGCCGGGCACATTCCGAAAAACGGGGCCTCAGTGGTTCGTCCCGCGCGCGCCAGGCGCCACCGGGCCTGCCGCGCGGAGGGGAAAGCGTGCGTGTAGATAGGGAAATAAGGACGGGATTCGGTAGCGGAGGCGCCTCGGCGCGAACCTTGCGTCGTGTTTCTCAATGATACGATTCACAGTCAGCCTTGCCACCCTCACCGCCGCGGTGCCCTTGCTCCTTGCGCGAGATGCCAGCGCCCAGGCCACCGAACTTTTTGTAGCGAGTTACGCGCACGGCACCATCAGCGTCTCCAACCCTGACGGCGGTGGTTCGGCGACGGTGTTGGTCTCGGGGCTCGGCGAAGTCGACGGCGTCGCGATCGATCCTACCGGCGGAAACCTGTACTGGGCCTCTGTATCGACCGGTCTGCTGCAGCGCGCGACACTCAGCGGGACAGGCGTTGTAACCGTCCTTTCAGGGCTCGCGGCCCCACGCGCCATCGCTTTGAACGTCGAGGCGGGCACGATGTACTGGACCGAGTTGGGGTCCGGCCTCGTTCGGGAAGCGAACATCGACGGCACGAGTCCCCGGACCCTAGCGACTGAGGCCTACCCAGCCGGTCTCGCCCTCGACCTCGTTGGAGGGCATCTCTTCTGGTCGGGAGAAACCGCGGGCCAAATCGTCAGCGCCGGCCTCGACGGTGGCAGTCCGCAGGTAATTATCTCGCAGCCGCAGGTGCTGGGGCTTGCCGTCGACCCGAGCGCGGCGAAGCTCTATTTCGCAGAGTGCGCCGAGGGAACCATTCGCCGCGCCAACTTCGATGGTTCGAATATCGAAGTTCTCGTGACAGGGCTTGCCGCCTGCCCTACGAGAATCGCCATCGACCCGGTCGCGGGGATGTTTTACTTCTCCGACAATGGGTCGTCGGTGGTGCTCCGGGAGGCCATCAGTCTCTCAGGCGGCGCGCAGCCGGTCGCTCACGAGGACCTGCCGACGGGGATCGCGCTTCTGATTCCGACGCCCTCGGCCTGCGTTTCTCCACCGAGTGGCTTGCTCGGGTGGTGGACGCTAGACGAGACCTCGGGAATCGTCGCCCATGACCAACTCTCGCGTTCCAACGGTCAGTACTTCGGGGGCGCGACGCATGTGCCCGGCGAGGTCTTCGGGGCGGTCGGGATCGGGAGCACGGCACAGTACGTAGATGTACCCAATGCCAATATCCAGGTGGGGACGAGCTTCTCGATCGATGCGTGGGTGCAGGTTTTTGACAACGACACGTCGGTGCGGACCATTGTGGATAATCGCGGTGGAAGCGTGAGTAACCCGGTCGGCTACAACCTATACATTAGTTACGGGAAACTCGGCTTGCAGCTGGGCGACGGCACTACGTTTACGAACTACGAAGGCAGCGACCCACTGCTCGTCGCAGGCTCGTGGCATCTCGTGGCGGGCACAGTCGACTACAGCACCAAACCGCCGAGTGGACAGCTCTATGTCGACGGCACATTGTACTATACATTCACCCCCACGCAGAATGATTCGTTTGTAAACACGAGCGATTTTCTTTTAGGGAAATC
>CAZVPE010000339.1:0-5085 GCA_964628155.1 uncultured Polyangiaceae bacterium | reverse complement strand
GTTTTCCACGGCCCCCGTCTACCAACAAGCCTCGCGATGTTCGAGCTCAAATAGCCGGCCGGCGTCGGGTGTCACACGCGCGACACGCTGCGCAGGACTACGATCAATGCCGGCCCGAGTGTTCCTGTCGCGAAGCGCAAAGCGTCGGCACGTCGCCCGATGCCTTGCACGTTGCCATCCGAACGTAATAACGTTGTTTTTTTCGTGTGGGACCTGACAGCATGCGTCCAGACGGCGACCCGGACAGGAAGCACATAGCAGTTTTCTTGGTCGGTGGCATAGGCGGCGGGATTGCGCTTCAAGGAGTGCCGGCAATAGGCGCCCTCACCAGGGGGCTCGCGGAGAAGTTCGAGATCAGCGTGTATTCGCTAAACCCACCCGGTCTCGGCTTCCGGCCCGACGGGTATACCGTTCGCTCTCCCCCCGGATCGCTCGGGCGACCCTTGGTCAAGAAGCTTCGCTGGTCGTGGCTCGCGTCCCAATTCCTAGCCGAGCATTGGAGACGGCCGCATCACCTACTCTTTTCGTTCTGGGGCTACCCCATGGGCCTATTCGTGGTCGCGCTAGCGAAGCTCGTGCAGAGGCCTTCCGTCGTGACAATCATGGGCGCCGAGGCTGCATCCGTCCCTGCCATCGGCTACGGACACATGCGCCTGCCCAATACCCGGCGCCTCGTGCTCGAAACGTGTTCCCGGGCATCGAGCGTCGTCGTGCTTTCCGACCATCAACGAGCGACGCTGCGCCGATACGGCCTCCGCCGGGACGACTTACAAGTGATTCCGTTCGGTATCGACCGCGGCATGTTCCCCCAAAAAGTCATCAGCCACGACCCCCCTCTGAAGCTCCTTCACGTCGCGCATCTTACGGAGGTGAAGGACCAACCTACCCTTCTCCGAGGATTCGCCCTTTTGCGGCGGCACCTGGCCGCTAAGCTTCGGATCGTCGGACCTGATTATCTGAACGGAAAACTCCAGCGTTTGGTCGCGGAACTCAATCTGCAAGAGGACGTGTCCTTCGTTGGTCCGCTGCCCTATACCGAGATCCCGGCTCAGTTTAACTGGGCCGACATGTTCGTACTGACATCGCTCAGCGAGGGGCAGAGCACGGCGCTGGCCGAGGCCGCAATGAGCGGAGTGCTCCAGGTGAGCACGCCGGTCGGATGCATCTTCGATGAGGGCGAGGACGCGGCCGTGGTCGTTCGTTTCGGAGATCCTATCGACCTGGCCACGAAAATCAGACAGATCGCCGAAGACCACGCGGAGTGGGACAGAAAGGTGGCGCGCGCGCAGAAGTGGGCCCAGAGCCACGACTTGCAGTGGACGGTTGCCCAGTTCACGGACGTCATCCACGGGACCTGCTCATGAAGCTGAGCGTCGTCATCCCCACCTGCAACCGGCAGGAGCGATTGTTGTCTCTACTGGGCGACTTGAGCCGATCGACCCTCCTTCCGCTGGAGGTGTTGGTGATCGACGCTAGCGACGTGAAACTTGACTCAGCCGAGCTTGCCCGGTTCGTTGGCCTCAACATCAGACACATCGAATCAAGCGTCAAGTCAGTATGCGTGCAGCGCAACGTCGGCATAAGGTCCGCGCGCGGAGAATGGGTGTTCCTGTGCGACGATGATATCGAAGTCCCGCATGACTACATCTCGCGGCTCGCCAAACATGCGGAAGACCATCCGGAAGCAGGCGCTATTTCGGGGATAGTCCTCGAAAAGGAGGGGGCAGGTTGGCGGGGTACATGGCCGGTTACCTCGTGCTGGGAGCTGCTTTGGGCGCACGCGTTCGGGCTGAGTATGTGGGGTGAAATCTTCGCGCGCGGACCGGTGATCGACGGAATTGTGAATGGATACCGCCGCCGTGGAAACCATATCTCCTCGGCCGGGTGGCCGGTCGTGATCGACTTCTCTGGAACGCATTTTCGAACCCCGATCTACGGCCTAGGCGCATCCATCATCAGGCGCGAGTGGCTCCTCGAATCTCCTTACGACGAGCGCTTGGACCCGCACGGGATTGGCGATAACTACGGCGTCGCCTTAGGCTTTCCGGCGGAGGGAATCCACGTCGTGACCGACGTGGCGGTACGCCACCACAAGTCGCAGGTGAATCGTCTCGCCGACCCCCGCGCCTTTGCTCGACGGCTGCTCGCATTGCATTACTTCATCAAGTCACGCAAGGAGCGGATGCCACACGTCCACGAGTCACGTTTCATTTGGTCGTTGTTGGGCCAGGTAGCTTTTCACACATTGAAGAGAAATCGTCCCTATGCTCAGGCGGCTTTGGAATCTCTCGTCACAGTGATTCTTGGGAAGAATCCCCTGTGCGCGCGCCCATGAACGAGACCGCGTTGTAACGACGACCCCCTGCCGCACGATGGCGCCAAAAGAGGCGCTCCGAAAGTCCGACGAATGCTGCGAGTGGATCGGTCCAAGCCCGGATCATCAGGGGCCGAAAAGTCGCATCGGGCCTCGCGTGCAGCGAGATATAGTCGCGAGCAGAGCACGAAAGAAAGGCTTCCACGCCATGGGCAGCGCGGTGGAAGCGGGCCGCGTAGTGCCTCAGCCGCAACGCAATTGTCAGACTCTCCCGCTGCGAGGCGTAGCAGGCGAACACCGACCGGATGTGAGCCTCGATGTCCGAAACGTCGTGGATCAAATTTGTCAGGAGCGGCGTAAGCGGCACTTGAACGGAATAGATTCGTATCTCGGGTTCGGCGCGCAGCTCTGCAAGGGCAGCAGCGATGACTCTCGCTACACGGCGATGTTCGGGATGATAGTCGAGACTGGACGGCGCATAAACCAAGGTGGGAACGACGTCCGCGAGCGCGGACCGAATCGCGGCTAGGCCGTCCGGCTCCGACCAGTCGCCTTCCGGCAACCCGATCCACTGGCAATCCACTCCCATTCGCCGAGCCGCTCGCATGGCCTCCATTTGTCGGCGACTTGCCATGGATTCACGGTCGAGACCGAGTGCGATCGAACGTGCTCCGTCCGTAACGATGACGATCCGAACCGAATCTCCGCGTTGCCGGTGGCGCATGACGGTGCCCGCACAACCAATGGATTCATCGTCGGGATGTGGCGCAAACGCGATGACTCGTTCGCGTCCCGAGCTGGACCACTTCCGCATCGGCCTGTGAACCGCCAACACCCCTGTCGCAGCGCTCGCCGACGCCCACAGCGCCTCGACACCACGCGACCCCAGCCCGTTGGCCGCGCGGAGTAGCGCCCTTGTCGCGCCGGCGACCTCGGGCCGCATCATACTCGGCCCTCCTCGCCGCCTTTGGGGCGGGAAACTACTCGACTTTGCATGGACGCCGCGAGCATACTGTCCGACAAGTTACCTCGGCGCCAAGCCCCGACACGCGTCCAGACGCATCTGGACGAAAGCGAAGCCGCCAAGGCCTGGCAAACGAGACTCAGATGCCTATTCTAAGGCGTGCGCTTACTAACGGACGCCATACGTTGCTCGAACCCGTCTCAGAGCTTCGGAGCTGGCGGACAGTCCCATCTACGACTGAGATGGGCCGTTGATGCGACAGCCGCGGGCGTGGGTGGTACCACTCAGCGCGCTGCTGGCAGCGGCAGGAGCGATTAGAATTCTATATCCTTTCGACGGGCTTTACGGTCAAGACGCGTTCGCTTATTTTCATTACGCAGTCGTCCTCTGGCCTCACCTGTCGACTGGAGTGCCGCTCCCCGACCTCTATTGGCCGATCGGATACCCCATAACGCTTGCGCTTTTTCTACCCCTCACTGGCGGGGGCCCTCTCGCAGGCCAAATCGTCAGTGCGGTGGCCTGCGGCGTCGCCGCCGCGGCGACCTGCCAGCTAACGCGACGCCTTCGGCAAGAAGATGGCAGCTCTTCGCCCGACACCGTCCCCGAGCTCATGTCGGGTCTCGTTCTGGCCTGGTCCGGAGCGTCTCTTCGGTCGAGTCAGGTTGTCATGGCTGATGGCCTCGCACTCGGCGCAGCGGCGGTAGCCCTCTTGTGCGCCGTCAACTATGCGCACACTAGAAAAGGCGCATGGCTCGTCGGAGGCGCCTCTGCAGTCGCTTGGGGTACCGCGTCACGCTGGCTCGTCGGGCTACTGGCCCTGCCATTTGGAGCGTTTCTGGCAGCCGATCAGTGGGGGCGACGCCGACAGCCATCGAGGCTTCATGAGAATGTGTTGCCCTGGGCCCTAGCCGCGGCTGTGGCAAGCCTGGGGATTTTGGTTCCGCAATTCATGATCGCCCATTCCGTTCCGGCCTCGTTGGAAAAGCACGAGTGGCTCGTCGGTTGGTCCATGCGAAATGCTCTGAAGCGCGACTTTCACACACCGGAAGGCTACGCCCACTATCGGCTGCCGCCATGCCTCTTCTACCTCGCACGCCTTGGATGGCCCGACTACTTCTTCCCGCTCCTAGTTCCCTTTGTCCTCGCGGGATCCTGGATCCTCGTCCGAGAGAGACGCTGGGCTCATATCTGCCTTTTTCTAGGTTGGCCCGCGGCGGTGTGGCTCTTTCTATCGGGCATACCGTACGAGAACCCGCGATTCCTTCTCCCGACGTTGCCGTCGATAGCCGCGCTGTTTGGTATCGGATACGCCCGCATCCGCGCCGTCCCTTCTCTGAGAGGGCGCGTTTTGGCAGACATCGTCGTTGTTGCCAGCATCGCCGCTGGGCTCGGATTCGGCCTGCGCGAACACGGGCGGCTGGTCTCCGCAAAGAACGCAGACCGGGAGCTCGTCGAGTGGGTGCGCAATCGATTGCCGGCTGAAGCGAGCCTTCTTGCTACAGGGCCAACGTTGGCTTTTGAGCACTACGCGGCTCTTCGTCCGCACGACTTGTTCTCCGCGGGGGACGCAGAGCTCGACCTCCTGACATCGAATGGGAATGCGCTCTTCCTTCTCGCCGATGTCGACGAACTGGAGCGCCAGTGGGTGGGGCTTGCCCCCCAGCAAAACTTCGAAAGACTGCGCCGAAGGCCGGGCCTGGCGATCGTGGGTACCCATCCGCCCTTCACGCTCTTCCGTGTCGGAGCTCGCGAGTGACTTCGCCTGCTACAGGTCGATGGTGGCGCCCGGAAGCTGCGGCCGGCGGCC
>CAZVPE010000338.1:0-5096 GCA_964628155.1 uncultured Polyangiaceae bacterium | reverse complement strand
GCAGGGAGCAGCGGAAGGAAGCGATCTGGTGGCTGAACGTCGTCATTCAGAAGTCCACGCTCCTGTCCAAGGTGGGTGGCGTGACCATCGGCAGTGAGATGTCGGGCGGGGTTCGCAACGTCTTCATCGAGGACACGACGTTTTCGAATGCCGCGGGAGACCTCCAGTATGCCATTTACATCAAAGCCGCAGTCACCCGCGGCGGCTTCGTCGAGAATATTTACGCCCGCCAGCTTACGGTCGAGACCGTGAGCACGTTTCTCAACATGACAGGGCACTACGTCAGCGGGGCCGTCATCGGAGGCACCAGAATGTTCACGACATTCCGCAACATCCACATCGATACCGCCATCGTGGCCCGCACGACCGGCGAGCCATTCTCGGTGGCGGGCGCCGATGCCACCCGGGTTGCGACCGGCATCCATCTCCGCGACATCACCGTGGCGGTATCGGCCGCTCCCGCCTTGGCGGCGGGCTCCGGGCACTACGTCGATCTGACTACCTCGAACGGCGTCGTGAACGGGGAGACGTTCAACCCTCCGGTTTCGGCGCCGTAGCTCGCGAGCCCAGCCGCGTCGCCTGTTCATGCACCTTTGACTCACGACTCATCGTTTGATGACAGGGGGCACTACCTTCCACGCGTGGTCACTCATGCATTTGTTGATAGCCGCAATGGCGGCGTTGAAGGCATCGACATTGCGTGATGGATCCGGTGGGAATCCCGCTGGTCCGTAGCACACGCTTGCACGATAAGATTGGCCGGTCCGCATAGTGATTGCAAACGCTCGGCTCGAGCGTGCCCGAGGATAAGCCCTTGGACGCGTGCTATCTTCCCAGCACCATATCGGCCGCGACGTCACAACCATTGAAGCCTGGGCAGTGCTCGACGAGGAGTCGACCGGCTCAACGCCCCGTGATGACGGCGGGCTCACGGTGGTGACGCCGCCTTCATGTTTCTTCCGCATGTCCGTGGGATATCGACTACGAACATTACCATACAATCCTTTCGATAGCGGTGTGTCAAGTTACGACTTCTTGATGGCTTTGGCGGATACGTTGCATCCGCCCATGACGTACGACTTCTGTAGGCTTGGTCCAGGCGCCGCTTTGTCGCTCGCGGCGATCGTAGGTTGCTTGCCCGGGTGCCGCTCCTCTCTCGCGGGGCAGCAGCCAGGGCCTCAAGCGCCCCCCGGCGAAGTGTGGCTCAGTGCCGAGCAGGTCGCCGAAGCGAAGATCGAGGTGCAAGCGGTCGAAGATCAGACCGTCGATGACACCGTTCTCACGAGCGGCCGTGTCGTGCTCGACGACGACCGTGTGGCGCACATCTTTTCGCCCGTCAGTGGCCGCATCGTTCGCATCGATGCCCAGCTCGGCGAGCGCGTGAAGAAGGGGCAGGCTCTGGCGACAATCGAGTCACCCGACGTAGGGAGTGCCGTGAGCGACGTCCAGAAGGCCCAAGCGAATCTCATTGCGGCCGAGCACGACTTCATGCGTCAGAGCGCGCTCGTCTTGGAGCACGCCGCATCGCAGGCGTTGCTCGAGCAATCGGAGGACAACTGGCGTAAGACGAAAACGGAGCTCGAGCGCGCGCGACAGAAGACGTACCTGCTTCGCACGGGTGCGATTGATGGGGTTTCTCAAACGTATACGTTGCAGGCGCCCATCGACGGGACCGTTCTCTTGCGAACGGTGAGTCCAGGCGTGGAGGTGCAGGGCCAGTATGGCGGGGGGCAGGCCGTGGAGCTCTTCACCCTTGGTGAACTCAGTCGCGCATGGGTGATGGCGGACCTATACGAGGCCGATCTCGGGCGCGTGCGCGTCGGGTGCCCCGCGCTCGTCAGCGTCATCAGCCACAAGGACAGGGTGTTCACCGGCACGGTCGATTGGGTCAGCGGGACCCTCGATCCGACGACGCGCACCGCCCGAGTGCGCGCAACATTCGACAACGCTGAAGGGCTTCTAAGACCGGAGATGTATGCCACCGCTCGGTTTGCGGTCGAAAAGAAGCGGCTACTCGCCATCCCGAAAGGCGCGCTTCTGCGGCTCGGCGAGTACGGCGTCGTCTTCGTCGAGCTCGACAGCGCCAACGGCCGCACGAGGTTCGAGAGGGTGCCTGTCGACGTCGATGAAACGGAGTCCACGGAGTGGCTGGCTATAAAGCACGGACTCGAGAGAGGGCAAAGGGTGGTCACGAGGGGCGCCGCCCTTCTCTCGCAGAGGCTGTAAATCGGAGACGCGGATTTCCTCTATGGTCTACTTGTCCGCCAAGAGAAACGACGTCGGAAGGCCGGCGCCCGGGTGGACGCCGGCCGGCTTCAGGCCGGCGCCGGCCCGGCCCGGGCACCGGGTAGTCTGCGTCAACCCGCGACATGCAGGCCTGCGACCAGCGCGAGAGGGCTCTGGGCGAGCACTGAGGCAACCGGACGCATACGTCGGCGACGAGCTCGATCTCAGCTCCGGAGCGGGCTTGACAAACGACTTCGTGATGCTGGTATTGGCGGCGGGGGAGAGGTTGAGCGATGAAGACGTGGCTGCGGGCCGCCGCACCAAGTTTCTGTGTAGCCGCCGTCCTCGGCGAGGCCGTGCCGGCGTTCGCGCAACCATATGTGGACGTGCAGGACATCGCCGCGCCAACCAGCGCCGCCGAGCTCGTCGTCTCGCCCTCTTACGGGGTGCTCGTCCTAAAGAACACGGCAAGTACCATCGCGGCCATCGACATCGCCACCGCCGCGGTCAGCTTGCACAGCGCCGTCCATTCGTTCACCGACATGTCCCTCTCCCCAGACGGGCGCTACCTCTACGCGGCGGACTACGGCGGCGAGAACATCGGCTATGGCACGCCCTTGCATCCGAGCTCGGTGCATCGCCTCGACCTGAGCAATGGCTCCTGGAGCATGGAAGGCGCCGTCATCGCCGGCAACGTCCAGGCGACCGGCGCTACAACCCTGATTCTCAAGTCGATCGATCAGTGGGTGACCTTCACGGACAACGCATGGACGGGCAATACGAACCTGACGCAGTTGAATGTCGATTCGAACAGCGTGTTTCCCGGATTTTACGCGACGGTCTACGAAGGGAATTTCCGATACGCGGTGCCCTCGGGGCGGCTGATCCATGGTAGCTCCGGGGAATCGTCGCAGGAGATCCATGCCTTCACGATCGTGAATGGGAATTTTGTCGCGCAGGAGACCACCGGCATTTACGGTTCAGCGCAAGGCTTTGGACCCAACGTGGCGCTGGCGACAGACGGCAGCGTCTTCTACTACGGTGCGCTTGCGGTCGACGCCCTCGACGTGACCCACACCCTGCACGTGTACCCGGAGACGATCTACGCCGCAAACGGCGACGTCGCGTTCGGCGACGGCGACTACTACGATGCTCATAGCGGCGGGAGCCTCGGCTCGATCGGGTTCCAGGCCACGGTATACGCGCCCAGCCCTTGCGGAGCGGACTTCTGGGTCTACGACGGCGCAGCAAACATGCTGCGACACTTCGCCTCGACCCTCGCCGACGGCGGCTCCCCGTGCAGCGCCGGACCCGTTGACGCAGGAGAGGCCATCGACGCGGGGTCCGCAGTCGACGCCGCCTCAGCAACCGACGCGACCACACCGGTTGACGCCGCCTCAGCAACCGACGCGACCACACCGGTTGACGCCGCCTCAGCAACCGATTCCATCGCGGCGGACGATACCGCCTCGACCGTGGACGCAACGGCCGTCGTCGACGCACCCATCACCGCGGACGTCGCCAAGGAGCGCGACGCCTCCGCCGATGTCGACGCAAGCGCCGTCGCTGGATCGAGCGAAACCATCGATAGCGGCGCGCCACCCTTTTCGGACACCGGGATCGACGCTGCCCACGCGGTCCAAGACGCCTCTCCGGAGGTCATCGTCCTCGAGCGGGGCGGATGCGCGTGTGCGCTCGGGCCGGACGGGGCCGATCGCGGCGAGCGCGGCGAGCGCGGCACCTTCGCCGTCTTCGCGCTTGCCCTCCTGGGTACGCTCCGGCGGAGGCGACGTCACTGACGGCTGCCTGAGCTCTTGGGGCGTGTAAAGGGCCGACCTCACCGCGGCATCGCGCGACGTACACGCGACAGCGCGCGACAAACGCGGCGTCGTCGCCCTGCTCACTCGCTCCGCCACACCGCCGGAACCTCCGTCTATGAATGACCCCATCCGGCATTTCACGGCTTCTTCGTCCGGCCCTTTTTCAGCTTCCGAGGCGGAGGGCTCCTTTCGAGCAAGGCGACGTCCAGAAGATCCTTGTCCCGTGCGGATGCACGCTTGTTGGCGATGAGGGCGTCGCGTCCGATCACGTAGAGGGGCTTCGCGGCGAAGTCGGCCTCGACCCTCGTCGCCCACGCTTTTCGGAAGGTGACGCCGTCGATTCCGGTGAGGATGTCGATTCGCCATGGCTTACGGCCGAGCATGAAGATCCTGTCCGCCGTCGCAAGTTCCTCGACGCCCGGTGCCACGGCGCCGAAGCCGAAGTCCACGAGAGCCAGACGCAACCGGCCCGCGTTCGACGCGGTGGGCTCAACGAACACGTCGAGGTCTTCGGTGAGCCTAGGCTCGCCGTGACCCGCCACCGCGTGTCCGCCCACGAGCACGAACCTCACCCTTCGGGCGATCAGCGCCGACAAGAACTCGCTCCAGTCGCGGCTCAGCTCGATCTTCACCGAAGCGTTCCCTCCGCAGGCGTTCCACGGCCGAAATGCGCTGCTCGAGCGACATCTCAGCGAGATCGGCTCGGTCCATGCGTTCCGCCTCGCGGAAATTCTCAGCGACACGCACGATGCGCTCGATCACAAACCGATCGTAGCGCACCGCTTCCTGGTTGGCCCGTTGTCACTTACGCGAGGGGCTGACGGCCTGTGACCGGGAACGGCGCGCTTGGGCAACGCTGCGAGGCAAAGTACAGACGGTCCGCCTCCCTCTGGCTCGACAACTTCCGGCACTCGCACGAGCAGCAGTTGCGGAAACACCTGAACGACATCAAGTATTACGCGCGGATAAAGCGGGGCGCGGACGCGCTCGAGGTCGTATAGTTACGGTGGGAGATGAGCGGGCTATGCGAGGTCATCGAGAATGGTCCCG
>CAZVPE010000337.1:0-5156 GCA_964628155.1 uncultured Polyangiaceae bacterium | reverse complement strand
CGGCGTTACACACCATGAAACCGTGTGCCAAAAATCGATCGAAGAAGGTCGACATATGGTCCTTCCCCGATGGATAGTTGTTGGTATACGAGTGGATCCACGCTCCACCGTGGAACATGAGCACCACGGGCAGGACCTGCGTGCCCTTGGGGCCCGCACCGGTCGGGTAAATCACGTCGATGCGCTGCGAAGTCTCGGGGCCGTACGGAAAGTTCGCGCCCACGGTGTAGCCCGGGCCAGGGTTGGAGACGGGGACCACCGATGCGGTGTCCGAGACCGGCGGGGCGAGCGGGCCGGTGCTGGGCGTGCCCGCGTCAATCGTCGTGGCGCCCGACGAGCCCCCGGAGGACGAGCCCGCGCCGCTCGAACTTCCGGCAACGCCGCTCGACCCGCCCGACGATCCGGACGGGCCCCCGGAACTGCTGCTCCCCGACGCTGGGCCCGCTCCCCCCGAGCTACTGGAGGTCGAGCCCGCGGCGCCGGCGCCGCTGGATCCGGAGCCTGCCGCGCCGGAGCTACCGGACCCCGAGCCCGTGGCGCCAGAGCTGCTCGAACCGGAGGCGGAGGCACCGGAGCTGCCCGACTCGGATCCCGCGGCCCCGGAGCTGCCCGCCCCGCCGGAACCCCCGTTTTCGGCCGAGCTCGGACCTGGGTGGGAGACCGCCGTGTTCGGGCTCGAGCAGCCGGCGACAAGAAGAAAAATGGCGCCGACCGTACCCAAGCGAGCGCTCCGGCGGTGCCGCGCTTCCGTCACGCACGCGACAATGAAGCCCATTCGTTCGTCGGTCAGAACTCGCATGAATGCCTCGGGTCGCGACAAGCTGTCTGCGCATTGAAACTACTGGACGGGTAGTAGACCGTCCAGACTTCAAGCCCGCGCGGCGCTCCGGCGCGATCGTGGGCGCGGCAGAGAGGTTCACTCGCGCGGTAGTTATGTTCCCTCGCGGGAAAACGAAGCTCAGTATCTCGAGAGTGAAGGGTCAGTTGCTGGAAAGTGGGGGGGCTCCCGATCGTTCACGGAAGGGCTCGGTCGTTCAAGACCTCACTCCCGCGTGGACGAGGCTCACTCCAGCGAGAACGAAGCTCGGTCTCGCGTGAACGAGGCTCACTGATAGGAGAACGAAGCTCACTGATAGGAGAACGAAGCTCACTGATAGGAGAACGAAGCTCACTGCTGCGAGAACGAAGTTCACGCACGGATGAACGAAAGTCACTGCTGCGGAGAACGAAGCTCACTCACGCCGAGACGCGGACACTTCCCCCCCCGGTGACCGTGGGGCCCTCCTCATTCTCCGGCCCCCCGGGCGCCATTTGGATTCTTCTTTCCCGCAATCCGAGGCAGCCTCGATCTCAATATTATAGAAATAACTTGTGACACTGTTTGCGCATGCCGCTGATTTACGCCCCCGACGTTTTGAATGCTGCAGCAAAGGTCGTAGCATCTGATCAGGATGGCAATGCGCATCGAGCCGGCAGATCTCTCCTTGAGCGCCAGGCCGCTCCGAGTTGGCCGCCGCTGGCTGACCATCGGTGTCGCTGCGGCCCTCGTCGTCGCAGCGCCTCGCCGCGCCCTGTCCGACGAAGATGGCGTGGTCCCGGTCACGGCCAAGTTGGTCGAGATACCTTCCAAGTTTCCACCCGACGATCTCTACGACTACGCGTATGTCATGCGCTATGAGGTCATCGGTGGGCCGCTCGACAAGTCTTCGATTCTCGTGGCTCATTACAAACCGCGCCAAGCGCGCGCGAAGATCAAAGACAAGATGAAGGAATACGTCGGTGGCAAGCTCCGCAGCTTCACGGTCGGCGACGTCCACAAGATGAGACTGTCGCCGGACTTGAAGAAAATCTGGAAAGGTCCGCTGGTCGACGAGTTCGCGGCAACCGATCGAAAGAGCGTCCGCTACTGGTGCCTCGAAGTGGACCCTGCCTGAGGCGAGAATGCGATTCAGCCGTTCCATGCCGGGTAGGTTCGACCTTCGCCGCTGCGTTTCGTGGGGGTTGGCCGGCATTCTCGTGGGGCTTCTCGGCTATCCGCCGATCGAAGCGAACCTCGCCGCGCGACGGGCCGCCGCGCGACTCGCAACTCTGGAATCGAATCCGGATCGTTTGACCGGCGACGGCGAATGGACGAATGCGAGCTTGTCGCTGCGTGTGCAGCACCTGGGCCCTCTTCTCGCGAGCTGGGAGACGATAGGCGGGTGCGGCGCGGGCGGCACGGGCGGTAGCGTGGGCGTCAAATGGATTGGGCACAACACGACGGGCGGCCTTTTTCACTCGCAGCTCATGCTCGACTATTTGTCTTACAACAATGGCTACAACCTCATCGCCCTCGCGCAGATCGACCGCGACATCGATCAGAAGCAAAAGTGGAACGTGGGCGTCGTCGTGCCCGTTCTGTTCAAATATTATAGCAATTATCTGCAGCTCAGGCCTCCAGTCAGCATTTCGAACTCCGGCTTGGGCGACATCAACGCATACCTCACGCGCCGCCTCGGCCCCATCAACGCAACGGCGATCACTGCGTCGGTCGGATTTCCCACGGGCACGCATGACGCGCAGTACAAACTCGAATACCTGACTCAAGACAAGCAGCTCGGCCTCGGCAAGTTCACGGGCTCGTTGATGATCGACCACACGCTCGACGAGAGCTGGGGCCTCATCGTCCTCGGCGCGCTCGGGGCGTACCGCGGAGGAACGAACGAACTTGGCAGCTACCGAGCTCCGACGGGCAGCCTGTACGCCTATGCCGGGTACTTCTTGGGGCCCTTCGTCCCCGCGCTCGGCGTTACGGCAACGGGCTTCACCGACAAGGACCAAGACCGAGGGATCCCTCAAGATTTGCCGCTCTTTCTCATGGCGGGCAACGCGTCCATCGAATGGTCCACCGATTGGGTCGCCGTACTTCTGGGCGCGTCGTTTCCCTTTTCGACGGACCTTCAACTCCAGCCCTGGCTCGTCGCCCTCGGCGTATCGGTATCGCCGTTCTAAAGGCCTGGATGAGCCCATCGTCCCTCCTCCGCATGGCATGGCGCTCGGCCCGATCGCACGCGACCGCCGCGGCACTTTTCACAGGGGCATTCAGCTCCGGCCTCGCCCCGGCGACGGACGGCGACCTGTGGTGGCACCTCGCGGCGGGACGGGAGATCCTCCGGACCCGATCTCTCGTTTCTGTCGATCCCTTCTCCGTCAGCGCCGGAGGGCGCCCATGGGTCGACGTGCATTGGCTCTTTCAGCTCGCCGCGTACGCCGTGTTTTGCGTCGGGGGGTTGACCGCGCTGGTCGTTGCGAAGTGCTTGCTCGTCGCCATCGGCGCGCTCTTGCTTTTGGGAGCCGTAAACCGGGAGGCAGGGCCCAGGGCGGCACAGTCGTTCGCGGCGGTGTTTCTCGGCGCGCTCTTCGCGGCGCGTTCACTCCTGCTGCTGCGACCTGTGTTGGTGACGCTCGTCTTGCTCGCTCTCTTCTTCGTGCAGCTCGAGCGCCATCGACGAGAACGGCGATGGTCGGCGCTCCTTGCGCTCCCGCTGCTCCAGCTGGTGTGGGCGAATTGTCAGGGCCTCTTCGCGTTGGGACCTGCGCTCGTCGGGGCGTACCTGTTCGGTAGCTGGGCAGCTCGTTCCGATACACCGTCGCTGACGGGTTCCCCGAACGGTCGCGCGACCGATGCCCATTCGCACTCGCATCGCAACGAGGGTGCGGCGCTCGCCCTCACTTTGTTCCTGTGCGCGCTCGCATGCTGTGCGACGCCGTACGGCCTCCGCGCCGTGCTCCTGCCTTTCGAGCTATTCGGCCGCCTTTTGCCGGGTCATGAAAACGTCTATGCCGCAAACGTAGTCGAGAACGCCCCCCCGCTCGCGCCCGCGATGGCGGGACCATTTTGGCACCTCAAGTGGTTCTTCGGATTTTTGATCGCGAGCTTCGCCCTCGCCGGGCGACGACTCATCCTGACACACGCGATCCTCGTGGCAGCGCTCGTCTTGCTCGCGATTCTGGGCAATCGCAACGTGCTCTTACTCTACTGGATCGCCACTCCCATCGCCGTGATGAACGCGTGGCGCGGGGCGCGGAGGCTGGTCGCGCCCGTTCGGGGGCGGCGCGTCACGAGGACGCTGGCGCGTTGGGCGCCGGGAGCGGCTTGCGTCGGGCTCCTGGTCCTCTTGTTCGGAACGGCTTGGAACGAGCCGGCGCTTGCTAGCCCTGCCCCCTTCCGCGCTCCGTCCGAGAGCGCGCGCATTCTCCGAGACCGTCCCGGAACGGGAACGATATTCGCGGCCGACGAATACGGCGGGTACCTCATTTGGAGCCTTTACCCCCGATACCGTCCTTACATGGATACGCGCCTGGTGCTGCGCACGGCGGCCGAGTTTGCAGAGTACCTCGATGTAACCGACCACCCCGATCGGTTCGACGCATTCCAGAAGGCGCACTCGTTCGACTACGTGATCCTGCCGGTGACCTATCCCGATCGATATCTCGGTCTCATTGCGCACCTCGACGCCAGCCCTCAGTGGAAGCTCGTGTTCACGGACGGGGCGGAGACCCTCTTCGCCAAACGCGACGACGCAGGACTGGACCGTTTCGACGTCGGATCGCGGGCAGACATCGACCGCGTTCTAGGCGCGCTCGAAGGGCAGTTCCGCGGCTCGACCCGCCTGCGCGACGCTGCGCGCGTCGGCCTGGCCACCCTCGAGATTACCCTTCGCCAATTCAGCGAGGCGGAGCGGGTCTTGGCGCCGGTTTCGTCGCCGGAAGGCCGGGCCCTTCGGGCGCGGAGTCGCTTCGCGGCCGGGGATTTGCTCGGTGCCAGGGGTCTCGGCGAAAGGGCCCTGAAGGACGACCCGAGCGACGTCCAGAGTTTGAATCTGTTGGCTCTCGTGTCGCTGCGTCTCGGCGAGCCGGCCTCCGCGCTGACTTACCTGCGCCGTTCCCTGGCAGCCGATCCGTTCGATGTGGAAGCGGAGAGAATCCTCTCCAGTTTGGAGGAACATGCCGACGCCTACTCAGAATGACCGTGCGAACCGCCCAATCACCGGGGCTCGCGCTGCGATCCGTCGTCCGATCGTTCGCGCTTACCTAGCGGGGCTCGTCGCCGTGACCGGCTGCGGTGTCACGGAATACAAGGACGCCCCCCCCCAACCCAGTCAACCCGCGAACAC
>CAZVPE010000336.1:0-5156 GCA_964628155.1 uncultured Polyangiaceae bacterium | reverse complement strand
GGCAGCCGTCGGCACCCTACCCCGCCGGCGGGTAGAGGCTCGGTCGGACGCGGGCGGTCACTTCGAGCGCGTGGCGCAAGCGGACGCCGAGCGGTACCTTTGCGTCCACGCCCTCGCGCGGGAAGACGGCTTCGCAAACGCCCTCGAGAATGCGACGCATGGCCGGGTCCGACGGCCATCGAGGAAACTCGGCTCGAATCCGTTCGTCGATGTCCGCTTGCTTGCGGAACGCGATCGTGAGGAGTGTTCGCGGATCGACGCCGAGCTCGAGCAAGTCGGGCTCGATTCTCTTCAGACTGATCAAAGTCGTGGTCAGAAGGTCGAGCCGAAAGAGCCCGAGGTCGACCGCGCCCGCGACGGACAATTTGCTGACGAGGTCCGGAATGAGCTGAACGCCCAGGCCGACGTGTCTCGCCTCGTCCCGCTCGTAGTATCCCATGAGCTCCGTCAGCACGGGCTCGACGTCCAGCTCTCGGATTCGTTGGAAGATGACCATCGCGATGGTCTCGACGGTCATCTGCATCCCGACGAGCTTCTTCAGAAGATCGTTCGTTTCCAGGGTCTTGCGCAGCACGCGCTCCGCCCAAAATTCCATTTTGCAGGGTTTGTCCCCGAGCGCCTCCAGGTAGTCGTGCATCACGTAGAAGTGCCTCGCCTCGTCGTGCACCTGGCTCGAAGCGGCGAGCTTCGCCTCGCGCTGGACGAGCCGATCGGCGAGCTGCGCGCTGATCTTCCACGCTCCGAGCTCGCCCCAGAGAATGATGGCGAAGACCCGCCGGAGCGCGCGGAGCTTGGCCGGCGGCAGCGTGGGTTTTCCGTGCTTGGCGATGAGCTGGGAGAGGACTTCGCGGCCGTCCCACACCTTCGCCTGGCCCATATGGTAAATATTTTCCATCCTTCGAGCGCGGCGTGCCTCGGCATCGGTGTACGCGACGTCGAACATTTCGAATGGAAGCCGGGTGTTGTTGTTGTGCGACATGGACTCGGTAGGAAAAAACACGGTGGTTGGATCCGTCGACGTCAGTGGGCGCTGCAGCCGAGCGCCGCCTGCACGCCACATAGCTGCAGCGTCGCTTGGCCCTGACAGAGCTGCTCGGTGCACGGCTGGCCGTTGCGGCACTCCCCGTTGGTCTTGCAAACTTGCGCAATTTGGCAGGAGCCCGACTGGCACTGCGTCTGCGCGGTTCCGGCCAAAAGATCGTACACGCCGCAGCAAACGTCCCCATTCGCGCAATCGGACATTTGCTGGCAATGAAACGTCGCCGTCCCCGCCGAGCACGCGGCCGACGTGCCGGGCTTGCACTGCGCGCCGGACACTCCGCCGTCCGTAGGCACGCAGCAGGTGTTCGTTCGAAGATCGCACGGAGTCGTCCCGCACAGCGGGGCGCTCGAGCCTGCCCCCGCGTCCGGAGACTGGTTGCCCACGGCACCGGCGTCGGGGGCCTCCGTGCCGGGCGCGGTATTGCCTTGCGTGGACGATGTAGAGGAGTCGGCCTGATTCGAGGACTCCGCCGGAATGCCCGCCTCGGGCGCCACGCTCGCGACCTCGAGCGCCGAGGAGGTCGTGCCGGCCGACGAGCCGCACGCGCACGGCGAGAGGACGAGCGCGGCTCCCACCCATCCGTACGTGAGCGTTCTGCACCCGGGAATGATGGTTTGGATCATTGGACTGCCCCATAAGGCAGGCCGCGTGCCGCGCCCATTCGAACGACCGGCGGCGTTCAGCGCCGCGATTTCGCAGACCGCGGCGCGTCCGTTGCGCAACCTCTCGCGCGGCTCGCGCAAGAAGCTTCTGCGCGGGTGCCTGGAATTGCCGTCGCTGCCCGTTGGTAAGAAGCTTGCTCCAGTCGCGGACATGGGGATCCGGCGACCGCTCGTTCTCACGCTGTTCGCGCTCGAAGTCGGAGTGGCTTGCGACGTACCGTCCAATCGTGCCGGCGTGGACCCCTGGTCCGCCGATTTCGACGCGTCCACGAGCGGCGCTTCCGGCGAAGGGCCGGGAGAAGCGTCCAGCAACATGCCGGTGCAAGCCGCCGTCCGCGCGTCGGGAGAAGCCGGGTCGGCTCCGAGCTGCGACGTCGAGAACGCCGACGGCGGGTCGTTCGTCAGTCTCGCCGTCCCGCTCGGCAAACCCCTCGATCCGAACGCGAGCGACCCGCTGCCGCTCGGCGACGCGGGGAGCGGAACGAGCCCCCCGGGCTGGCACTTTTACCAAATCGACGGCGCGGTTTGCCGCGACGGATCGAGCAACGGCATTTACGTGCAGTACTCCGCGGTGGCGTCGAAGAAACTGATGATTTATCTCGAGGGAGGCGGCGCGTGCATGAGCCCGCACTTTTGCGATCACAACCCCGCCAACATTCACCAGTTCTTCCACGGGGGGCCGACGCAGGGAGAGTCGTTCAGCGCGGTCCTCCTCTCGAACATGACCGACTTCGTCCTCCAGCAGCCGTACACGACGGGGATCTTCGACGATACGAACGGCGCCAACCCGTTCCAGGGCTGGAACCGCGTCTACGTTCCCTACTGCACGGGAGACGTTCACTTCGGCGCGGCGCCGAACGTGATGATGGACGACGGTCTCGGCAACACGAAGCAGCAGCAGTTCGTCGGCTACAGCAACATGCAGCGCTTCATCGCGCGGGTCGTGCCCACGTTCCCCGACGTCGACCAGGTCGTTCTGACGGGCACGAGCGCCGGAGGCCTCGGGGCCGCGCTCAACTACGGACTCGTGCAAGACTCGTTCGGCTCGGTGCCGGTGACGGTCGTCGATGACTCGGGCCCCGCGTTCCTCGACCCCATGTATCTCGCCACGTGTCTCCAGAAGGAGCTCCGAGAGCTGTGGGGGTGGGACGGCTCGCTACCCTCCGACTGCCAGGAGTGCCGCCAGCCCGACGGGGGCGGTCTGATGAACGTCGTCCAATACTGGCTCCGAAAGTATCCCCGGGCGCGGATAGGGCTCATTTCGAGCATTCACGATCAGATTTTCAGGCTCTTTTACTCGGCAGGGACGAACGACTGCGCGAGCAGCGATCCGAACATCTTGTCCGGGCTCGGCCTGCAGGGCGGCGACCCGCCCGACTACCCGGGCCCGCTCTTCGCACAAGCCCTCGACTCGCTGCGTACGACGTATTCGTGCACCGGGAGCTTCGGTTCGTATTACATCGGCGGATCGGATCCGGACGCGTCGACGTCGAACGGCTCGATCGACACCTTGCACATGCACACGTTCCGCGATCGCTTTTACGCGCCTCTCGCGGGCGGCGTCACGCTTGCCAAGTGGACGAGCGACTTCGTCTCGGGGGCTCCGCTTACCGACGTCGGACCGTGACCAAGATGACGCGCGTAGCGTCACCAGGCACGCGGGATCTCCGTCACCCAGCGATCGCGTCTCGGCTCAGCGCATGAATGTGGCGGAACACCTTTCCGAGGGTTCGTCGCCAGGAGGCCGTTCGGTACTCGACCCCGTGCGCGGCGCACGCTGCGCGGACTGCGGGCGCGATTTCGCGCAGTCGGTTCGGCGGAAGGCGCGGAAAGAGATGGTGCTCGATTTGCCGGTCGAGCGCACCGCAGAGAATCGAAACGGGGAGCGGCACATCGAAGTTGTTCGTGGCCTCGACCTGCATCTTGTAAAACTCGCCGCGGCTGTGAGCGCGCGTTCCTTCCGGGAAGGTCTTCACGTCGTCGCCGACGTGACCGCACAAGATGGTGAGGGCCGAGTACACGTCCGTGACCGACCTGGCGAGCCAGTTCCCCAGAGCCACCTTCCAGAAGAACGGCCCCGCAAGCAGCGGAAAGACCAGATACTCCTTCGCGTAATAGGGCAGATGCTTTCGAAGCAGCGTCCGGTGCGCTGCGAGTACGGAGCGCGGCGACCGATCGCGGATGAAATCGAACTTCTCGGGTCTGCCATTGCCGAAGTAGACGTCGCTCAGCCCAGAAAAGTGCCAGCTCATGAAGAAGGCAAAATTGGGGATGACGACGAGGACGAGATACGCGAGCTGCACCCGGTGCGCACGGCCGTACGGCGTCCGGTGGGTCAGGCGCGTCGGCCCGAAATGAATATCGGGATCGCGCCCGGCGATGTTCGTATACTGGTGATGGCGAACGTTGTGGCCGAACCGCCACGATTCTTCGTCGATCGGTGTGTCCCAGCGGAAGGTGCGCGATCGGAAGGCTTCGGCGCCGGGTAGTCGGTCGTAGCTGCCGTGGAGGGCCGAGTGGCCGATTTCGGTCGCCTCGAGCTGCTGGTGAAGCCACAGGGCGGCGACCCCCGCTCCGAACGTGAGGGGGTCGACGCTGACATGGATGAGCGCGCGTCCCACGATCTCGGCGGCGATCGACACGCGGCGCACCCGGCGGATGTGACGCAGGTCGGATGGGCCCACGCTCGACTCCACCTCGCGCCGGATGCCGTCGATGGCGGCGGCAAACGCGTCGAGACCCGTTCTGCGCTCGGGCCCGTGCGGCTCGCTCTTCTCGTCGAGCGCGGGGTCGTCGAGACTCCAGGCGATGCTCATGACGGAGCTCAGCTTTTGCACCGTGTGTGCCGCGCCCCGGGGGCCGGGCGTTTTCGGTGTTCCAGGCCTTCGTCTCGGTTTCGACCGACGAGCCGCTCGCGCAACCCGCGCATGGGCCGACGCAGCCCACCCTCAGGTCCCCCTGCGGGGCGGCTAAGCATTCGTCACATCGTGTTTGTGAACCGGCTGGTCCAGCTATTAGACCTCGCCCCGGGGGTTCCCCGGCCGGAGGTCTCGCGGTACCAAGACCGGCTCGCGCTCTGCGCTTTGCGGCGCCTGGGGAAGACCTCACCCCCGGCCCCTCTCCGCAAGCGGAGAGGGGTGTCGGTGGTCGCTGGACGGGTCGTCACACCGCGGTCGGGTGGACCTGGATGCACAACGCGATCAATTCCTGCTGGACCACGGCGAGCGCGTGCTGCGATTGGAAAACGAACAGGTCCTGCAGGGCATCGACAGCGCGCTGGCTCGCATCGCGGCGATGCTGCCGACCCGTTGACGTGGCCATGGCGCCCGTAGCCACCACCGAAGCGGGCGCACGCGACAGTCCCCCTCTCCGCTCGCGGGCCGCTTGCGGAGAGCGTGAGCAGCTCCGGTATCGCGAGACCCGCAGACACCCCTCTCCGCTTGCGGAGAGGG
>CAZVPE010000335.1:0-5212 GCA_964628155.1 uncultured Polyangiaceae bacterium | reverse complement strand
GCTGCGCCGCCGTGGTGTTCGTGATGTTCAACTACTACGGACTCAAAGAGAACGGGCTCGGCTACCTGAAGCACCTCTTCGGGCCTTACATCGGCTGGTGGGGCATCCCGATCAATCTCCTGCTCTTCGTGATCGAAACCGTTTCGACGCTGATTCGGCCGCTGACGTTGAGCATCCGTCTCATGCTGAACATGGCGGTCGACCACCTGCTCGTCACGCTGACGCTGGGCATGGTTGCCCTGTTTTTGCCCGTCCCGGTGATGCTTCTGGGTGCGCTCGTCGTCGTCGTTCAGGTGATGGTTTTTTGCCTCCTCACGTCGATTTACATCTCGCTCGCGACCGAACACGAAGAACATCATCCGGAAACAAAGACGCACGGCGCCGGTGAGGCGCACGCCGCAACCGCCGCGCATTGAACGTGCGGACTAGCCTGCTGAGCTGAAAGCGACTACAAGGCCGCTCCAGCTAAACCATTGCACACGAAGAAGGAGCCATTGACGATGTCGTTCCCGAAGAAGTTCGCTCTGGCGGCGCTACCGTTCGCCGCGACCTTCCTCTTGCCGCTCCTGGCGTACGCCCAGGACGACCACTCGGGCTCGAACGTGTTCGACGTCCGGGCCTGGGCTGCGGCGGGCGCGGGCATCGCGATCGGGCTCGGAGTGCTCGGCGGCGCCCTCGGCCAGGGGCGCGCCGCAGCTGCGGCGCTCGAGGGGATCTCGCGCAACCCAGGCGCGGCGGCGCGCATTCAAACGCCGATGATTCTCGGCCTCGCGCTCATCGAGTCGCTGGTGCTCTTGGCCTTCGTAATCGCCTTCTTCTTGCAGGGCTTCGCCAAGGGCTGATCCCGCGCCGGACGGGGCGACCGAGCCGTCGTCCCGTCTTCGGTGCCGGCGATCGACCGTTATTCGGCGGGAGCGTCGCTGTCGCGGGCGGCGTCGCTAACGACGCCTGCCCCGTCGCCGTCAGCGCCTGCGTCTAGGCTGGCATCGGCCGCGCTGGAGCCGACGTCGGCTTCGGCGTTTCCTTGCGCGTCGGACGCATCGTCCGTGACGGAGGCGTCGGAGGGCGCGGTGGAAGCCTCGGATGGCGCGGTGTCGGCGACCGAGTTCGCGTCCATTGCGGGCGTCGATGTCGATCCGGCATCGGAGGAATCGGGCGATTCACACGTGGCCGGCTCGCACTCGAAGCGAAAACCAAGTCCGCCGTCACGGGTCTGACCCGGGAAGCACTGACACTGGTCGTACGCGCCCGGGCAACTGCTCGGATAGTTGCAGACGAGGCCGGTCGACTGGCAGGGCGCGAGCTCCGCGGCCGTTTCGGTGTGTGGACACGTGGTGCTCGCGTCGAGCGGCGTCAGGCAGGTCGCCGCGTCCGGCGTATCGACCGGGTTGCCGGCACCGTCTGCGCACTGAAACGCATGACCGTCGCACAGGCAGAGGATCGAAATCTGGGAAAAGCCGCACTGAATGGTCGGCCCGCATGTCGAGCCGAAGACCGTGCACGCCGCGCCGATGGTCTCGGCCAGCGTAGCGGGGCACGCCGTCTGGGCGACCGACGACGAACCGATCGCGACGACGCTGATGCTGCTGCAGCCCGCTCCGGAGGCCGCGATGACGATGCTCGGAGCTGCAATGCCGGCCCAGAGGGCCAATCGAAGTTGCGGTTTCATGTGGAAGACGCTCAGGAGACTGGTGGCTGCGGAATGCGGAGTTTGAAGGTGGCCCCCCGGCTCGACGACTGCACGGCGATGCTGCCCCCGTGCTCTTCGGCGATCTTCTTGACGATGGCGAGACCGAGCCCGGTGCCCCCCTTCTTTCCGCTCGTCACGAACGACTGGAAGAGGCGGTGCTCGATTTCCTTCGGAATGCCCGGCCCCGTGTCCGAGAACGTCAGGAGGAGCGACCCGTCCTCTTTGTCGCGCGTCACTTTGATGACGAACTTGCCACCGCGCCGGCCCATCGCGTCGACCGCGTTTCTGGCCAGGTTGTGGACGACCCGCAGGATCTTTCCTTCGTCGAACCGCGCGGTACCGCGCTCTTGCACGTCGACGACGAGCTCGACGCCGCGCCGGGCGAGGTCCGCCTCGAGCTGCCCGCGAACGTCGTCGAAGAACTTCTGGAGGTAGATCTTGCGAACGAGGACGCTCTTCTCGCCGCGCGCGAACTCGAGCACCTCGCGCTGCATCGCGCCGATGAGATCGAATTGCCGGAGGACGAGTTTCGCGTAGCGCTCGCGAATCCGTCGATCGTTGGACCCCTGCATCAACTGAACATAGCCGCTGATGACCGTCAGCGGCGTCTTTAGATCGTGGATCACGCTCGACAAAAGGCGCCCGATGGTGGTGAGGCGCTCTTCGCGTTCGCGCCCCTCGCGCGAGAGTTGGAGGAGAATCGCGGTCGACGCGTTCGCCGTGACGAGTTGGAGGAGCTCTCGGTCTTCGTCGTCGAAGGGCCGTCCGCTTCGTTTGTTGTAGATCGCGAGCGCCCCCAGGGGAGCGTGCTCGCCCTCGAGGGGAACGATGAGCGCCGTCTTCGTCGTCGCCCCTCCGATGCGCTCGTCGAGCTCCGGATCACGCCGCGGGTCGGTGTCGGCGCCGCTCGTGACGAGCACCTCGTTGTGCTGGATCGCCCAGCCGATGAGGCCCGCGTCGTCCGGGTACGGAAGGCGCTTCATCTTCCTCGTGCGCTCGTCGATGATGTAGAGCGCACCGGCCCGGCCTTCGGGATCTCGAAGGGCGACCGCTCCCATCTTTGCCTCGCACGCCCGCGTCGCCTCGCCCAGGACGGCGATGAGCAGCTCGTCGAGCGAGGTCGCTCGAGCCATCGCGCGCTCGAGGTCGAACAGCAGCTTCAGGTCGTCGACGCGATTCTCGAGCTGCTCTTTCGTGTCGAGAAGCTGGATGTTCTTCTGCGTGACGGACATGAAGAGGCGCGAGTTGTCGATGCTGACGGCCGCCTGGGTTGCCAGCGCCGCGAGAATCTCGGCGTCGTCGTCGGAGAACTCGCCGCGCTTCTTGTTGAGCACCTGCACGACGCCCATCGTCTTCCCGAGGTGGTTTCGGATGGGCGCCGCGAGGATCGATCGGGTCCGGTAGCCCGAGAGCATGTCCCACTCTGCGCTGAAGCGCGGGTCCTTGTAGGCGTCGCGCACGTGCAGAGGCTTGCCCGTACGCGCGACGTGCCCGGCGATTCCGTGGCCGATTTTAAGGCGGATCGAGCGGACCTCTTCCCCCTGGACGATTCGCGACACCAGCTCGTCGTTCGTCTCGTCGAGCAAGTAAAGCGTCGCGCGATCGGCCTCGAGCGCCTCGGTGATCTTGTCGAGAATGAGCTCGAGCAGCCGGTCGAGGTCGAGCGTGGTTCCGAGCGCAACCCCGACCTCCCGCAGCGCCTTGCTCACGCGCATTTCGCGAGAGAGGGCCGCCTCGGCGTCCGCCAGGCGGACATCGAGCGAACGAGCGGGGTGGGACTTCAGCGCCATCGGCTGCAACCATCCTAACAGGGCTGTGCGGCGGCAGGTCAGAGGCAAGTTGCCCCGATCGAAGGTGGAGACGAACCGGGCCCGAAGTCTGATAAGACTGCTCGCGGACGCTCCGACTGTCCTTTTTCCTACGGCTTTTCCGAGCCCTTCCCCGCAAATGACGCGTACGCTCATCGTCACACCGACCTACAACGAGTCCGAGAACTTACCGCGCTTCGTCGAAGCCGCTCGGTCTGCCCTGCCCCACGCCGATCTCCTCGTCGTCGACGACGGATCGCCCGACGGCACCGGGCAGATCGCCGACGCGCTCGCCGCGCGAGACCCGCACGTTCGCGTCATTCACAGGCCCGGCAAGCTTGGCCTGGGAACCGCGTACGTCGACGCGTTCCGCAAGGGACTCGGCGAAGGATACGACCGTTTCTACGAGATGGACACCGACCTGTCTCACGACGTCCGGTATCTGCCCGAGTTCGAGCGCGCGCTCGACGACGGCTACGACGTGGTGATCGGCTCGCGCAACGTGCCCGGCGGCGGCATCGAGGGGTGGGGGCCGGGCCGCTACCTTCTCTCCAAGGGCGGCAGCCTCTACGCGCGGACGATCCTCGGGCTGCCCATTCGAGACTTGACGAGCGGCTACAAAGCGTTTTCCCGCCGGGCGCTCCAGGCGATCGACCTCGATAGCGTGCATTCGAACGGCTACTCGTTCCAAATCGAGACGACGTACCGGGCGACCCGCAAGGGGATGCGCGTGAAGGAGGTGCCCATCGTGTTCGTCGACCGAACGCTCGGACGGTCCAAGATGAGCCGGAAGATCTTCCTCGAGGCGGTGGCGATGGTCTGGAAGCTGCGCTTCGAGTCGATGCGCGATCGGGTGAAATAGCCCCGGATCACACTTTGGTCGCGGCGATGACCACGTGGGGATAGGGCAAGACGTCCGGCACGCGGACCGTGCGCACGGAAAACCCGAGCTCCGTCAGCATCGCGTTCCATTCGCGGTGATGGCGATAGGCCAGCGGCTGGCGCCAGCCCACCATCATGCGGTCGAGCGCCTCGGTGAAGAGGAGGCCGTGGCGCGGCTCGGTGGTGATGTCTTTGACGAGCAGCATCCCTCCCGGCGTGAGCAGACCGGCGAGCCGCTCGAGCACCCGGCGCTGGTCTTCCCTCGGAAGGTGGTGCATCACGTCGAGCACGTAGGCGGCCTCGAACGGGCCCTCGAGCGCCGCGGCGCGCACGTCGCCCACGATGAACCTATGTTCGTGCAAGCCCAGCGCCGCGGCGACATGGCGAGCGATGCCGACGCGCCGGGCGTCCGGGTCGACGCCGGTGATCTGCCGGCGACGCTGGGTCTGGCCGAAGTAGGCGGCGAAGAGGCCGAAGCCGCAGCCGACGTCGAGAATCCGCCCTCGGTCGGTGAGAAGGAGGTCCATGACGCTGAGGAGCTTCGGACGCAAAATCGAGAAGCGAACGAGCGAGTACGCGCTCTCGACCAACGGAAGGGCGCGCACGATTTTGGCGATCGCGGCGCTACCATAGACTTCCGGGGCCTCGGCGGCGCCCTGTTGCACGCCCCGAAGCTCGCCGCTCATCCAGGCCCCAGGGGTACGCTGCGGCGGATTGGACGGTCAAGGGATGACTCACGGGCCTGGCGGCTGGGGGGCGCCGCGTGGTACTCGATGCCCGTCTCACGCGCCCGTAGCTCAGCTGGATAGAGCGGTGGCCTTCGAAGCCACAT
>CAZVPE010000334.1:0-5215 GCA_964628155.1 uncultured Polyangiaceae bacterium | reverse complement strand
GGGGACCAAATCGACGCCATCCTCAAGCTTGCCGGAGCCAAGATCGAGAAAGACGGCTGGGTGACCCTCGCGGACGGAGGCACGATAGCCCTGCACGTCGCCCACGACGGCGCCAGCATGAACGTCTCGCGCATCGAGGCGATGCGGCAAGATGGAGAGCTCGTCTACGCGCGGAACGCGAAGCGTGAAATCTTCGTCGTCGTGCGCAGCGACGTGTTTGCCGTCGCGCTCGAGGCCGAGTCGGTAGCCGGCAAGGTCGTGCGTCGCGCCGGCTTCGGCTGAGCGGCGTCCGTGACGGCACTCCTGCGCGTCCTCGCCGCCGTCGCGGCCGCGCTTCCGTGGCGAATGCTGGGCATCGTAGGGGCCGCGGTCGGATGGGTCGCCGGAAGTCTCTTTCGAGTTCGGCGGCTCCACGTCGAAGCGGCGATGCTCACGGCGGGGATCGATCGACCTCGCGCCGAGGCCCGAGCGATGTACGAATCGCTCGGGACTTCGGCCCTCGAAATTCTGTACCTGTCGGCGCGCGGTCCCACGGCCCTTCGACATGCACGCATCGACCCAGCGTCCGTGCCGCGCTGGCAAGACGCGCTCGCGCAGGGCCGCGGCGTCGTCGTGGCGGCATCCCACACGGGAAACTGGGATCTCGCCGCGTGCGCCGTGGCCCGCGACGTCGAACTCCTCGTCGTCACCAAGCGCCTGCGCGTCCGGTTCCTCGACGCCTTCTGGCAGTCGCTGCGTGCATCTCTCGGCGTGCAGCTCACGGACGCCGAGGGTGCCTTGTCGCGGGCGCGAGAAATTCTCAAGCGAGGGGGTGCCGTGGCGATGATGATCGACCAGGTCCCGGCTTCGCCGAGCCATGCGGTCGAAGTGGAGTTTCTCGGGCGAGCGGCGCTCGCCGATCGGTCCCCCGCCGCCCTGGCCGCCGCGTGTCGTGCCCCCCTGGTCGTCGCGGCGAGTCGCCGCGAGCCGCGCGGCGAGCACGTCATCTTCGTGCTCGACGTCATCGAGCCTCCGATGCGTCCGTCGCGCACCTGGGTGATCGCGGCGACCGAAGCCGCCACCCGCGCGCTCGACGCGTTCGTTCGCGCGCGCCCCAGCCAGTGGCTCTGGCTTCACCGGCGCTGGAAGCGACTCGACCGAACCGGGGGGCGGGGTACACTCGCCTCGTCATGCCCCACCGGAGCGACCCGCTCGTCATCGCAGGCCGAGCCTTCGAAAGCCGCCTGATCGTCGGCACCGGCAAGTACAAGGACGTCTCGGAGACCGAGCGCGCCATCGACGCTTCGGGCGCACAAATCGTGACCGTTGCGCTCCGCCGCGTGAACTTGAACGACCGCTCGAGCGGATCGCTCATGGGACTGCTCGCGAGCAAACCGTGGGCGGTCCTACCGAACACGGCCGGTTGCTACACGGCGGAGGAGGCCGTGCGAACGCTCCGCCTCGCGCGCGAGCTGGGAGTCGCCGATATGGTCAAGCTCGAGGTCATCGGCGACGCCAAGACGCTCTACCCCGACAACGAGCAAACGCTCGAGGCCGCGCGGCAGCTCGTGAGCGAAGGTTTCGTGGTCTTGCCGTATTGCATCGACGACCCGATCGTCTGCCGGAAGCTTCAAGACCTGGGGTGCGCAGCCGTGATGCCGCTCGCGGCGCCCATCGGGAGCGGCCTCGGGATCCGCAACCGCCACAATCTGGAGATCATTCTCGAGCAGGCCCGCGTGCCGGTCATCGTCGATGCGGGCGTGGGGACGGCGAGCGACGCCGCGGTGGCGATGGAGCTCGGCTGCCACGGCGTCTTGATGAACACGGCGATCGCGCACGCCAAGAATCCGGAGCTGATGGCCGAGGCGATGCGCGACGGCGTGCGCGCCGGTCGTCAGGCGTTTCTCGCGGGGCGAATGCCGAAGCAGCGCTACGCGAACGCCTCGAGTCCGACCGCCGGCGTCATCGAGTAAATGGCGCAGGCATTGGCCGCCCGCATCATCCTCGTGACGGATCCCGCGTTCGGCGACGACGGGATCGAAAGGTGCGTGCGCCTCGTCGCGGCCGCGCTACCGCCGGGCGCGCTCTGCGTTCAGCTGCGCGACAAGATGCGACCGCTCGTCAGCCTGCGCCTCTTCGCTCTGCGCCTCCGCTCGGTCACGCGGGCCTCCGGCGCATCGCTCGTCATCAACGGGAGCGCTCGTCTCGCGCGCGACGTCGGGGCCGACGGGGTCCACCTCGGCGAAGGCGCAGGGAGCGTCGCCGAAGTTCGAGCGACGTGCGGCGTAGGGGCATGGGTTTCGGTCGCCGCTCATTCGGACGATGCGGTGCGACTCGCCTTGGCAAGCGGCGCGGATGCAGTCTTGGTGTCGCCCGTGTTTCCAACGCGGCCGCCCACGCAGAACGCGCCGTGGAAGCAGGCGCGTGGCGTCGGCGCGCTCCGCTCCGCGCGCGCCATCGCAGGCAATCGGATGGCGGTGTACGCGCTGGGCGGCGTCACGGTCGAGCGAGCGCCTACCTGCGTACAGGCCGGCGCGTACGGGATTGCCGTCGTTCGAGCGTTGCTGGACAGTGCCAAGCCCGACCGTGTCGCGCGCGCTCTCCATGACGGCATGGCCGCACGCTGCTACCCTCGTCAGGATGTCGAGCTTCGACGAGTCGCTGAGAATCACGACTGAGCTTCTCCGGCGTCACGTCGACGAATCGCGTCCAATCCGGCCGTCGGATCACATTCAGAACGACCTGGGTCTCGACAGCCTCAGCGTGATGGAACTCGTTTCGGACGTCGAGACCCGATTCGGCGTGAACATTCCCTCGGAGATGTTCGACCGAATCGGGACTGTGGAAGACGTGGCGCGCCTCGTGTCGTCCTTGACGTGCAGTCTGCAGTCCGTGCCGTCCGGTTGAAAGAGGGCTTCAGATACGCGCCGGGAGCTCGAAACGGGCGAACAGGCTCGGGTCGAGGAACGCGGTGATCGTCATCACGCGGTCTTCGGACAGTGAAAGAAGGTGCAGGGCCATGGGATCGAACCCATGGTCCGGCGCACGGCGGTAGGCGGCGAAGGCAGGCAAGCCGTTGGCCTCGGTCTGCAAGAGCCTCAACTGCCCGCGGGCTTCCGGGACGAGGACCATCGCTCCGATCGATTCGGCAATCGCGCGCACGCCGCGGAGCCACATCGGCAGTGGCGGCATGGAAAGCGTCGCATCTTCGTGCAGAAGCTTCGCGAGCAATTCCACGTCGGCGCTCTCCCACGCCTGGACATACCTCTCGAGCAGTGCGCGCGTCGTCTCCGGGCTGGGCAGCGTTGGTCGCCATCGCTCGGCTCTCGCCTCCAGCGTCTCGCGGGCGCGCTGCACCGCGCTATGGACAGAGGCAACGGTCGAATCGAACATTTCGGCGCATTCCGGCGCGGTCCACCCGAGCACGTCGCACGCGAGAAGCATTGCGCGTTGCCTCGGGGGAAGGAGCTGGAGGGCGGCGAGAAAGGCGAGGGCGACGCTTTCCTTCTGGCCGTAACGCGCTTCGGGGGATGACTCGCTGTCTTGGAGCATCGAGGCCGGGCACGGGTCGATCCATCGGTCTGGCTCCGGAGCCGGCAAAGGGTCGTGCGGGGCTGCGGGTCCGCGGCAGTCGATGGCGAGCATGCGGGCGGGTCGGCTCTGGGTGGCATCGACGCACGCGGTGAAGGTCACGCGGTAGAGCCACGTCCGGAAGCTCGAACGGCCTTCGAACGAAGGCAAACCGCGCCATGCCCGGAGGAGGCTCTCCTGCAGTAGATCGTCGGCATCGTGCAGGGAGCCCGTCATGCGGTAGCAGTAGGCGCGAAGCTCCCGTCGGTACCCGGCCACGAGCTCACCAAACGCGGATTGGTCACCCGCTTTGGCCGCGGCGAGTCGAGAGAGATCCTCCTGCATGCGCGCGAGGGTCACCCTCGACACCCGGGTCCGTCAAGCGGACCTGGCCCGCTTGGTCCGCCGTTCACGCCATTGTCACCACTCCGACCAGACGCCGCCCGTGCCCTCTTGCCACACCGACGTCTGCGGCTTTGCCGCGAATGCCTTCTCGTAGCCCGACAGGCTGTCGTAGTGGGCTTTCATCCCGGCCGCGTCGAACCATAGATCGACGCCGAGCACTTCGGGTCCGCTCGAGTCGCCTGGCGCCGGAATCTTGACCAGCAGTTGGTGCGAGAGTTGCCCCCGCTGCCTCGCCAGGGAGAGCTTGTCGGCGAGGACCCCTCGGAACACTTCGATGGCCCGTTCAGGGCTTGCGACCGGGCCCCGGACCACGCCAACCCATCGCTCCGGACGATGGGCGGGCGGCGGGAGCTCGAACCCGAATGCGCTACGCGCGGGCGTCCACATGGTGGCCTCGCGTTCACTGAAAAGCTTGGACGCCATCCCGTGAACTTGTGGGTTGGAGAAGAACTGGGCGATCCCATCGGCCGTTTTCCACCAATCGAAGAAGAGGACCTCGCCGTCCTTCGCTCCGAGCCCGGGGACGGGGGAGTAGACCTTGTGGCTGAGATCACCGAGAGCCCGCGCGGCGGCGATCCCCTCCGGCGACCCCGCGGTTTGGTTGTGGAGCTGGCACCCAGCCTCGAGCGTCTTTGGAACGAGGGTACCGCGCACGGTCAGAAACACGAGAGACTCGTTGGATGGTGACATGGGCATTTCCTTTCGAGACATATGGACGGGGGTCGGCGCCCAAGCTCATCGGTCAATCGACGGCGGGGTCCCTTTTTTCGTCCGGGCTGGGCTAAAACGTCTTCAGGCGGATGCGCGTCCTTGTCGCAGACGATTTCTCCGAGCATCACATCCGCGAGCTCGAGGCGCTGGGTTTCGACGTCGACTACGACCCGCGATGCTCCGCGGAGGATTTGGCGTCGGAAGGGCGCATCGGCGACGCCGAAGTCTTGGTCGTGCGGAGCACGCGCGTCACCCGCGCGGCCATCGACGGTGCCCGGCGTCTGGCGCTCGTCGTTCGCGCAGGCGCCGGAGTCGACACGATCGACGTCGACGCCGCGAGTGACCGAGGGATACGCGTCAGCAACTGCCCCGGCAAGAACGCGGCCGCCGTCGCAGAGCTCGCGATGGGTTTCATCCTCGCGCTCGATCGTCGCATTGCCGACGCCACCGTCGACCTGCGCGCCGGCCGGTGGAACAAGAAAGAGTACAGCCGGGCCGACGGTCTGAAAGGCACGACGCTCGGGATCGCAGGGCTGGGACGGGTGGGGAG
>CAZVPE010000333.1:0-5260 GCA_964628155.1 uncultured Polyangiaceae bacterium | reverse complement strand
GATCGACGGAGAGCGCGCCGCTTCTCGGGCCGCCTCGCTCGCGAACGCCAATGTCGCCGCCGTGCAGATGGTCGATAGAGATCGAACGCGGCGGCCAAAGGTTTCCAAAGCGCGACGGGAGGTGACGTGCGCACCGACGATTGATGAAAAGCTCGAGCGCGGCGCCTGGAACCGACGTGTGGCGTCCCTCGCCGCGGCGTTCGTTGTCGTGATGGCGGTCGGCGTCGGCGGGATGCGGGCCTATCTGTCGGCGCCAACGTCGCGACGGGCATCGGACACCGAACCGTCGGCTCCCGTGGTCGAGGCGGCTTCCCCGCCGCAGTGGTTGATGAAGTCGGTAACGGACCGCCACTCCGCTCCAGCCACCGTGCCTGCGGCGTCCCTCCGTGCTTACCCTGCCCCCGGATGAGGGGCGGCGTGCTTCTCGGCGTCGAGCGCGCGCAGGTGTCGAGGTCCAAAGCCGGCACCGACCCGTTCCCCGTGGCGAGGCTCAGCGAACTCTACTCGCTGCTAGCCGGGGTCTGACTGGTCTCGAGCGACGTCGAGGGGGTGAGCTGGGTGACGAGCCTTTGCGCGGCATCACGCACAGCTTCGTTCTCATGGTCGATGAGGAGGCGTACGGCCTCCACGGTCGGCTCGCACCACTCGTCTTGACGGCTGCGATGGTAGCGCGTGGCGAGCCCCACGAGGAGCAACGAAGCGAGATCCGCGCCTACTGCGAGCGGGCCGCCACTCATCCCGTGCGGGTGGGGCATGTCCACGTCCTGCCGAAGCGAATGGCTGAAGGCTGGGCCGCCAAGGAGAACATGGACACCGCGACCCTCGGCTGGCTCTTTCGAGTGCCGCGCACCCGGGAACGTAACAACTCTCACGAGCTGCGGCGTGAACGCGAACTGCGGGTTCTTGGCATCCACGCTCGCGATCGGAAAACCGGCAACCCACGCGTCGTCGCTATGTAGCGTTGACGGGAAGGAGCCCAGGCTGCCTGCCTCGAAAGGTTCGCGCTCGGAGCGAAGGATCGCGTCTGTCGTCAACTCGAGGACCGCGACGTCGGGCCAGATGTCGCCTTCGTTGTCGGGTGGCCCGGGGACATGGATGCGCGCAATGGACGGAGCTCCCCCGCCCACCGTGAGCGGGAGAAACAGATGACGGGGCGGGGCATGAACCGTAACCAGCTCCCGGGGGTAGAGCGCCTTCCTATCATCGTCGACGAGGTTGTGGGCCGCCGTGAAGACGAGTTCCACTCCGCCCAGCCGGACGAGCGTGCCCGACCCCACGAAGAAGAGGCTCTCGCCATCGCCCGGAATGATCAGCGCGACGAGCGATCGGTCGATGCGCGACGCAAGGCCAGGAGGAGGCTCGGGGGCAGGTGTACCTGGTTCCCGGAGCATGCGGCGTGCACCAGCGGGCGGAGAGGACGACATCGGTCGCAAGCGTAACTCAGCACGCTCCGACGCCCCACGACGACGCGCGCCAGCCGGATCCGCTTCCCAGCGCCGATCCCGTTCGCTGCCTTCAAGGACCCATGGACCCTCAGACGGTCACCGTCGTCAGCGTCATCGCGGTTGTCGTGCTGATGGTGGGCCTGCGCTTTCGCAGCCGTGTGCGGGCTCGCATCAAGGCGCCCGGAGTGGACATGGCGGTCGACGGTTCAAACGATCCGGCGCCGGCCGTGGTTGCCGAGAACGTCACGAGCCGCGCAGGCGCGGTCAAGGCAGAAGATGCGACCGGGCGTGGCGTGCACGCTCGCGGGATTGACGCGCACAAGAACGTCGAGATTTCGTCCGGCAAACCCCCAAAAGCGTAGAGCCCGTCGCGGCGGGCTCGAGCGCGGTCCTTCAGAACGTCAGCGCTGGAGGCGACTTGGTCGTCGTCGCCGCGGGCGGGTCGGTCGTCCTGCCAAGCCCAGAGAGCACGGGGCGCGAGGCAGATGGGGAGCTCGACGACATCCGCGAGCGCGCGAAGCGCGGCGAGTTCCAGGTTGCGCGAGCGTTTCTGAGGCGGCTCCGCGAGCGCCGGTGGGACAAGCTCTCGGCCCGGCAGCGCTGGCGGGCTTGCACACTCGAAGCGGACATGAGCGTGCGCGAGGGTCGCAACGAGGAAGCGGCTCGCCTCCTTATCGAAGCCCGCGAGCACCAACCGGACGACGAAGTGGCCCTCGCGAACGAGGTGTCCGCTCACGAGCTGCTTGGCGACTCGGCGCGAGCACGTGCGCTCGCCCAGGAGGCCCGCGCGCGTTTTCCCAGCTCCGCTGTCATCTACGCGGCATGCATTCGAACGGCTCAGGACGACGACGAGTTCGCGCGACTGTTGCGCGAGCTTCCCGGCCATATGGCCAAGCACGCGAAGTTCTGGGCCGAGGCGGCGGTGCGAGCTCAGGGCTTGGACTCCGTGCCGTTGGCGGAGGAAGCGGCACGGAAATCGGCCTCCGTCGCGCCCGAGGACCCACGGACATGGTTTGCGCTGGGCTTCATCTTGATGCGGACCGAAGCGCAAAAGCTAGACCCGGAGCGCGCGCCGCAACCCCTGGCGCCCGACAAGGGACGACTTGCTGAGGCCGAAGAGTGCTTCACGAAGACTGCGGAGCTTGCCCGACCTACCGACGCCGCGTTCGCCGCGACGGCGCTCGTGCGCCGCGCAGTGACCCGCGACTTCTCGGGCCGCCTCGCCGAAGCGCAGGCCGACATCGACGAGGCCTTCAAGCTTGCTCCCACCGATCCGGGATCCGGGTTGCGTACGCGCGGCTTCTTGGAGACCGCGGGAACGCGGACGCGAGCATCAGGGGGCTGCGGGATGTGCTGCAGCAGACCCCAGCTCACGAAACCAGATTCTTGCTCGGCATGGCTCTGTGCGAACGCAACCACGACGGGGATCGCCTCGAAGGGGCGAAGCTGCTACGCGAGTGCGCCGCAGAGTCGGGCCACCATTCCGAAACGGCCCTCTTGTACGGCGTGGAGGCTTTCCTCTCGCTGGAGATGAGTGACGAGGCGGCCGGCGTGCTTGACGCGGTGCTACGCGCGGACGAAGCGCTTGTCGCGACCATGCGCGCGCGCGTCGCCGTCGTGCGGAAGCTTGAGGACGAGGCCATGGCCCAGGCGACTCGTGCCATCGGTCTCATCGGTCCGTCTACGGCGCGCGAGACCCTGCGCAAGCTAGGCAAGGTGCTCGCCGCTCTCAAACGCTACCGCGACAGCTTCGAGATCTGGCAGCGACTCGACGTCCCCGGGCACGTGACGGAAGACACGCGGTGGCTTGTCGAAACGGCGACCCTGTGCGGCCAGGACGCGGTGGTCCTGCGGATCGGGAAGGAAGCGCGCGAACGCGAAGAGTACGACCCTCACTTGATGGAGATGGAGCTTCGGCTTCTCGATCGATACGACCCCAACGAGGCCGCGGAGGTTCTTCGAGGAGCGCTCGAGCGACGGCCGCATGACAAACACGCGCGCCTGAACCTGGCGCTCTTGGCCCTCCGGCTACCTCGCTCGGACCTCGGGGTCCCGACACTTGAACAACTTCCGGATGTCCGAGGTGTTGGCACCGAGGAAGGCTCGGCGGTCGTCCATCTGCTCGTCGAGACCCAGCGGAGGACGGAGGCGCAGTCCTACGCATACGACCTCCTTCGAAGGCACTTCGGCAGCGTTTTCGCGCACAGGGCGTTCTGGTACGCGATGCTCCTTCCGGAGCACCCGGACGCAGAAGAGTCTGTAGACCGCGACGTGGCCACAGCCGGGACTGCTGTCTGCTACGTCGAGCGCGGGTCCACGCAGGAGAGATGGGCCGTCTTGGAGGACTCCTCCGTCGAAGCCAAGAACGTCCCCGATGAGGTGGCGGCTATGTCCCCCCTCGCGAGGGCATTCGAGGGCAAACGGGTAGGCGAGACGGTCGTCCTCGCGGAAGGCTTCGCCCAGGACCGGACGGCGACAGTTACGGCCGTGATCCCGAAATTCGTACATCGCGTCCGCGATGTGATGAACAACTGGGAGCTCCGTTTCCCCGAGAACAAGGAAGTCTCGATGGTCAACGTCGCCGGGGCCGACGGCCAGATCGACATCGCAGCCTTCATCCGACTCGCCGAGAAGACCCAGGCGCGGACAAAAGAAGCCGAGGAACTGTACCGTACGAAGCCGCTAGGCATCTGGCTCTTCGGGCGAGCCCTGGGGCAGGACGAGATCCATGCAGCGATCCATCTCGCATCGGCCGAGGGGCAAACCTTTCGTTGCTGCATCGGAAGCGAGGCCGAGGAGCGGGACGCAGTCGCCGCATTCGAAGCCGCAACCGAGGTCGTCGTGGATCCCACTGCGATCGCTACGGTGCTACTCCTAGGGCAGATCTCGTGCTTCGAGGCTCTCGGCAAGCAGATCGTGGTCTCGCACGGCACGTATGTCGCGCTGCAAGTACCTCTTCGCGACACGAAGAGCCGCAAGCGCTCGGTCGCCACGTTCGGCGCGACGCCGTCAGGCCAACCGGCATTCATGATGGCGCCGGAGGAGCACAAGCAAAGCGCTGTCGATGCGGCGGGTCGCCTCGTCGAGCTTGCGACGACGCGGTGGCGCGTTGAGGGCTGCCTTCAGCTAGCTGACGTTGACCCCGCGTTGCGGGAGCTCCTCTTCAAGGGGTTCGGGGAAGCGGCCGTCCACAGTGCCGCGATGGCATCTCGCTCGAGTCGCATCCTCTGGACCGACGATGCCGTCGTCGCCGCAATGGCGAAAGAGCAGTTCGCAACACGTCGCATCTCGACCCAGAGCGTCCTCCGCCGCCTGGTCGCCGCTCGAGGCATCGACGACGAGACTTTCGTCAAGGCAAGCGCCGCCTTGGTCGCCCTGCGCTACCACTTCACAAGCGTCACTTCCGAGATCCTGCGCCGCGCAGCGCAGTGGGCTGATTGGGTCACCGATCGGTCGCCGATGCCCCAGGTTCTCGACTACCTTGCGTCCCCCCGTACCAGGCCCGCCGACGCCGCGACGCTCGCAGCCAGCCTTGTGGCGCTCGGGTACCGCGACATCGTCCTGACCGAGAAACGCCGATCGAATCTGGTGTCGGTGGCCGAGGCGGTGGGCCGTCGCGTCGAAGGAACCCAGGCCGTCGCGCTCATGCAGCTCGCCCTGCCGCGCATGTTCGGGCTCGACGCTTTGGGGCAGCTCGATGCCGTGCAGACGTTTGCGGCGTGGAAGGCGACGTACGATCGTCGTTTTCGAGCGCCGTAGAACTAGTGCACCGCCGTCGAGATCCGCTTCAGCATTCTGCAGTGTGACTTGATGAT
>CAZVPE010000332.1:0-5307 GCA_964628155.1 uncultured Polyangiaceae bacterium | reverse complement strand
GCGCCGATCGCGCCGGCAGTCGAACGATGAAGGTGGCCCCCCGTCCCTCGCCCTCACTCGCGGCCTCCACGGTCCCGCCATGCGCAGCGACCAGTTGCGTCACGATCGCCAGCCCCAAGCCCAACCCGCCATGGCGACGGGTGGTCGACGAGTCCGCCTGCTGGAACGGCTGAAATACGATCGGGAGGGCGTCACGAGGGATGCCCTCCCCCGTGTCGCTCACTTGGATGCGCACTTCCGAGCCCTCGCGGTGCGCACGCACCGTCACCCGGCCGCCCTTCGGCGTGAACTTCACCGCATTCGACAAGAGATTCCAGACGATCTGCTGCAGGCGATCGGCGTCCGCCACGATCGACAAGGAGCGATCCGGAATGTCGATCGACGTCGCGATGTTCTTTGCTTCGGCAGCGGGAGTCACCGTCTCCATGGCTCCCAAGACGGCGTCCGCGACATTCGTCGGTCCCAGCGCGAGGACAAGCTTACCGCTGATGATGCGCGAGATGTCGAGGACGTCCTCGATGAGCTTCGTCTGGAGTCGGGCGTTCCTCTCGACGATCGTCAGGGCCCGATCGACTTCGGCCGGGAGCGCCCTTCGACGCGCCATCAGCGTCCAGCCCAGAATGGCATTCAGCGGCGTGCGCAGCTCATGGGATACGGTCGCCAGAAACTCGTCCTTGGCGCGATTGGCGTGCTCGGCCTCGGAGCGGAGCATTCGCTCCTCGGCTTTCGCCTCCTCCATCTGTCGGAGCGCGGAAGCGTTCTCGATCGCCATGGCCGCGCGCCGTGCAAAGTCCTCCGCAAACGCGAGGTCGTCTTGCGTGTAGTGGCGCCCGGACTCCGCGTAGACGAATGTCATCGCGCCAAATGTTCGACCTCCGGCGCGGAGGGGGATCACCATCGCCGATCTCAGCCGAAGCTCGCGCATGAGCCGCAGGTGCTCCGCGTCCTCCGCGAGACGTTCGAGGGCCGCGGCGGAGATCTCGGGGTAAAGCTCCGCCCTTCCCGTACGGAGAACTTCGTAAACGCCGCGGGGCTGATCGCGTCTCGGCGCATACCGCTCACCCAGCTCCCGCGCGAACCGGATCTTGTCTTCGTCCGCGTGCGCAACGGCGACCCGCTCCAGGCCCTTCCCATCCTTTTGCACGAGATCGACGGCGCACCAGTCTGCGAGGGCGGGGACCGCGGAGCGAGCGACCGACGTCAGAGTCGACTGGAAATCAATCGAAGATCCGAGTGCGTCGCCCGCCTTCGCGAGAAACTCGGCTCGTGCTTGATCCCGCTTTCGATTGGTGACGTCGCGGAACACGAGGACCACCCCCATGACGCGCCCGCCTTGATTTCGAATCGGGGCCCCGCTGTCGTCGATCGGAATCTCTGCCCCGCCTTTCGATCGCAACAGGGTGTGGTTGCCGAGGCCGACGGTCACTCCGTCCCGCAGCACCACATCGACGGGGCTTTCGACGGGAGCCCCGGTCTCCTCGCTGAAAATGGAAAAAATTTCGGAAAGCGGTCGCCCCCGCGATTCGGACTCGTGCCAGCCCGTCAGGGCCTCCGCGACTGCGTTCATGAACGTCACGCGGCCCTCGGCGTCCGTCGCGATGACCGCGTCGCCGATGCTGCGAAGGGTGGTCGCCAGCCAACGTTGCGCGTGTTCCTCTCGCTCCAACCGAGACGCGCGAAGCAACGACTGGGCACATAGCTTGGAAAGGGTCTCGATGAAGGCTCGCTCGTCGGCGGAGAACGTCCTCGGCTCGTAGAAACCCATTCCCAGGAGGCCGAGGCAGCGCCCCTCCGCGACCAAGGGGATGCTCCAAAACGCCTTGGCTCGCCGGCCCTCGGCTTTGAGCTTCGCAAGCGCCGGGTAGAGCTCCGCGTACTCGCTCTCGTTCTCGGCCCAAATCGGGGCTTTCATCGGGTCGAAAGGTTCCGATTGCCCCGACGCGTTCTTGATGTGACGGATCTGTTCGAGAACTGCCAGAGCGACGCCGCGCTCTGCGAGCAATTCGAGCACGGTCCCGGCGTCGTTGAGCTGATGCAAGGTGCACGTGTCGGCGCCAGCGGCTCGTCTCGCATACTCGACGATCACTTCGGCCACCTGGGCCCGCGTCAGCGCGTTCGATAGTTCGGCGGCCAGCTCCGAGAGCCCTTGGAGCCGTCCCCGGGCGTCGATGGCCATCGCTGTGACCGTGCCGTCGTGCTCCCGCTCGCGTCTCCACGCCACGAGGAGGAGCCCGAACGAGCCGAACGCGAGCACGATCGCACTCGCGGATGCCGCCATGCCCCACGTCCGGGCACGCCCACGGCGCTCGGCGATCAACCGCTGCTCCTCCATCCGAACGGCGCGTAAGTCGTCGCGGAATGCCTCCATCAGTCGCTTGTTCCGGCCCGAGTCGAGCGCCGCGAGGGCGTCGTCTCGATGACCCTCCTTCACGGCTCCGACGATCTCCCGGAGGTCTTCCATCACGGCCTGCCCGTCTCGGTCAGCCGCCTCGACCGATCTCGCTTGCACCGGATTGTCGGCGACGAGCCGCTGCACCAGCGACGCCTTCGCTCTCTCTTTGGAGAGGGCTGCCTCGTAGGACTCGAGGAAGCCAGGTCGGCCGCTGGCCACGCAACCGTGCGCGCCCGACTGGGCGTCGAGCACTGCGGTGAGCCACTCGTAGAGCTCACCCCGAACATCGATCGCGTGATTCGCCCACCGGGTCGCCGAGACGTAGGCCCCCACCGCAGTCCCACCGAGAGCGGCGACCGACGCCAGGCCAACGGCCGCGGCACGGAATAGTCGTGTTGCTTGTGGGCGAGGCGGAACGCGACGAGGCACGCGCGCGCGACGGTAGCGTGGCGGCCGAGGTGTCGCACCCCGAATCACGCCCTCCGTTCAGGCCGGTTCGTGCATATGCCTGAATTCGACGAACCGGCGCCGCGAAGCGAACCACGAAAGAAATCGACGGCTCGTCGACCAGATTGAACCACTCGTCCGGGAACTCACCCAAGAGCGCTTGAGAATCTGCGCGGTTGCGTCATAGAACACCAGAGCCCGCCCGGTGAGCATTCCGAAGCTTCGTCGTAGGAGCGCGCTTGCCGCGCTTTGTGGCTCAGTCGCCACCTTCGCTTGCGGGACTTCCGGCCGGGAGCCAGCCGGCGCCGGACCTACGGAGTCGAAGAGCGTCGCGCTCCCGCAGGTCGTTTATCAGGGGGGCCCTCTCATTGCGGCACCGCAGGTGGTCACGGTCACCTTCAGCGGCGATGTGCTTGCGAGTCAGCTTCAGTCGTTCGGCCAAACCGTGGCCTCGTCGGCCTGGTGGGATACCATTCGGCGCGGATACTGTGCAGGAAGCGCGGGACACTGCGCGGGCGACGGTCCCGCGGGCACGTTCGTCGAGCTCCCGAACGCCCCCGCGAAGACCTATAGCGACTCCGATCACGGCGGCCCGTCGACGGTTCAGCCCTTGCTGGCCGAAGCCATTCGGAACGGCCTGCTTCCGGCGCCGGCCGCCGATCCCGTCTCCAATACGCTTTACGTGATCTATTTCCCGGAAACGACCACCATCGTGCTCGACGACTTGACGAGCTGCGTGGACGGGGGTTTCGACGGGTACCACAACTCGATGGGGATCGGATCGCAACAAATCGCATATGCCGTCGTCGTCGAGTGCGCGCCGCTGCCTCCTCCTTTCCCAGGCGGTCGCCAACCGACGGTGCTCGAGAGCGCAACCCTCGCGGCGAGCCACGAAATTGCCGAGGCGGCGACCGATCCGAGCGTTACCGAACTGGCCTATTACGTAGACCTCACCAACTTGAACAATTGGGGATGGATCGATGTCGCCGGAGGAGGAGAAATATCGGATTTGTGCGTCGACCCGTTCGGATTGGGTCAAGACGAAACGGCCGAGGGACCTTTCACGGTGCAACGCATTTGGTCGAATACGAACGCGGCATCCCGGATCGACCCGTGCAACCCCACTCCCCAGGACGAGGTTTACTTCAACGCATTTCCTTCGCGGTCCGTGTTCGTCCTGGACGTGGGGGCGAGCGCGACGTTCGAGGCCACGGCGTTCGCCGACGGGCCGATTCCCGATTGGACGCTGACGGCGCAGGATTGGAGCGACTCGATGACCGCGGCGTATCTCTCTTTCTCCATCGCCGGCGGAATGCAGACCGATGCGGGGCCTGAGATCGTGGTCAATAGCGGTTCGACCGCGCGCGTGACGCTGACCCTCCTCGCAGATCCGGGAGGACTCGACACGCATGAAGCGGACGGGGTCCTCGTCTCCTCTTCCGTCGGGGCCGGCGGGGCGCCGCTGGCGCATTGGTGGCCGTTCATCGTGATGTCGCCTGCGGATGCCGCCGATGCCGGCATTGGTCCGCCCTACGGAATGCGCCACCGGGGCATCCATCGCCACGTTCACCGCCGGAGGCAGGCCAAACACCCGCGAACGCCGGTCGCCGTTCGCCAATAGCCGACGAGCCGTCCCCGCCTGCCGACGAGCCGCCCGATCCGGACTCAAGGGCATGCCAATGTGCCGCACCGACTGGAGGAGGGCAACCATGCGAAGCCATCGAACGCAGCTTCTGAGCACGATTGTGGCTGCGGCGGCCTCGTTTGCCACAGCCGGGTGCCAGCAGAACCCGGGCGGAGACACGGCGCCGATGGCAAGTGTCTCTTCAGGGTCCGCTGCTCAGGCGTTTTCGGTCGCGCGCGCAAATCGGCCCAAGTCGCGGACCCTGTTCGCGCGGCACGGTGGGCTCGGTTCGAGCCTCTTTCGTGGCGCGCACGATCTCGACCTGACTCACGGCCAGCAGCAATCGCTCGACAAGCTCGAAGCCATCCTCAAGGCCGGTGACGACGGCGTCCGGGCCGCCATGGCGGCGTTTCGCGCCGATCTCGTTGCCGGCGTCCGGCCCGGCCGGCTCGACCCGGCCAAACTCGCCGCCGCCGACGCTCTCGTCGACAAGGCCGTTGCCGAACATCAAGCGAAGGAAGCCGAAGCCCTCGACGCACTCCACGCTCTGCTCGATCCGTCCCAACGGGCGGCCCTCGTCGAGTCGGTTCGGGGGAAGTGGGCCGAGCGCGAGTCTCGAATGGCGGGCTGGACGAAAGGGAAAGACGATGCGGGCGCCGCGGACCCGAGCAAGAGGCGCCTCGAAAGACTCACGGCCGATCTGTCGCTCGATCCGGATCAGCAGAGGCAAGCCGCGGGGATCCTCGCAAAGACGAACGACCTGCCGAGCGGACCCGCAATGCGGTCGCGGTGGGAAGAGAGAAAGAAGCGGGCCGAGAACGTGCTCGCGACGTTTGCGGGCGAC
>CAZVPE010000331.1:0-5333 GCA_964628155.1 uncultured Polyangiaceae bacterium | reverse complement strand
CGCAGAGCTGAGCGACCGGGCGACCGTCAACGGCGGCAGCAAGCAGGCTGCGGCGATCGGAGCTGGCTGAGGTCCCCTTTTGTCGCAGCCGTTCAGTTACAGTCGAGCCGCGTGAGAGCAGCGACAGCCGGACCGCGGACCGTCGGCGCGAGTGCCCTCGCCCTGGCCTGGCGTCTGGCTTTCGCGACGGCCCCGGCTGCCGCTCAGGACACGGTCGAACCGGTCCGTTTGACGTACCAGGCCTCGGACGGCTGTCCTGACCAGGGTGGGTTCTTGGCCCGCCTTCAGGGGCAGACCTCCCGGCTTCGTCCCAGCGCGGGCGAGGACGCCTCGCGCACGGTCTACGTCACGCTCGACGCGGGCCCTCCTGCGACGGGTCGCGTCGCCATCACGAGGGACGGTCAGCCCGCTGGGACGCGCGCGCTCCAAGGGGATAGCTGCGCGGAAGTGGCGGACGCGATCGCCCTGGTGGTCGCGCTGGCCGTCGATCCCCGCGCTCCTACATCGCTGGATGACTTCAATCCGGCCCCGTATCCTGGCCTCCCCGCAACTTCGTCGTCTCCGCAGCCGCCGAGCACGACATTTCGGTCCCCTACGCCCGTCGCTCGAGAACCGCCATCAACGCCCTCAATGGCGCGCCGCGAGGACCGAAGAGCGACCGGCGTCGCCGCAAGCCCTCCCGGCCGTCGCGCCGGCTATGCGGGCGCAAATTTCGTGGTCCTCGGCGGCGCATCGCCGAACGCCCTCGCCACCGGGTCCCCGTACATAGGTTGGCGAGCCAACCGCTCGGCCTGGTTCGACCCATCGCTGCGCTTGGCGTTCCTCCGTGCCAGCAGCGGTGCAATCGACGTCTCCACGGGCGGGACGACGACCTTCGTTCTCACGGTGGGTCAATTCGACGCATGTCCGGTGGACTGGTCACGCGGCGCGGTGCATGCGACGGCATGCGCCCGTTTGGAGGCCGGAGCGCTCGAAGCGGCAGGAGGCAATATCGCGGGCGCCGAGCGGAGCCTTCGCCCCTGGATCGCCGCTGGGCCGATGGCACGCGCGGAGTGGTCGTTTGGCCCTCCGTTCTTTCTCGGCGTGGAAGGGGGCGCCCTCTTTCGCGCCATCCAAGACACCTTCGAGTTTCGCCCGAATACTCAAGTCTACCGGGTACCCGCTGTCGGCTTGGGCGCGGCGGCGGGATTGGGGATAGATTTTTTGTGATCAAACGACGCGGGGGCGGCCATTCGTCCGTCTTTCCTCCATGAACACGCGGGAACTACATCCGTCCGGCCTGCCGGTCGATATCGTCGCGGAGGGCGGCGTTTCGTCCTCGGGTTCGTCGGCACGCGCGGAGGAGAGCAGCTCCGCCAGCGCTGCGGCGCAGCGACTGCGCGGAATCATCGACCAGAACTACGACTTCGTCTGGCGGACGGTCCGGTACCTGGGGGTCGACGAAGCGAGCGCGGAAGACGCTGCGCAGCAGGTGATGTGCATTTTGGCGCGTCGCCTCGCTGAGATCGCCCCCGGGGCCGAGATGTCCTTTCTCTTTTCAACCGCAGTGCGTGTCGCGTCGGAGGCTCGCCGCGCAGCCCGACGACGTCCCATGTCCGACGGATCGGATGTCGACGAGCTCGTGGCCGGCGTGCCATCGCCCGAGGAATTGGCCGACGAGCGGTGCGCACGGGCGGTCCTTCGCGCCGTGATCGACGCTATCCCGACCGAATTGCGCGTGGTCTTCGTGCTCTTCGAGATCGAAGAGCTGACTCTCGCGCAAATCGCCGAGATGCTCGGCATCCCGAGCGGGACAGCGGCGTCGCGTCTTCGGCGGGCGCGCGAGAGCTTTCAGGGCATCGTTCGCCGAATGCAGGCCAGGCAGCGCCATCGTGCGCCCGGAGGTGGACAATGAGTGACCCGAAGCGCTTGTCCGAAGGGTCGGAGAGTTCCTTCGAACGCGCGCTCCTGCGCGCGGGTCGGGCGAACGCTCCGCGGGACGCCAAGCAGCGCGCGATCGTCGTGGCGTCGGGGGCGATGGCAGCGTCGGGCCTCGCGACGGCAGGAGCGGCGGCCGAGGGCGCTGCGGCGGCTACGAAGATAGGTTCGATCGCGGCCGCAAAGTGGATCGCCGTTCTCGGAGTGGCGAGTGCGGGCGGTCTCACGGGCGCGGCGGTCTTGCACCGTGCGAACGAGCAAGCCACGGCACGCGCGGTCGAGCGGGCCAAACCTCCCCCCGGGCGTGGGATCGCCGGACGACCGCCTTCTGTCCCCGCCTCGCGGAGCGACCCGGCGGCGCCCGCGGTGTCAACGGCACCGGCCGCGCTGGCCGCGGCCCCTGCCCCGTCGAACCCGCGGCTTGGCGGAGCCGCCCCGGTCACCGCGCCATCGAACGAAGGCCGCGCTCTGGAGCCGGTACGGCCCGCGGCCCGCACGGAATCGGCGATCCGAAAACCATCGGCGGCGGTTGTCACTGCCACGACCGAAAACCAACGTCCTCTCAACGCCCTTCCCCCCGCCGTACCCGAGGTTCCCGCCGCACCCGACGTTCCCGTTCCCGCCGCATCCGCGGAACCCGCTCTCCCGATCGGCTCGAGACTGCACGCGGAGCTTGAGACGATCGACCAGGCGCGCGCGGCCCTGCACTCCGGCGACACAAGGAGAGCGCTCGGACTGCTCGACCAGTATGAAGGGCGGTTTCCTCGCGGGGCAATGGCGCCCGAAGCGGCGGTGCTCCGCATCGAAGTCCTCGTGAAGGGCGGCGATCGGCTTGGCGCGAAGCGCGTTGCCGACGCATTTCTCAAGAGCAATCCGGAGAGCCCCTATGCGCCCCGCATCCAGTGGCTGCTCTCGACGTCGATTCCGTGATCCCAAGCGCGGCGCGCGGCCATTCTCAGCCAGATTCGCTCGACGGAGGTTCGCGATGGGATGGGTCACGCGCACAGCTATGCTCGCCGGTGGCATCGCAGCCGTCCTGCCAGGGTGTGGAAATCAAGTCTTTCTCGGCGGGCCGACTTCCGACGCGGGAGAGGCCACGCCGAACGGTCTGGGCGCGCCGGGAGTTCCGGAAGCGGGACCAAACACGTCGATCCGCGGACCGTCGAGCGGCGGCGGCGACGAAGCCGGCGCGGATGGCAACGTGGGCGGCAGCCGCGGCGCTGCCAACGACGCGGACGGCGGTATTGCCCCGGAAGGAGGCGGCGTGACGACCACCGGAGCCAACGCGGGCGGCGAAGGCGGGATCGCGGCGTCATCGGCCGCTCAGTCGTGCAACCTCTTCACGGCGACCGTGTGCACGCGCGGCGCGCAGTGCATCGCGGGAGCGGACGAGGCCAACTGCGAATCGCAGCTGAACCGGGAGTTCGACTGCGACCTGGCGACTGGCGAGGACTTTTCTCCGTGCCTCCAAGACGTGCAGGCGTCCACTTGCGGCACCCTGCTTCCCGGCGGCGGTCTTACCGTACCGCAATCGTGTCTGCCGCCGATCACGGCGACTCCGCTCAGCAACGCCCAGTCGCAGTGTTACGCCCTCGTCGACGCGCTCTGCGCGCAGAGCATTCAGTGTCTCGGTGGGGCTCCCTCGAGCGGGGACGTCCAGAATTGCGAAGACGACTTCACGACAGACTTGCAGAACGGGCTGCCTTGCCTGCTGGCGACCGCCGTCGGGCCGGGGTACGCGCAATGCCTCGCGGCCATCCCGAACTCGCCGTGCGCCGGGGCAAGCAGCGACGCGGGCGCGGAGGCAAGCGCTGGGGGCAGCGGCATGACGGCGATTCCCGCGTGCGCAACCGCCCTCGTGTTCTCGCCGTGAGCCCTCACGAGCACTTTCCACGAGCATCGCAAAAGGAAAAGAAGCCAATGAGCCCACGACCAACGCGTCGATCGTTTCTAGCCGGAGCGGGCGTGACCCTCGCGCTGCCGTTCTTGCCCTCGGCCCTCTGGTCGCGCCGGGCGGGCGCCGCGGCATGCACGCCGCCACGCCGCTTCATGGCCTGGTTCGCCCCGAACGGAATGGTCATGAACGATTGGACGCCGCCGACCACGGGAATGGGCTGGGCTCCGAGCCCAATCTTGGCGCCGCTCGCTCCCATTCAAAACAAAGTCGTCGTCCTGACCGGGCTCGATCACCAAGATATCGCCGTCCCGCCGCCACCGGCGCCCGTCGTGACGGACAACTACACTGCGGGAACGGGCTGCTTTCTGAACATGATCCCGGTGAGCGGCCACGAGACCGATCTCACCCGGACCAGCCTGGATCAGGCGCTCTTGCCCGTATTGAACGACCCCGCCTGTGGCCCGCCGCCTATTGCGTCGATGCAGATCGGGGCTTCATTCCCAAATAACCTTTGCGCCCTGGTCAACTGCGGCTTTTCGCGCACGGTCTCGTGGATTGGCGGCGCGGCGCTCCCATCCATATTAGACCCGTCACTGCTTTTCATAGCAATGTTCGCGCCCGGTCCGACCAATCAATGGCGCACGAGTATCCTCGATTCCGTCGTAACCCAGGCGAAATCGTTGTCCCTCACCCTGAGCCCCTCGGATCGCCTCAAGCTGGACCAGCACCTGACCTCTGTCCGAAATGTGGAAACGCGTCTCCAGCGGATCGGCAAGAGCAACGCCATCGGCATGAGCTGCACGCCGCCGGCCCCTCCAACTGCACCCTATGGGCCGACGGCATCCTTAGCCTTCGCGTCCGCGTTCGACATTTTCGTCGAGTTGATGGCGCTTGCTTTCGAGTGCGACATCACGCGCTCGATCACGTTCATGATCGGCGGTGCCCGCAGCCAGAACGACTACGCGTTCCTCGTTGGCAGCCCAGCCCCGCAATACACGTTGATCCAAGCAGAGGGAGACGCCGGCTCCGTGTCGCCCGCCGAGTTGACCCAGATTGGCACCTACGAGGTGCTGCAAGCGGCGCGGCTGCTCACGAGACTAGACGGCGTCATCGAGGCCGACGGCCAATCGATCTTGGACCACACGACGTTCTATATGAGCTGCGATGTCGCCGACGGGCCAACCGGCAACCACTGGGACATGCCCGTCCTCCTCGCCGGGGGCGCCAGCGGGGGATTGAAGATCGACGGGCGCCATATCAACTACACGCCGAGCCTGACGCTCCCGCGCATGATCGAGGTCGGACCGCGCAACCCCAACCAGAACACGGGGCAGGTCTTCATTTCGATCCTGCAGGCGCACGGGATCATGCAGAACACGTTTGGCTTGGCGAACGGCGGGCCACTCTCCGAGCTCATGCCCTGACCAAGCAAGCGCCTAGCCTTGAACTACTCGGGCAGCGCGCATCCATTCCGGCGGTGCAAGCCGCGCGAGAAAGCCTGGTGATTTTCGTCGAGGGC
>CAZVPE010000330.1:0-5367 GCA_964628155.1 uncultured Polyangiaceae bacterium | reverse complement strand
TTCGACTCCTCGGACGTCATCAACCTGCCCGAGGGGCCTACCGCCTGGCGCGCCTCGAACGCCATCTCGTGGATCGCTCGGAACACCGACAACCCCGAGACCCGTCTCGACCTTGAGCGTTTGGCCGGCACCGTCCTCTGACCCCGATGCCCTCCAACGTTGGCGGGCCCCGCCCAAAAAGGGGCTCGCCCGCGTTGCCGGGGGGCCAACTCGCGACACCCGGAGATCACGCGGGCCCCCGGTGGTCTTGTCCTGCTGCTGTCGTCGGCGTCGAAGCCGAGGACCCGAGGGGGAAAAAGCCGTTCGGAGTCGATGCGCGGGGCCAAGCGATACACCCCCGCCGACTGGTGAAGATACGCTACGAGGCCGAGGCTAGCGTGAGCGAGGGTGGCCGAAGCCATGGAGGCGGGCGCGATCGAATTGGCGGTAGCGCAGACCTTCGGAGACGCGAGGCTTACCCCGGCCAAGTCGGCAAGCTCGCGACGTAGGCAAGTAGCTCTCCCCGCGTCTTGAAGCGCTCAGTGCGTCCCCCCGTGTCGTTGCAGCGCGCGCAAACGGATGGCGGGCCAACCCGGGCCGGCGGGGATGCTTCGTTGCAGCGGGGGCACACCTCGTAGAGCGTGAAGGGCCGCGCCGGGTCAACCGTGATGTCCTTTTGGAACGACGACATGCGTTGAGCTACGACCGGCCGCTGCGCGAGCGGTAGGGCGGCGCAACACTCACCGCTTCGATCCTCGTCGGGGCGGGGGTTTGGGTCGGGATAGGTGTGCACGGTCATCAAGGTGAAATTGGCGGTCCGCGGCAACGGAGTGCGGGGTCCTTTCGAAGGAGACCGGTCGCCGGTCCAATTTGTTGGCATGCCCTCTCCCACGGGGGTACGCCTTGCACGAGCCCCGTAAACGCGGTCCGTGCAGTGCGTACCCACGGGGCGCTTTGACGGTGGCGATACGCTCATCCGCGCGGTTCCCGGACGAAATGGGCGGCATTCTACCGCCTCGCCCGCACGCCGCTACGCTCCGCATACGAGTCCGGCAATCTCGCCGGCCCGCGTCGCGCGTCCCCGTCACGCCGGAGTCCCATGCGTCGAGCCGCCCGCGCATCGCAAGGAAGCGTCGATGTGCGAGGGCGGGAGCCACGACGTCGAGGGCGAGAATGAGCCGATCGAGGCGGCCGACGCCGGCGCAGCGCTCGCCGCGCGATCGTCGCCGGAAACGGCGCTGTCAACCTTCGTTCCCCCGAACGACGATCCGCCCCGCCCGTTTCGAACGAAACCGGTGATCGTAGACGCGGAAGGTCCGCTATCGGCGCTCGCGGTCAGCAAGGGCTGATAGCCGCTCCGCGACGTTCACACTCCTGGGAAATGCGCGGGCCTTCATCGTAAGATGGCCCCGGTGAAGCACCTTTGGCGACCGCCCCAGCGCGCACGCACGCCCCGACTTTGACCGTTTCGCTTTCGCCCTCGCCGAAGTGGGCTCGCATCACCGATGCGCAGACGGGACGGGTACCAGAGAACGATCACAAGCTGCGCGCGGCGAGGGTCGAGCACGTTCCCGGCAAGCGCGACGACTTCTATGTCTACCTGATCGAGGGTTAGTGCGAAGACCGCTTGACCATGACGACGCGCGGAAGCATCGGTCAGCAGACGAGCGAGGAAGGGCTCTGTCGCGCCTTGCGGGAAATCCTTGGCGACCCGCCCGGATGGTCCCGCATCGGGTGATGGGCTCCGGCGGCGCGCAGCCCCCCGGGCTGCTGTACCCTCGCGTCGTTACGGATGAGCCGCACAGACCGGGCGGTGACACTGCTAAGTCGCCGCCCTGCGCTTCGGACTCGTGAGCGATTCCGGGGCCGGCGTGGGGCGGCGCCGAAACGCCCAGCGCATCTCCGGCGCTCCGCCCAAGCCCCGGCGCCATGCCCCACCCCACAACGCTCGGGCGAACCCGTGCACGCCATCGGAACGGGTCACGGATCGGCCTGGATCGTCGCCGCTACGAACGTGCTTGGCGCGATCTCCGATCCGAGCGAGTAGAAATCAGACGTCGACCTCGCCGAAATTTGCGCCAGCGGCCGATTCTGCGGTGCAGCTTGTCGTGGGGCGCGTCCAATGAGCAAGTCATCCCCGGACCTCGACGAGGTCTTCACTCAAAAATTCTACCGCTTTGCCGAATTGCGGTGGCGAGATTGTCGCCCGCAAACCGAGACTGACCTTGCTATGCCCGCCAGCGAAGTCTTATTTTGAATGGATTCTGGACGATAGGACGAATTGGAACCCCCCATTGGGGAGCGAGGCCGATGGTGCGCTGTACGAATGGGCGATGGAGACCAGGGAAATCGCCAATATTTGGCGAGCTACTTCACTCTTTGATCAATGGCTCGGATGGCTCCCGTCCCGCATCCTCTCGAAGCGTATCCGGGGCGAGGTTGTCGGCGACGGAATCGAAAAGAATCGACGCGGTCATCAAAGCCGCGGCTCCGTTGGCAAGTCGCGCTCGTCTACGGAGGCCTTATCGTTGTTCAAGGCTCGCGGGGGCGCCGCCGCCGAGCGCCGGTAGCCCCGAGAGGATATTCTTGAGCTCACGAAGTTGGCAAACAGCATGCTGCACGACGCGAGCCTTCTCGACGCCGACGGGGACGAGTATAGGCACGTGAACCTCGCCGTCGGCCGCGTAAGCCCGCGGCGGATCCGCGTTCAGCCAAGAACCAAGAGGGTCCCGAAGCACTTCCGAACGACCCCAGGGGCCGCTCTTGAAACGGATCCAAATGGGGCTACGTCCCCGTGTAGACCATAGCTTGTGGTCGAGACCAAGCCAGCAGCCGGCCGTCGGAAAGGCCGCATAACGCCCGGAGCCGTAGATGAAGTGCATCGGCTTGAGCCCTTTCACGTCGAGCACGTGGTCATCTACCGCCTGGTCCACGATTCCGTTCACCAGGTCCGCGAGCGTAATGATCCTGCGCGGCACGTCGAGGTCATCGAGCTCCACTCGCGTAACAGGAAGGAAGCCGTCCGTCTCGAACCGCGCGACAAGTCCCGTGAGCTGATCCACGTCGGAGGACGCGGGGCACGCTCGTCGTGAAGCTCTCGAAGGAGCGTGTGGCCACCCTCATCGAGCAAGGCGTCGGCAAACCGTTCGACCCCGGACACGGCCGCCTCATGAAGCGGTGGCTCACGATCACGAGCCCGACGGCATCGTGGGTCGAGCTGACGAAGGAGCACACGAGTTCGTGGAAAGCTGATCCCACCGACGCCGAGCCGGCGACTTTTCCATGTGGCGCGTCGATCTAGGGGTACCCTGCACGCGTTCGCGATGGGCCACGACCACACACACCGGGCCGACCACGGCCATGAGCACGATCGCGGCGCCCGCGGCTTCCTTCGCTACCTCCGGCTGCTCCCCCTAATGTGGAGGTCGGACATCAACCGGGAGGTGGTGAGGGCCGTCGGCCCCGTGAGCGGCGAGTGTGTAGTGGACCTGGGGGCGGGCATGGGCGCAGCCACGATCGAGGCTGCCATGAGCGGCGCGACGGTCGTCGCGGTGGACCCGATGCCGTACATGCGCCGGATGCTCGCTCTGCGGCGGCAGTGGCAGCGCCATCGAGCGACCATCCGCGTCGTCGATGGGGCTGCGGAGTCGATTCCCCTGGCGGATAGCAGCGTGGACGCCCTGTGGACGGTCAACACGGTCCACCATTGGACCGAGCGCGACCGGGCCTCGCGGGAGCTGGCCCGGGTGATGAAGCCCGGTGGACGGGTGATCCTGGTGGATGAAGACTTCGACGACCCGTCCCACCCCTGGCACCAACGCTTGCGCGGACGCCGAGCGCGACACGGCCATCAGTTCGCGGACGTCGATCCTGATGTCGTGGCCGCCTCCCTCAGCTGCGCCGGATTTTCCGCAGCCCGCGGTTCGCACACGACCATCGCGGGACGGCCGGTGAAGCTGGTCCGAGCCACTCGATGAGCAAGGGGTCGAGCACCCGGCGAGGATAGCTCGATGAGATGCCGGCAGCGCCACGCCGGTCAGCCAAGGGTACTCGGGCTAATACGGCTACCTGATCGGCCTTGGACACGGTGCGTCCCCACGGGGCAGAGCCTGCACCTGTTCGCGGAGACAACCTTTAACGTTCGGGGCCACGCTCGGTCAGACTACCGAGTCTTTGATCGCCTTGACGGGCCTGGCGCGCACGCCCCTGCTGGCGGGCTTCGCCGCGAACTTCTGCTTCTCCTTGGTGAACGGGTTGATTCCCTCGCGTGCCGGTCGAGCTGGCTTCTTGACGACCACGAACTTGGCGAAGCCCGGCAGGACGAAAACGCCGCTCTTCTTCAGCTCCTTGTGGCCGACCGAGACGAGCGTCTCGAAAACCTGAGCCACGAGCTTGCGCGAAACGGCTTCGCCCACCGTCTCCGTGACCTCGAGGAGGATCGCACTCTTTGAGAGAGGCTTCTTTTTCGTCGCTGTGGTCGCCTTTGCCATATGGAGTCTCCTTGATTTGACAGCAGGAAAGCGCCCTCGCGCCGTTTGGTCAATGGAAACGCGGGTGTCCTTACGTTCTCCGGACCTCATGTCGTCAGGTGTCGGCGTCACGGAGGTGTACGTCGTGCGCGACGTCCTTCTTGTCCTTCCCGTCGCCAGCGCTCGCCCAGCGTCATCCGCGTCCCATCGGCGGGCTCTCGCGGGCCATGGCGGCCATCGGTTGTCTCGACCCTGCCCAAGGAGCCCTAGTTCGCCTCCTACTCATGGGCGGCACGGAGGGCCCCGGCCGCCCGCACAAGCGGAGATCGCGAGCCGCGGAGGCCGGGTCAAGGGCGGTGCATTCGGCACCCACCTTACGCGGATGAGCCACGAGCTTTTGCCTACTCCCAATATCACGTTGCGCGAGTGAACTCGGGGTCGTCTCTCGACAATCCAAGTGAGACGGCCGAGGACGATTTGTGTTTTACGTTTCACGTCCCAGCGAAATGCGGCGACCGGACAGTGCCGCCGCGAGGCTTGAAGGCGAATCTCGTGCGCGAGCGGTGATGACAGCCCTCCGGCCGGTCGTATCCTAGCCACTTGGTCGGAATGCTCGTCTCCGCAAGGCTGTCCGCGCTACGGTGACCGATACACTCTGAGCGTCGCAATTGGCATCGGAGATTGCCCATGATGAAACTGACGAGTCTTGCGGTTGCCTTTGCAGTGGCGCTCGTTCCGGCGCTCGGTTCCGCACAAAGCAGCCCTACGGACGATGAACCTCACAAGCCTCGCCCCCAAGCGATTGCCGCGTGCAAGGACAAGAGCGAGGGGGATGCGTGCGAGTTTGAGGGGCGTCGCGGTCATGTGGCTGGCACGTGTCGAAAGGCAGGGACCGGCGACTTGACGTGCATGCATCCGC
>CAZVPE010000329.1:0-5408 GCA_964628155.1 uncultured Polyangiaceae bacterium | reverse complement strand
CAGGTGCCGCAAAGCGCAGAGCGCGAGCAGGTCTTGGTAATCGCGCGAGACCCGCAGACACCCCTCTCCGCTTGCGGAGAGGGGCCGGGGGTGAGGTCTTCCGCAGGCGCCGCAAAGCGCAGAGCGCGAGCACGTCTTGGTACCGCGAGACCCGCGGACACCCCTCTCCGCTTGCGGCCGCTTGCGGAGAGGGGCCGGGGGGGGTGGCGCGCGCGCGGAGCGTACTTCCTGTACGCGAGCACGTGCGCCGCCGGGATCGCGAAGGTATCGGCGAAAAGCGCGACCCTTTTAGGCGGCGGGGCAGGTGTCGCAGACCAGCTTCTTGCGCGAGCTCGTCCGCCCGAGCGGCTTGCGGCAGTCGGGGCAGAAGGTGATCGTCGGCGCGCACGCGTCGCAATAAAAAACGCCCCAGCGCTCGAACGACTCCGTGCGCGGCTCTTCCTCGCAGTGTCCCGGCGTGTGGCAGGGACGCGGCACCTTCACGCCGCAGCCCGCGCAGACGCAGAGCGGGTGCTGCTGGACCAGGCGGGTCAGCTCGTCGGTCACCCCGATGTACGGGGCGATACCCGTTCCCCGGCAAAGCGGGCACGCGGTCGAGAGCTGGCGCGCCACGGCGTTGCGAATGAATTCGCTCTTGTTGGGCATCGCGTCGAGCAAGGCGGCGAGCTCCGGCTCGACCTTGAAGGCGACGATCTGCTTATTGGGGCGAGGTTTGCGAGGCACGTTCACGCGGTGAGGCTCCCGTATGACGAATTAATAACGCATAAGTGGCCGAGGTCGAGCCCCGCCCGGTCGATGCGCTATATGTCGGTGCCGTGCTGGTCGACGAAATCAAAGCGCAGATGACCCGCGCGAGGCGGGAAAAAGACGACGTGGCCAGAAACGTCCTGGGCCTCGCGCTCGGCGAGATTCAGACGGCGGAGGCGCGCGCCAACCGCCCCCTCCGCGACGACGAGAGCGCGGCCGTCGTGCGCAAGCTCTTGAAGTCGAACGAAGAAACCCTGTCGCTCTCCGGCGCCGGTCCCGCGGCAGAGGCACTCCGCCGCGAAATCGAAGTTCTCTCCGGTCTCCTGCCCGCCGCGCCGCCCGCCGAGGCGATCGAGGCGGCCCTGGCATCGGTGGCAGACGCGGTGCGCGCGGCCAAGACCGAGGGTCAAGCCATGGGCGTCGCGATGAAACACCTCAAAGCGGCCCACGTCGCGGCGGACGCCCCGGCCGTGATGGAAGCCGTCCGCAAGCTGCGGTGAACGAGCCGGGGCCCGCCGGGGTCTCGAGCGGGTGGGCCGGCGGCTGCTTCGCTTTGCTTTAGTCTTCCGACTCGCCCGTCCCGATCCGTCCCTCGAGCCTCTCGCGCGCGTCCCTCGCGAGGTCGATCGGCCGTCCTTGAAGGAGGAAATCCCGGTCGCCTTCTCGCTTCGACGAGTGCACTTTCACCCGCAGGACGATCGGCTTGCCGTCCGTCTGCACCACGCCCTCGACGCGCGAACCCGGAGGCCACGGCACCGAAGACCGGAGCGCGATTGCGTCGGCGCCAATCGACACGACACGGGCTTCGCCCCCTTTGGTCCAGGTGACCCGCGCGCTCATCGGTTCTTGGCCCGGATGTCCACGCGCGCATCGCGCTCCGCGTCGCGTTTGGCGATGGCGGCGCGCTTGTCATAGGCCTTTTTTCCCTTGCCCACGCCGATCTCCACTTTCACCCGCCCTTCCTTGAAATACAGCCGCGTGGGCACCGCCGTGTAACCGCCGCGGGCGAGATACTCGTGGAGCTCGCCTATCTCGCGCGCGTGCAAGAGCAGCTTTCGCGAGCTCCTCGTTGCATGGGGGAACGCGACCGCCTGCTCGAACGGCGCGATGAACATCTGCTTCAGCCAGGCCTCGCCCCGGTCGACCGACACGTACGCGTCGCTCACGTCCACTTTGCCGGCTCGCATCGACTTGACCTCGCTGCCCGCGAGGACGATGCCGGCCTGGTAGCGGAGCTCGATGTCGTAGTCGAAAGTCGCACGCCGGTTCTTGACGATGAGCGGTTCTCGCTCCTCTTTTGCCATGCTCCGCGCCTTCTCTCAGCCTCCGTCGGCGCGCGGCAACTCGCCACTGTCGTCGGGCGCGTCGAACGGCGCGTCTTCCCCGCCGACCCCGAGTTGCCGCTCGAGGGCCGTCACGCGCTCGCGGAGCGTTTCGTTCTGGCGGGCCAGGGATCGGATCATCTCGGTCATCGGGTCCGGCAGGTTCGCGTGGTCGAGCGCCGACTCGAATCGATCGCGGCTGAGAATCATGACCCGCGCGGGTACGCCTACCACGGTCGTCGCCGGAGGCACATCCCGCACGACCACGCTGCCCGCGCCGACGCGCGCGTGGTCGCCGACGTGAATCGCGCCGAGGATGCACGCGTTCGAACCGATGACGACGCCGTTTCCCACTTGCGGGTGCCGCACGGTGTGCTCGAGCGACGTGCCGCCGAGCACGACCCCCTTGTAGAGAAGGCACTCGTCGCCGACCGTCGCCGTCTCGCCGACGACGATTCCCATGCCGTGATCGATGAAGACCCGCCGGCCAATCCGCGCGCCCGGGTGGATCTCGATGCCCGTGGCGAAACGGTTGCCGTAAGCCAGCAGCCGCGCGGCCAGCTTGTAGTCGCGCACCCAGAGAGCGTGGCTAGCCCGGTGGAGCCACAGGGCGTGCACGCCGGGGTACACGAGCACGACTTCGAGCGACGAGCGCGCTGCGGGGTCGTTGGCGCGTACGGCGCGCACGTCCTCGGCGACGAGCTCCGCCGCCCGAAGCAGCCACTTTGCCCAGCTCGACATGGGGAACGGCACAGAGCTTAGCACCGAGCGCGCCTGCGCTACGCTGGCGTCCTCCCCATGTTCCGGCTGCCCCCTCCTTCGCTCCGCCCTTGGCGCCGCGTGCGCTGCGAGTCTCTCGCCGCGTATCGGATCTTCGAAGTTTGCCGCATCGAACTCGAAGACGCCGCCGGCCTATCGCGCGGCGACGCGTTCACTCTGCGCGGCCCCGACTGGTGCAACGTCATCGCCGTCACTCCCGACAATCGGGTCGTCCTCGTGTGGCAGTACCGATTCGGCAGCGACGCCATGTCGCTCGAAATTCCCGGCGGAGTCATCGATCCCGGCGAGGCGCCCGAAGAGGCCGCGAGGCGCGAGCTCCGCGAGGAGACCGGTTATGAAGCGGAGCGGTTCGAGCTTCTGCTCGCGATCGAGCCGAACCCCGCCATCCAGAACAACCGATGCTTCACGTTCGTCGCACGCGGGGCGCGTTCGACGACCGCCACCGAGTTCGATGGGCAAGAGGAGATCGAGACCGCGCTCGTGCCCGAAGATCGCATCGCCGATTTGCTCGACGGCGGGCAGGTCACCCATTCGCTCGTGCAGAGCGCGCTCGAGGCGTACGTTCGCCGGCGAAGGGGCGACGAGATTGGCGAAATGGAACGGCTCGTCGTCGAGCTGGAAGATCTCCAGCGTCGCAAAGTCGTCGATCTTGCCCGCCGCCTCCTCCCTGGCGTGACGCCCGAAGACATCCGGAATCCTCACGACTTCCCCGAGCTCGGGGATCCCGACTGGCAGTACGAGGACGGGATTCTCGCGGGAATCCAGAGCGTACTGGCCGCGGTGCGGGCGGAGTCCTCGGCCGTGCGGTCGCGGGCCCGCGGAGATCGGCCGCGCCCGGAGGAAGGAGGCTGAGCGTGGGTGCCGGAAAGAAGCCCAAAGGGAGCGGGCCGTTCGAGGCGCTGCGCGCGCTCAAGGACAAACTCTCCGCCGAGGAGGAGAAGGCGCCGCCGAAGAAGAAGCCGGCGTACGTGCCGCCCAAGCCCGCGGCACCGCCGCAGCCGGACGACGAGGCGCTTCTCTTTCATCGCCTTCTGTCGGGTGTAAAGCCGCTCGACCGGTCGCATGGGCGCGTGCCCAAAGATCGCGGCGAGCGTTCGGATTCCGGTCCGAAAGGCGTGGCTCCGCTCGCGCGAGAGAGGACGCTGGCGGAGCGCGCCGCGGAGCGAGGGCCGGCGGCGGATCGCGCGGAAGCCGAGGCGGTCCAAGCGCGTCTGCGGGAGTTGGTCGAGGGCGGGGAGCGCTTCGAGATGGCCGACGACGGACGCCGTATCGAGGGGCGACGGTTGGACTTGCCGCTCGACGCGCTTCGCCGGCTGCGCCGGGGGCTGATGCCGATCGACGCGCGCCTGGACCTCCACGGGATGCGCGTCCAAGAGGCCCGGACCGAGCTCGATCACTTTCTTCGGACGATGCGCGCGCGCGGCGAGCGGTGTTTGCTGGTCGTTCACGGCAAGGGCGAACACTCGCCGCAGGGGATGGGAGTCTTGCGCGGGGAGATGGGCGCGTGGCTGTCGCAGGGTCCGTCGAGCCAGCACGTGGCGGCGTTCGTCACGGCGCGCGAAGTCGACGGTGGCGAGGGCGCCGTCTACGTCCTCTTGCGGAGGTAGGTCCCCCCCAGGGGGTCAGTCCGGAGCGGGCAGATGGTTCCTCTGGCCGCCCACGAGCAAGAACGCCACGCCCGCCACCACGAGGATGTCGGCCACGTTGAAGACCGGCCAGAAGTGCACGTGGATGAAGTCGACGACGTGCCCGTGGGCGAGCCGATCGAGGGCGTTGCCGAGGGCGCCCGCCACGATCAGTGTGAACCCCGCGTGCTCCCACCCGGACCGGTCCCGGCGGCGGGCCCAGACGGCAAGGACGGCGGCGGTCGTCGCGAGCGCGAACACGGCGAGAAGCAGCGACGGGACATGCAGCGAAAAACGCGATAGGGCGTCGAATGCGACGTCGCGGTTCTCGGCATACGAGAGGTCGACGACCCCGGGGATGACCGACACAGGTGGGCGATCGCGGAGCGTCCACTCGGCTGCGGCTTTCGTCGCGTGGTCGCAACCGACGAGCCCCGAGATGCAGGCAAGGAGGGCGATGGCCGTCGGCCGCGTTTCGCTCATGGATGAGCGAACTCGCGGAGCGCGGATCGTATTCCCGCCGGTGCTCGTCGGGTTGGTGAGGTATCGTTCCTCCCGCTGATCGTGAAGCGGAGGCAACGGATGTGTCATCGACGTCTGCTCGAGCGGGTCGCGACCCTCTGCGCGAGCGCTTTTCTCCTGGCCTGTGCTTCGGCGTCCCCGCCCCCCGCTTCCCGCGCCCATGAGCCATCCACTGCTGCGGGTGTTCCTTCGAGTTCGGTCTCCGCGGCCGGATCGACTTCCGCGGCGGCGGTCGCGGCTCCGCCGCCCGTCGGCTCGGCTTCGCAAGCGCCGGAGCCCACGGCGGCCGAGTCCAACCCGCCATGCATCGACGGTGAGATCATGATGGGCGCCTGCATCTGCTCCAAAGGCAAGGGTGCCGACGCGACGGGTCACTGCGTTTACCCCCCGTGCCCGAAAAGCAAGACGGGCG
>CAZVPE010000328.1:0-5520 GCA_964628155.1 uncultured Polyangiaceae bacterium | reverse complement strand
GTGCCGACGACTCGCCTAAGGAGCAGCGCGATCGGCTCATCAAAGACCGCGTCGTCTACACGTACCAACAGACCCGCGGGAACCTATCCCAGACGGCTCGACTCGTCGGCTTCGACCGTCATACCGTGCGCGACTGGCTACGAGAGCGCGGCGTCTATCGCGAGCCCAAAGAGTGCGTTCGAGAAGGGCGAGCGCCGAGCTCACGGATGACAAAACGATGAGACCTTGGATCGTCGAGATGTAACGAAGGGAGCAGCGTCGTCGGGTGCGCCGAGGGTGCGAGCTCCGCGGTAGCCGGCGTGCGCGGCAAGGATCGCGCTGCCCGACTTGCTTCTCCGCGATGCTCGAGCTTGACCCGGACCTGTCGCATCCGGCCCGCTGCCCCTAGGATCGGCCTCATGCCCCTGCGGCCTATCTCCGTTTTCATCAGCTCGACCTGCTACGAGCTGGCGGACCTTCGATTCGAGCTGGGAGAGGCACTCCGTCGAGACGGTTTTGTAGTCAAGATGTCCGACGACCCGAACTCGGCCTTCTATGTGGACCCCCTAGACGACTCGATCGGTTCGTGCCTGTCGAATGCAGAAGCGTCCGACGTCGTGGTCTGCATCATCGACCGCAGGTACGGTGGCGTCCTGAAGGACGGCCCGAGAGAGGGCCGCTCGGCGACAGAACTAGAGGTTTGCCATGCCCGCGAGCATGGAAAGCCGATCTTCTTTTTCATTCGCGAGCCGGCCATACGTGACTACTACGCGCTTCGGGGTAACCCCGCCTATCAAACGAAATGGGTGGAGCCTGCAAGGGAGGAAGCGCGCAGCAAGTGGCTCGAGTTCGTGAAGTGGGCGTCCGAGCTTCCGAAGCACGAGAACTGGTCGAACTGGTACGACCAGTTCAAGACGGTGCTCGATCTCAAGCCGCTGGTTCGAAAGCGCCTCACAGACCACTTCCCCAAGCAGCTCGGCGCACTCGCTCTTGATCCGGAGCGCGTGCTTCGCCTGGCGTTTATCCGAGGCGCGACGGGAGCCGGAAATGTGCGTGGCCACTTCCGGAACATCGGTCCCGGCCCGGCCTACAACGTCCGGCACGGTAGCCGCGTTGGCGCAGCCGAGGTCGGACCCGCATACCAAGGCGGACTCGCCGAGGGGGACGACATGCTCGACAACTTGCAGGAGCCCCTGTACGTGACATCGGCTCCGGGAGCAGCAGCTCGTGACGCACGGATCGTATTCTGCGAGTACGAGAACCGTTTCGGGGACGGGTACCGCGTGGAGATCCCGCTCGCGATGCCGGTAGCCAACCGGGCGTGGCAGTTCGGGGCAGACCGTTTCTTCGTGCGAGTGGGACTCGGCGAGTGGATGAAGATCAGCGACGGCAACGAGCGGTAGGTCGACCGCGAAAGTCGGACGACGAGGCAGTCGTCAACGTTGCCGACGCATGCCAAACGCCGGACAACACGCCGTGCGATTCGAGGTCACGCGCGGGGATCAGACCTTGGCCGCCTGCCGGTCGCCGTTGGGGCCACCGAGTGGCTCGGCGAGGGCGCGAACGGGATGCTCATAAGTGGAGTAGTCGATGTACGGGAGGTCGCATCTTGCGAGCTTCAGAACGATCCGATTGAAGAGCGTGTGCAATGCCTGCACCGTCGCCATCAGCGCCTCGTACTGGGCCGGGTCGTACTCGGTTCCGTGCGCTGGTTTGTTGCGCTCCCTCAGCGCCGCCTGCTCCACCTTGTCGATGGGAAGATCCAGAAGCTGGAAAAATTCCGGATACCGCGCTCCGGATGACTTGTTGTTGATCCCGCCCAGGTTGTTACGGAGCATGCACACCGCGGCCTCGTCGGGCGTCGGATTGAGCTTCGCGATGGCATCGGTAAGCGTCCGGTCCAAGGCGGTTCGAACGGTTCCCCAGTCCGCTCCTACCAGCAAGGTGGTGGTACCGCCCGCCGCGGTTGCGTAGAACCGCGAGCGTAGCGCCTCCATCGCGGCGCCGTAATGAGCCGCAGAAGCATCGAGCGGAGATGCCTTCGCGAGCCATACCAGCCACAAAGGGAAGCCAAGGTCGATGCCCTGCGCGCCAAGATCGAGCGCGCACTGCACAACCCGCTGGACAGCCACTTGATCGAGGATGGCAGGTGCGTCGCGCAACACGGGCGGGCATGGAGGCATGCTGGGGTTCGAAAACATCTCGTCGCGTCCGAGGATCTCCGCTTCTCTGCACGCAGCTCTTGTCGGCCGGTCGGCCGCGTCGAACACGGTCCAACCGATCGGGATGAGATGCCGACCGAGAGCAAACGAGAGTGCGACGAGGATGGTCTCGCGCACGCTTTCGTTAGGCAGCCCCGCCTCGCCCCGGAACTCTACGAACCCCGGCTTCAGCTCCGTCGGGCAGCGTCCAGACTCGGGACGCCCGATGGTGAGCTTCCACATCTTACCGCCGAGCGTGACGTCGATACGAAAGTGGTCGTTCGATGTTTGTCGCCGCCACGGCGTGGCGACCGGTAGCACGAGTCGCTGTTCTCCGCGGACGCGCTCGAAGGTGCTACCCGCAAAGCGCTCGGTACGCAGAGGCAGGATTCCGGCAACCGCATCGAAGTTGATCAGCCACTCGACGAGCCAGCTCTCTGGTGCAGGTGAGGCGTGGGTGACGCTCACGTCGAGTGCCTTCGCCATTGCGTCGACCGTCAAGTCGCCCGCGCCGGTCATCCGAGTTTTGCTCTCGATCAAGCCGGAAAGCACGACCTCGACCTCCAACGCATGCGCGTCATCCTCGTGCCGACTTCGTCCCCGGAGATGCTTCCTCGGCGTCCGTTGCCCCCCCTTCTTCGCCTCCTCTGGCGGCGGCTCGTAGCTTAAGGGCTCGACCTTGCCCGAGAGCCTCACCTCTAGAGCGCAGCCGCGTGAGCGCTGGACGCTGGCGCCGGTTATAGCCGGCCCGAAGTCACCGGCATCGGCAACGTCGACGGTCAAGGGATCGGACAGCCAGTCCGCTTCCAAGAGACGGCACGGGGTGCGCTGCGTCGCGCTCATTGAGTCGACGATCTGCTCGCGTACTTTCTTCGAGAACACGTAGGTTCAGGAGGGCGTTGGCGGGCGAAGGCGAAGAGCGCGTCCATCCAGAGTGCTTCGAACTGCTCCTTAGACCATGGGTAGTGGTCGGGGAATGTTGATCGCATGAGCGGCCCAGCCTCGCCCGAGCTTCGGTCGGGGTCAACCGGCGATGAAGCGATTGTGAAGCCGCGCCTCCTGGCCTTCGCCCTATCGGCGCGTGCCCTGCCGTCCTCCCGCCGGCCGGACGGTGCGAAGTTTCCGGCGCCTCAAACCTCCGGCTTCGATCACACGGATCGGAGTGGCCGCCTATGGTCGTACCGTCAGCGCGGCGGAACCGATCGATGGAGCGGGCGAGGGGCGAGGCATGGCCTCAGCGTGGCTCGAACACGTAGGGCTGGGTGCGAAACACCCGTCCCGTAATCTGGACAGTCCACTCGCCGCTGCGGGCGTCGACCCAAACCGCAGTGACGTGCATCAACGGCACGTGTGCCCGCCCGGCCCCCGCCAACGAGAACATTGTGATCATCTCGACCTCGTCGAGCCCTTCGAAGACCACGTGCTTCCTGTCCCCTCCTCGAACGTCTGCACGACGCTCCCTTGTGGGATCGCGCGCAATCGAATTGCGATGCGGCGTTCGTGGCTGTTCATCCACATGGGCAGCTCCGTTGGATCCAAGGGCCGCGTTTGGTCGTCGATTCGAACCGGGAACCGGTAGAGATCGGCCATCCCTTCGGTCTCTGCGCCCTTGGGGAAGGCGCATACGCCGATCGGGCCTCTTGGGTCGGGCCGGATGTACAGCGTCACGATCGTCACGTCCGCAGACGGTGCCGTGGCGCCGCGCGCCAGCAGACGGCCTGCGTCGGCCGGGGTCACGGTGAACGCGTTCTCCTCTGGTGTCCGGGGCACCGGGACGCAGAACTGTTGGAGGGCGGTCGCTGTCTCCTTGAGAAGCCGCGGTACGTTGGCGACGCCGTCGATTCGCTCGATCCGCCCAGCACGCTCGCAGACCCCGACCACGATGGTCCCCCCGAATGCGTTCGCGAAAGCGACCACGTCTACGGCGATATTCCGGCGCGTCTGCCGGCAGGCGAGGTCATAGTTGGTCTTGAAGTCGAGCGTGCTGTTCTCGAAGCGCGCGACCAGCTGCTCAACGCTGGTGATCTGCTCGAGGGGCATGGCTACTGGGCTCGACGTCGATCGTTCGACGGAGGTTCGCTTGTCTTGGCCTCGGCTCGTATTTGCCTTGCGCCCTCCCCGAACAGGTCCGCCATGGGTGGAAGCGGCGCGCCTCGCCCCCGTAGCGCTCCGAAAAAGATGCACATGACGTCGCTGTCCAAGCGCATGCCGTCCTCGATGCCTTGGACAACGAGCCGTTCGAAGTCTTCGGTCGCGAGGTCAGTCCCGCGGCAAAGGAGATCGAAAGCAATATGGAACCGCGTGTGCGCGTTCGACGCGTGCTCGGAAGTCGACACGATGAGGGGCTTGTCAGATGGCCATGCCGCGAGCCCTGCCCGTATGACCTCCGGGTCGCCCAAATGGTGGGCTAATTGATCGCGAGCGATGCTCTCGAACTTGCCTTGCCAACGTCCGGCCGTCTCACGGAGCCGCTTCCACGCCGCGATTGCCGCTTCATCGCTCACGACCTGAAGTACTGGCGTGAGATGCGCGGCCTTCAGGCTCTCGACGGCAGCACTCAACTCGTGGAACATTCCCCAGACCATTACGACAAGCGTCGTGCGATTGCGGTCGGCGCTGATCGAGTCGGGAGCGTGCGCCGTCTCCGGTCGATCTTCACTCCAAGGTGGGGACGGGCGGTCGTTCAGCGCCATAAGTAGGTGGAAGGCTGCCGCTCGATCGACGGCGGCAAAAAGGCGGACGAATCCGACCAACAGGTCGTCACCGACGGCCTGACGAAAGGCTGGCACGTCTCGGATCTCGCGCGTCAGTCGACGTCCGGCCTGGATCTCCCAGAGCCCGAACGCGAGCTCGCGTTCGATGACAACACCTTCGGCGGTTCCGAACGGGGTGATGGTGAACTCGAAGGTACGCGGAGGGGCTCCGGCATCATCTGGCTGATCGTTGCTCATGGTGCCTTCGGCCTCGTCGTGTGCCGCGTCACGGGCCGACGCGCGACGGCCGGAGCGTGCCTCCGGCGGCTCCCGAGCGCAAGCCGCTGTCCGCTGTCACCCGTTCGCGCCGTGGCGTGTCGCGCGTCAGGCATGCTCGGCGCCATTCTGCGCGCCGCGGATGCTACCCCCTGCACGAGCGGGAAGCGCGCCTTGGCCCGTAAACGCTGTCACGCGATCGGTGGTAATCGGTCCCGAGCAGTGCGCTCATCTCGTTCTCGTCGATGCGGTGGAGTCGGACGAGCGCGTCGAGAATGACCAGTCGGAGACGGCGCTCGCCGTGCCGGCGTCGGTTGTCTGGCGCGGGAGGCTGGCGCGGCCCTTAACCCCAGGGGAACGGATCCCCATCA
>CAZVPE010000327.1:0-5573 GCA_964628155.1 uncultured Polyangiaceae bacterium | reverse complement strand
CCCGCCCTTGGGGGGAACGTTGGCGATGGTCCCCTCGATGATCTTCAGGAGGGCCTGCTGAACCCCTTCGCCGGAAACGTCCCGCGTGATGCTGGGGTTGTCACCCTTGCGGCTGATCTTGTCGATCTCGTCGATGTACACGATTCCGCGCTGGGCGCGTTCCACATCGTGATCCGCGTTTTGCAGAAGCTGGACGATGATGTTTTCGACGTCCTCGCCCACGTACCCAGCTTCGGTGAGGGTGGTCGCGTCGGCGATCGCGAACGGAACGTTCAGAATCTTCGCTAGGGTCTGTGCAAGAAGCGTCTTTCCCGTGCCGGTCGGGCCTAGAAGCAAGATGTTCGACTTGGCCAGCTCCACGTCGTCCGCGCTCACACGGGAGTCGATGCGCTTGTAGTGATTGTGCACCGCCACCGCGAGTATCTTCTTCGCGCGGTCCTGTCCGATGACGTAATCGTCAAGGATCGACTTGATTTCGGAGGGCTTCGGGACTGGCGTCGAACCGGCGTACGGCTCGTCCTTCTCGACCTCCTCCGCGATGATGTCGTTGCAAAGTCCTATGCACTCGTCGCAGATGTAGACCGTGGGGCCGGCAATGAGCTTCTTCACTTCCTTCTGCGACTTGCCGCAGAAAGAGCAGTTTAGGTTGCCGTTCTGGTGGTCGTCACGTCTGCGTTCCAATTCATGCCTCAGAATGGTTGCCGAAGAGCACAAGTGCGGTGCACACCTAGCCTCGCGTCGTTGAAAGCTTAGACCCACCCCGGGATCGTCGCAAGCTTGTGGCGCCCCGGTCGCGTAGCGAGAGCGTTCTTTTTCGCCCGCCTCGGCTCAACGCTCGCGTACGGGCTTCTCCGGCTCTCCCTTCCTCCGCGGTGGGAGAACGTCATCGATGAGACCGTATTCCTTCGCCTGGACGGGGCCCATGTAGAAGTCGCGGTCAATGTCCTTGTGGATGAGATCCTTCTGCTTGCCGGTCGCGCTCGCGAGGATGTCGGTGATGACGTCCTTCCAGTGACGGATTTCGCGAGCCTGGATCTCGATATCCGTTGCCTGACCTCGGGCACCGCCCATCGGCTGGTGGATCATTATGCGCGCGTTCGGGAGCGCCATTCGGCGGCCTTTGGTCCCGGCGGCGAGGAGCACCGCAGCCATGGATGCGGCCATGCCGAGGCACGTGGTGCTTACGGTCGAGCGGACATACTGCATCGTGTCATAGATCGCGAGACCGCTCGTCACGACGCCGCCCGGACTATTGATGTAGAGCATGATCTCTTTGTCGGGATCTTCGCTCTCGAGAAAGAGAAACTGCGCGATGACGATGTTCGCCACGTCGTCATTGATCTCCGTCCCCAAGAAAACGATGCGGTCCTTCAAGAGGCGACTGAAAATGTCCCAGTTGCGCTCCCCGCGGTGGGTCGTCTCCACGACGGTCGGGTAAGGAATGAAGTCCCTCGCGGACTCGATGCAGCGTATCGCTTGTGTACGGTTGGTCGGGCGCTTGGTCATCGTCCCTTTTCCTCGGGTTCTACACCCGCGTCTCTACGAGTTTCTCCGAGCAGGCCCTGTCGTCAAGCGGCTCATCCGCCTGCGGCGTCCGGCCCCCCTATGTTCGCACCCTTTGGCGCAGCTGAGGCCCCGACGTTCGGGTCCGCCGGCGCCACTACGTTCGCGCTCTCCGCGGCATCCGGCCTGCCGGTTGTGTCGCCATCTCGAACGACCGCCTTGGATTCGATGACGTTGAGAACTTTGTCCTCCAAGATCATCCCGATGAGGATGTTCCGTCGCTGGGGATCGTTGTACTCCGCGCGAACCTTCGCCACGTTCTTTCCGCTCTCCGCGGCGAGTTCTTCGATCCCCTGGCGAATGTCGTCCTCGGTGACCTGGATCGACAGCTTCCTAGCGATCGCGGCCATCAGAAGCCCTGCTCGCACCTTCTTCTCGGAGTCGGCGTGGACCTGACCGTGGACCCTCGCAAAATCCTCTTGGGTGGGCTGCCCTCCCATGCGTTTCGCGTTCTGTAGAAGCTCGATCTCCATCATCCGGCACTGCTGTTCGACCAACGACGGCGGCAGGTCCAGACTGTTTTTCTCGTTGAGCCTATCGATGATTTGCTCCGCGAGGACAGTGTCCGCTCGCTCCTTGAGCATTTTCTCCAAACGAGTGTGCACATTCGCCCGAAGCTCGACGAGGGTCTGGAACGAACCGACATCTTTGGCGAACTCGTCGTCGAGCACCGGAAGAACGCGCTGCTTGATGTCTCTGACTTTGACTTTGAAGACCGCCGATTTGCCCCTCAACTCGGCACGGGGGTGCGCGTCGGCAAACGTCGCAGCGCAATCGAACGTGTCGTCGACATTCTTTCCCTCGAGGCCCGCGTCCAGCTCGGGGAGTACCTGCCCCGAACCGAGCTCCAGCTGCACACCCTGACCGCCGCCTTCTTTCAGCTCGGTCCCGCCCACCTCGAGGGTGAAATCGATCGTCACGACGTCGCCTTTTTGGGCAGGCCGTGCCGGATCGATGGGTTCGACCCGCGCGTGCGTCTTACGAAGGAGTTCGATCTGCTCGTCCACCATCGCCTCCCCGGCGACGACCGCAGGGCGCACGAGTTCGAGCCCTTCGAACACGACGTCGGAGATCTCTGGCGAGACCTCGAAGCGCGCCTTGTAGGAGAACGCGGACCCGTTCTCGACCTTGCCGGCTTCGACGCTGGGCTGATTGACGGGTTGGACTTTGTTCTCGGAGAGTGCCTTGGGCAGGGTGTCGCTCACGATCGCGTTGGCGACGTCACTGGCGACCTGCGGTCCGAACAAGTGCGCAAGAACCTGCCGGGGTGCTTTGCCGGGGCGAAAGCCTCGAACGCGGGCCTTCTTTTGGAGACTCGCGTAAGCCTTCTCGACCTCCGCCTTCACAGCATCGGCCGGAACCTCGACAGCCAGCTCCATCAAGACGGGCGAAATTCGAGCGACCTGGACTTGCATTGGGAGGGCGGAGGGTAGTGTTCCGCTCGTGGAAAGCAAGTGTCCTTGAACGCGAACCGCTCGCTACCCGGGCGCGCGCTGCGCGCTCGGCGGTAGGCCCTCGCTATTCGTCGTCGGGGTCCGGTTCGTACTCGTCCACTTGGTCGTCGAAGAGGAGATCGCTCTCCCGGAGCATCGTTTCCTGCATGAGGTCGTCCAGCGAGAACCCGGCCTTGTACTGGGGACGTAGCTCTTCGCGATGAAACTCTTCGATTGTTCGATAGCTCTTCGGTAGCGACATGGTTTTCTCCTCAGCCGGCACGGTCCGAGTGCCGAGCGTGGGCACCGCGGCCGAAGGGCCCCGGTGGTTTGTTTGGCTCGAGTTAAACTGCGACTAAGGTCGCGCGATCCCGCGGTGTTGGAGCGCCCACTTTGTCATGTCGATCACGCGCGCCCCCGCGTCGTTCGTTTCGGCAGGCGAGAACCGGGGGCAAGTCGAGGGAGCGTGAAAGACCGGCGTCTCGAGCGACCAAAAGCACCGCAGCGCAATTTCCGAGAACAGGTCCTTCTGGTTATTCTTGAGCACCGCCACGAGTTGTCGGCGCATCCTTGTTCCCTCGATTCCTCGATTCTTCATTCTTGACTGTCCTACATGTCGCCCAACGTACTACGTCATCGCGAGGGCCCGAAGAAAACGGCGACGATTTCAGGGCCAGTCCTTCGCGAAGCGTGCGTGGGTGCGGCGAACCGCGGTCGCAGTACGAAAGTTGCCGCGACCGACCCGTGGCGGGCGACGCGGCGAGAAATGCGGGCTAGACAGGCGCAAACATGACCAAGCTCGGCGCGGGGGGGGGTACGGACCAACGGCGGCCGACCTGCATCGTCGCGGTCGTGAACCAAAAAGGGGGCGTCGGCAAGACGACCACATCGGTCAACGTCGCCGCGAGCATCGCTGCCGCCGAAAGACGCACGCTGTTGATCGATTTGGATCCCCAGGGCAACGCAAGCAGCGGGGTCGGCGTGTCCCCGCGCACGGTCGAAAGAAGCGTCTACGACGCGCTCATAGGCCGAGCCTCGATGCGCGAGGTGCTGCAGCCGACGGAGCTTGCCGCACTGATGCTCGCCCCGAGCAAACAGGACCTGGTCGCGGTCGACGTCGAACTGGTCGACGACCCGGATAGGGCTTACAAGCTGCGGCGCGCGCTCGACGTCTTGCTCGAAGAAGAGCCGTTCGAATACGTCTTCATCGATTGCCCCCCCTCCCTCGGCATCCTAACCGTCAACGCGCTTGCGGCCGCCGATAGGGTGCTCGTTCCCATGCAGTGCGAGTACTACGCGCTGGAAGGACTCACCTCGTTGATGGCTACCATCGATCGCGTGCGAGGAGGTATGAACGCACGCCTCGAGCTCGAGGGGATCGTGCTCACGATGTTCGATCCGCGAAACAATCTCGCCCACCAGGTGGCAGACGAAGTGAAGAGGCACTTCCACGTCTTCGACTCGGTGATCCCGCGCAACGTTCGGCTCAGCGAAGCGCCGTCGCACGGGAAGCCAGCACTGCTCTACGACGTGGAGTCGAAGGGATCTCAGGGTTACTTGTCGCTCGCACGCGAAATGCTCTCGCGCGACGCAGGGGCGACAGCCTCGGGCGCGCATAGGCTGGCTCGATGAGTCCCCAGGACACCAAACGGCGAGCCCTGGGTCGAGGACTGGATGCACTTCTCCCGGCTGCTCCCGCGGCGCAGGGATTGGGCGACCGGAGCGTCTTCCTGTGTCCGCTCGAGAGGATCGTTCCGCAGAAGGGGCAGCCGCGGCAGCACTTCGACTCCCATAAGCTCGATGAGCTCGCCCAGAGCATTCGCGAGCACGGCCTCGTCGAGCCGCTCGTAGTGCGGCCCGCCGCGGGTCAAGTCGACAAGTTCGAGCTCATCGCCGGAGAGCGGCGTTGGCGCGCCCTTCAGCGCGCGGGCATGCGCGAAGCCCTCGTCGTCGTGAAAGACGTGAGCCACAACGAGGCGTTCGAGCTCGCGCTCATCGAGAACGTGCAGCGCGAAGAACTGAACCCCATCGAACTGGCGGAAGCGTTCGATCGCCTCGTTCGAGAGCACGGCTATTCGCAGGAGACCCTCGCGGAACGCGTCGGCAAGGATCGAACGACCATCACCAACGCGCTGCGCCTTCTCAAGCTTCCGCCGCGCGTCCGGGACCGGGTGGTGAGTGGAGAGCTCAGTGAGGGGCACGCGCGCGCCCTGCTGGGTGGCGGTGACGCCTCGGCCATCGAGGAGCTGGCCGATCGTGTGGTGCGCGGCAATCTCAGCGTACGAGCTACCGAAGCCCTGATACGGCAGCGCGCGGGAAGGAAGTCCGAGGTAACGCCCATGGCACCGGACGACAAGACCCCCGCAGTACGCGACCTCGAAGTCCGACTCTCGCGCGCGCTCGGAACGAAGGTTGCCGTGCACGACCGCGGCAACAAGGGCGAAATCGTCATCCCCTACGCCGATCTCGACGCACTCGATCGGATTCTCGACAAGCTCATTGGATGACCTCGGAGAAGCCGCGCACTAGAGCACCGAACGGTTTGGCGGACCGAGGATTTGCTGCGAGTTTCCAGCA
>CAZVPE010000326.1:0-5574 GCA_964628155.1 uncultured Polyangiaceae bacterium | reverse complement strand
GCGGGAAGATGGTCTGGTCGGCTGTGACGCAGACCGAGAACCCCTCGTCAGGCAAAGACTTCGCGTCGAGCCTTACGAGGAGCGTCGTGCCCGCGTTGACCCGAGCCGGCTTCCTGCCACCAGCGACGAAGGAAAAGGCCGTGTCGTCCGCGCCGGCGCCGGCTCAAGCGCACTAAGCCATAATTCAAGCTCGCGGAGACGTCGGTCGGTGTCCGTGACGGTCACCCCCGTCGGCGTCGCGAGAAAGCCGGACCGAGCCCCGCATCCATCACGCCGGAGCCGGGCCCCAGCGCAAACCGCGGACGGACTTGTGTTGAAGTCGTAGTGCGACCTCAATCGTCCACGCCCACGACGTCGGGAACCCCGGGCGTCCCCGCGCTGTCGATCTCGGCGGAGGGCAGTCGCCCATGAGCGCTCGAGTCCGTTTGGCGTGGTGGGTCACCATCGTGGCGGTGACGCTTGCCGTCGCGCATTGTCGTCGCGTGTCTCTCGCCGAGTCGCCGCCCCCGACGACCCGGGCGCCCGTGTCGACTGGGCGATCCATGAAAGCGGGAAGCCTCCCGGGCGCCCCCCCCATCACGCTTACTTCGTCCGACGGCACGGGAGCCGAGCTGCGCACGCTGTCGGGGCGAGCCGTGCTCGAAGGTCCGCTCGCGTTCACGGAGCTGCGCCTCGGATTCGTCAATCCAGAGTCCCGCACACGCGAAGGAACGTTCCGCATCGCGCTCCCGCAAGGCGCGTCCATCAGCCGCTTCGCCATGCTCGTGGGCAACCAATGGCAAGAGGGCGAAGTGGTCGAACGCCAGCGGGCCCAAGCGGTCTATGAAGACTTCTTGCATCGCAAGCGAGACCCGGCGCTGCTCGAACACTCGTGCGGAAACGAGTTCAGCGCGCGCGTCTTTCCCATCCCGCCGCATGCCACCAAAGAGCTCTTGGTGTCTTACTCGGAAGAGCTACTCGGCGCGAAGCCGTATGTCCTCCCCCTTGTAGGGCTACCGAGGCTCGGCACCGCGGAAGTCAGCGTCTCGGCGTCCGGGAGCAGCCGCCCGTTCGCGACCCTTCGCGAAACCGATTGGGCCCCGGCCTCCGACTTCGTCGTCGACCGGGCTTCGGTCGCGAGTGGTCGGGGCTTGCGCAGCGGTGATCTCGTACTGGCGCGCGTGCAGGCGTCGACCGAACCACATCCCGATCCGCTCGGCAGCGCCGTCGTGCTGGTGGACACAAGCGCATCCCGAGCGCTCGGGCTGGAAGAGGAGACGCGTCTTCTCGAAGAACTGTCGGCGCGGCTGGATCGCGGCGACTCGACGTGGACGGTGGCTTGCTTCGACCAGGGGGTAAACGAGGTCTACTCGGGACCGCGGCGGGGGTTCGGCGCCGCGGCGACCGAGAAGATACGCGCGCGCGGCGCGCTCGGCGCGTCGGATCTCTCCCGGGCACTTGCGTGGGCGCAGGCGCGGGCCCGTGCGGTTGGGGCCGTGCGCGTGCTCGTCGTCACGGACGGCGTGCCCACCGCCGGCGAAACGGATCGAGCCAGACTCGCGGCCCTCGTCCGAGCCATGGCGGCAGACGGGTTGCAACGTCTCGACGCGATCGCGGTGGGCGGGATTCGCGACGGCAGTCTTTTGCGTGCAATCGCGACGGCGGGTCTGGAGCGCGACGGAGTGGCGGTCGACGCGGGTGAGGGCGCCGACGTGATTGCGCGTCGCCTCGGCACGGCGACGCAGTCGCATCTCGCCGTGGCCGTCGACGGCGCGAGTTGGTCCTACCCTCCCACAATCGACGGCGTGCAAGCGGGCGACGAGTTTCTCGTCTATGCGGAAGTACCCGACGCCACGACGGTTGCCGTCTCGGTCGGAGAGTCGACGCACCTGGTGCTGGACCTGCACCCGGTGGAGAGGCCGCTCCTCGCTCGGGCGTGGGCGCAGGCAAAGATAGCGAGCCTGCTCGCCCACGACGGTGAGCGACGCGACGACCCTGCGTCAGCAAGTCACCGCGCTCTCGTCGGCCTACCGCGTGCTCAGCCCCTACACGGCGCTGCTCGTCCTCGAAACGGAGCAGGATTACGCGCGCTTCGGAATCGAGCGCACGTCGCTGGCTGACATACTCACCGTGCAAAACGGTCGCGTCGCGCTGGAGCAACGAAAAGACGCCGTCCTCGCACCGGGGGGAAAAAGCTTGGAGAAGGACGATCTCCAGGCGTTTGGGATGATCGGTCTGTCGTCCACGATGTTCGAGCGTCGGGGCGGCGATCGTCTGGCTGTCGACGAAAAGAGAAGCGCGACAGGCGGTGGCGCTGCGCAAGCTCCCTTGGGAAACATGTTTGGCAACCCTGTTGAGGGAATCGGCTCGTCCGGGAACGCCGAGATCCCGCGAGCAGCCGCGGGAACGGCCTTCGGCAACTTCGGGAGCTCGGGTCAAGGAATGGGAGATGGCCGCGGGAGCCTTGGCGGGGGGCACATGGTGGTGGCCCCGCGCATCCGCGAGGGCGCCGTCCGCGTGATGGGTCATCTCTCCGCCGAGGTAATTCAGAGAATCGTCCGTCAGAATTACGGTCGTTTCCGGCTCTGCTACGAGAACGGAACGCGCAATAAACCTGAGTTGCATGGGGCCGTCGTCACTCGCTTCACGATCGATCCAAGCGGCGCGGTCGTGGTGACGGGCGACGCGGGAAGCAGTCTTCCTGACTCCAGCGTCGTGCAGTGCGTGGTGCGCGGGTTCGGAAATCTCTCATTCCCGAAACCTGACGGCCTTGTGAACGTCGTCTATCCAATCGAGTTTCAATTGGGGCCATCGGATGCCCGAGCTTCGTCCGCTGCCACACGGCATTTGGCCATTGCGCCCGCAGGGCTTGGCACTCCACGCCCGGCCCCCTGCGCCAGTGGGCCGTCCCCGCAGGCTCCAATTCCGGCGCCCGAGCCTGCGGTAAAGCCGTACGCGGGTGTGTTTGGCGAGATCATGACCCGCCTCGTGGGACGCGACGTCGCGGGGGGCCTGCAGGCGGCATGGAGCGCGCGCGCGCGTGACCCCGGAGACGTCACCGCACTCATCGCGCTCGGTGAGGCCCTCGAGGCGTCGGGCGACGTTGCAACCGCGGCCCGGGCATACGGGTCGATCATCGATCTTTTTCCGTCCAGCGCAGACATGCGACGCATGGCGGGGGAACGCCTCGAGCGGTTGAGCGACTCGTCCGCGCTCGATCTCGCAGTCGACACGTACGCCAAGGCCGTGGCGCAGCGCCCTGACCACCCGGCGGGCCATCGCCTGCTTGCCTACGCTCGATTGAAGCGACACGAGTACGAACAAGCGTTCGACGCGGTACGCGAAGGGCTGCTGCGGTGCTCTCGGACCGAGCGCGTTCCCGGTGTCGAGGGCGTCTTGCGAGAGGACCTCGGGCTCATCGGCGCAGCCTGGGCCGCCGCCGAACCCAAGCAGAGCGCATCGATTCGCGCGCGCGTGACTGCGGCGGGCGCGGTCATCGAGAATTCCCCTTCGCTGCGCTTCGTCCTGAACTGGGAAACCGATGCGAACGACGTCGACTTACACGTCCGCGATGCCGCCGGCAATCACGCGTTTTTCGCCCAGCCCACGCTCGCAAGCGGCGGGCGGCTCTACGGGGACGTGACCACGGGTTATGGCCCGGAGTGCTTCACGGTGCGCCTGCCCAAGGCGATGCGACCTTCACCGTACAGGTTGCAAGTCCACTATTACGCGCGGGGCCCGATGGGCTACGGCATGGGCAAGGTCGAGATTCTCGACCACGACGGCCATGGCGGTCTCACGTTCGTCGAGCGCCCGTTCGTCGTGATGAACGACCAGGCCTACGTCGATTTGGGCCCCTTCTAGCCGAAGACCGGGGGCCGGGAGCGATCGCTGCAGTCATCGAGGCGGTCTGGACCCTTTCGGCCGGACATTGCGTTGTTCCACAACCGCCCAGAGTTGGAGTAATGCGCGCCATGCGCTGGGCCCCTTTTGCCGTGTTACTGCCATGTATCTTTCTGGCGACGTCCCTTTCGGCCGCCGAACCCTCGCCTCTGCCACCCCTTCCCCCGGCCCAAGCAGCGCCCTCGGAAAGCGCGCTCGAACCGCCGGCGCCCAAGCCGCCCGTGGCGGCCGAAGACCTTCCGCCGACTTCGCCCCCGTCGCGTCCCGCCGCACCAGCGCCCGCACCACACCCCGCAGACCCCACCCCGGCCCCTCCGCACGCGTCTTCGCCCCCTGCCGAAGGCTCGCCGCACGACGGGTTCTACTTGCGCTTGTCGCTCGGCCCTGCCTTCGTCTCCGCGACGGGCGACGGCCCCGTTGGCCCGACCTCCATCAACGGTGGCGGTGTGGGCCTGGCCGCCGCGATCGGGGGCGCCCTGACGCAGGGGTTTGCCATCGCGGCCACACTCCGAATCGTCGGCTCGGGAGGTACGCTGAGCGGTTACGCGATCTCCTCCACGACGATGTCTCCCTCGGGAGTTCCAGTCAGCACCGTGTCGGCCGCGTCGGTCCCGGGGACTGGCGGCATCGTGCAGCTGGGCGTCCTGGCGGACTGGTACCCGGTCTCCGATAGCGGCTGGCATGCGGGCGTGTCGTTCGCGCTTTCGGGCTGGGGCACGGGGCCGAGCGAAAGCTCGCAATCGCTGGGCGGCACATCGAGCGGGGGTTCGCTCTTCGGTGGATACGACTGGTGGATTGGAAAGAGATGGTCTCTCGGGCTGATGGCCGTCATCGGCACCGTCGGCCGGAGTTCACTTCAAGATTCAAACGGCAACGACGCGGGCTATTCGATGATGCCGCTCTTCTTCTCCGTCGAGGGGAGCCTTCTTTTCTTCTGACGCTTGGAGACGTCTTCCGCCCTCGCCGCGCCGCAGCTGAACGTGCGTTGGTGCCTCCAAGAGCCGCGTCGAGCACGGAATCACGACGACGTCCGACGCCAGGTCATTTCGAACGTCGGGAGATGACCAGTACGGTCGGAGCTTGTCGAGGCGGGCAAGGTAGAGGCGACCCCGGCGCTCCACGCCCGCGGCGCGGAAGTCACGTCAGCGCGCCCCCCGTTGTACGTTAACCGTCCGACTGCACGGCTTCACGCCATCGTCCGCTGATGCGTGACCTCTCGCATGAACGTAGTAGAGTCCACCCATGTACTTAGCGAAACCCAACACGCGCGTTGCGCGCTCCGCCGATTCCATCGCCCAGCACCGCTCTTCTCTGGCGATTGCGGCCATGATCGCTGTCGCCGCGGCGGGCGGCTGCGGTTCGAACGGGAACTCCGGCGCTGGCAACGGGGGCGAGAGCGGGGGGTCCAGCGGCGCGAGCACTGGCAGCGGTTCGAGCTCCGGCAATCCGAGTCCCGGCTCGGGCGGGACGGGCACGAGCTCCGGGACCACGAGCTCCAGTGGGGCAAGCACAAGCTCCAGCGGCGTGAGCACAAGCTCCAGCGGGACGGGCACGAGCTCCGGGACCACGAGCTCCAGCGGGGCCAGCACGAGCTCCAGTGGCACGAGCACGAGCTCCAGCGGGACCAGCACGAGCTCCAGTGGTGTCAGCACGAGCTCCAGTGGTGCGAGCACGAGCTCCAGTGGTGCGAGC
>CAZVPE010000325.1:0-5586 GCA_964628155.1 uncultured Polyangiaceae bacterium | reverse complement strand
GGGCGCTTACCGTGCCGTCGAGTTCATCAAAGCCAACATCAAGCTCGACGGGGCCGAGAAAGCCTCGATCGCCGATAGCAAGAAGGTCGTCGAGATCTGCACGACGTACGCGCAAAAAGGGATGTTCAACATCTTCCTCGTCGTCTTCTTCGGCACCCTCGCCTTCGCCTTCCTCGATCCGTTCTTCTTCGTCGGCTACCTCATCTCGATCGCCCTCTTCGGCCTGTTCCAGGCCCTCTTCATGGCCAACGCCGGCGGCGCCTGGGACAACGCCAAGAAGATCGTCGAAGTCGAGCTGAAGGAGAAGGGCTCCGAGCTCCACGCGGCGACCGTCGTCGGCGACACCGTCGGAGATCCGTTCAAAGACACGAGCAGCGTGGCGATGAATCCGATCATCAAGTTTACGACGCTCTTCGGACTTCTGGCCGTCGAGCTCGCGAACGACGATATGCACCCGATTCCACGCGAGACGACCGCCGTCGTCGCGGCCGCGTGCTTCGCCGTCATGCTCTTCTTCGTCTGGAGAAGCTTCTACGGCATGCGCATCGACGTCAGCGGCAAGGGCGAGCGACCGCAGGCGGAGCCGAAGCCCAACCCGGCCGAATAGACCCGCGTAGGGCCAATCATGCGGCCCCCCGGACGTGGCGCAGCGCGCGGCCGGCGAGGGGCCGCGCGACCTCGCGGACGAAGTGATGGACGCGTCCGGCGGGCGATGGCGCATAAATGGTCATCTCTACGTGCGGGCGGACCTCGTTCGTCCACTTCATCTTCCAGGCGGTGTCCTGGCCGAGCATGTCGTAGCGACGAAGGCCCCGGCTCGCGGCGTCGGCCGCGGTCTCCCGCACCAGAATCTGCCCCGGTCCGAAATGCGCGTACTCCGGATCGTAGCCCACTTTCATCAGGTGGAACGTAGTCGCGTCCTCGAGCGCGAACTGGCCCGCGATGCGTGCGCCGCGGGCTCGCAAGAACGCCAGCGAGAGCCCGCCCTTGCGCGCAAAGACCCGGGCTAGAGCCGCGTAGAACGCGCCCAGGCGAGGGTCGCAGGCGATCGCGGTGCCCGCCGCGCCCTTCCAAGCAGCCGCTTCCAAGCGCAAGATGTCCGCGAGCGCCGCGCGGTCGAACGCGGTGATTCGCTCGAGCTCCACGCCCCCCATCTGCCGCTCGAGCCGCCGCATGTCGCCTCGAAAGCGACGGTGGATACGCTGCTCGATTCCGTCGACGAGAAACCAAGGGGCGCGGCTGGTCTCCCTCACCCGAACGCGACAGCGGTCCGCGCGCGCGAGTTCGGGCAACATCTGCGAAAGCGGGGAGTCGGACGGAACGGCGCACAGCTCGAGGACATCCCACCCGCCCGATTCCGACAGGGCGCACCAAAGCGCCGGAATGGACGCCGGCTCGCCGATGAGGTCCACGCGAGGCGTGTGGGCGCCGTGGACCGCCCGCAGTGTGCGTCCGCGCCGCGCCATCGGCAGCGCAGCCGTGATCGCGCCGCCGCGCCTGGCGCCGAACAGCGTGACGTCGCGCTCGCCGAGAAGACGCGCGGTGAGCAGGACGAAGTCCGGCGTAACCAGTGGGGCGACCCCTCGTGCGAGTGCGCGCCACTCGGCGAGCGCCTCGACCGACGCGCGGCTCTTCCGGTCGATGACGACGGCGAACGGTTGGGGCTTCTCCGGTGGGACTGGAGTCCGCCGGCGCCCCCCTTCGACGACGCGCACCCGCGGCTCGGCCGCAATACGGTTCTGCATGGTGGCCCAGCTGCCAACGCCGTGCCTGCACTCGGCACGCGCCGGGCTCGCTTATGCCGTCGGCTTCTCGTCGGATTGGGCTAACTTCGCTCCGCCATGATTGTGGCGGACCTCGTTCGCGTGATGGAGACCCTCGCGCCCACGCACCTCGCTGCGCCATGGGACAACGTCGGGCTCTTGGTCGGCGACCCCTCTCGCTCCGTCGGACGCGTGCTCCTGACGATCGACTGCCGGCGCTCGGTCGTCGAGGAGGCCGTGCGGGGAGGCTATGGGGCGATCGTCTCGTATCACCCACCTATCTTCGAGGCACAAAAACGCTTCGTAGCCGGCTCGGTCGCGTACGAAGCGGCGCGGGCCGACGTGGCCATCTACAGCCCTCATACCGCCCTCGACGCGGCGGACGGCGGGACCAACGACGTTCTCGCGGACGCCTTGGGGATGACCGAGCGCGCGCCGCTCCAGACCTTCGACCCGCCCGATGCCGAGTACAAGCTCGTGACTTTCGTTCCCGAGGGGGACGTCGAGGCGGTCAGTCGGGCCCTCTTTGCGGCCGGAGCGGGCCGAATCGGCAAGTACACGTCGTGCAGCTTCCGCTCCCCGGGCACCGGAACGTTCTTCGGCGAGGAAGGAACGAGCCCGGCGGTCGGCGAGTCGGGGCGGCTCGAGAAAGCACCGGAACTGCGCCTCGAGACGGTGGTTCCGATCGCCCGGGTCGGCTCCGTCATGCGCGCCCTACGGGCCGCCCATCCGTACGAGGAACCTGCCGTCGATCTGCTTCGCGCGGCTGCGTTCGCACCGGCGCGCGGCTTCGGTCGGGTCGGGTCGATCCCAGCCGCCACGATGGCCGCGTTGATCGAACGCCTGAAGGGCGTTCTCGGAGTCGCCCACGTGCTCGCCGCGAGCGATGGCGACCGCGAAGTGAGCCGGGCCGCGGTCTGCGCCGGAAGCGGAGGCGCGCTCGTCGGAGATGCGATACGTGCCGGCGCGCAGGTCTTCGTGACGGGCGAACTGCGCCATCACGACGCCCTGAGGCTCGTCGAGGCGGGATCGAGCGCGATATGTGTTCTGCATACCGTGAGCGAGCGTGCGGTCCTCTCGGCGCTCCGCGAGCGGCTCGGCGCGCAGTTGCCCGGAGTCACGTTCGACCGCAGCCGGGAGGATCGGGAGCCGTTCGTGTTCGGCTGAAGGCTCGGCCGCGCGCTACGGCTCGGGCAAATCGAGATCGGCCGCGTCGAGCGGGCGGTCCGAACGACCAGCCGAGGCGGGAGCCTCTTGTCCCGAGAGGATGCGCCGCGCATCCCGGAGAGCCCGCGAGCGCAGCGCCGCCGTCATCTCCTCGCGCCGCTCCATCTCGTCGACCAGCGCCGCGGTTTTTGCCACCGCTTCCTTCAGCGTGGAGAGCTCTGCCTGCGCGGCAATGGCCTGCTGGCGAAATTGCGCGCCCGACGCCCGCTCCTCTTCCAGTGCGCGGTTCGTCCGGGAGCTTGCTTCGTCGTGCGCCGCTCGGAGCGTCGCCAGCTCGGCCAGGTGCTCTCGCCTCGTGCGCGCAAGCCGCGCCTCCAGATCGGTCAGGCGCGTCCGGTCCGCCTCCAGCTCGGCGCCGGCGCGCTCGAGCGCCGCCGCGCCGTCCGAGGCCGATTTCTCCGCGAGCCCCGCGCGGCGCGCTGCCAACTCCAACGTCTCCGCGCTGCGGCGGACCTGATGGCGCATCGCTTCATCCTCGCGCCGCGCCTGTTCCAACTGCGTCTCGAGCGCGCGCACACGCTCGGCAAGCTCCGCCGAACGCTCTTCCGCCGTCGCCCTCGCTCTCTCGGCCTCCGCGACGCGCACGAGCATTCGCGCCAGCTCGTCGGCTTCGGCTCCCCGCTCTTCCCCCAATCGTGCAAGCTCCACTTCGAGTGCGGCGATTCGCGCAGCCACCGCGTCGGTATGGCGCGACACCGAGGCGGTTCGCGGCAGCCGCACTTCCTGGTCGTGGACAGCGCGCAGCGGAGGACTCGCGGCGCCGTTCGCCTCCGGAGACGGACGCTCCACGCGCGGATCCCGCGCCGGAGGATGGGAACGGGGTCCCCCCAGTTTGGCGTGGGGACGCTTCGGCTTCCCGGATTCGCCCATGGCGCTCCTAGCAAGTATGCCCTTTTCCGCCTATTCAAGAAAGCCACGAGGAGTGCATGAACGACACGGAGACGATCCTTCGCGAACTACTGAACCGCCGCATTCTCGTGCTCGATGGCGCGATGGGAACGCTCCTCCAGCAACGCCGCCTGACGGAGGGGGACTTTCGAGGCGCCAGGTTCGAACGCCACACACACGACCTCAAGGGCGACTTCGACGTCCTTTCCCTCACGCGTCCTGACATCATTCGCAGCGCGCACGACGCCTATTTCGAAGCAGGCGCCGACATCGTCGAGACCGCGACGTTCAATTCGACCTCGATCGTCCAGGCGGATTACGGATTGGAAGACAAGGCGTACGAGATGAACGTCGCCGCCACCCGGCTGGCCAAGGAAAGCGCCCGGGAGTGGACCAAGCGCACGCCGAAAAAACCGCGCTTCGTCGCGGGCGCCGTCGGTCCGCTCAACAAGACGCTGTCGCTCTCGCCGAGCGTCGCCGACCCGGGCTTCCGCGCCGTCACGTTCGATCAAGTACGCGACGCCTACGCAGAGCAGTTGCGAGGCCTCGTCGACGGCGGCTCCGACTTGCTCCTCCTCGAGACATTCATCGATACACTGAACGCAAAAGCGGCCCTCGCCGCCGTACAAGACGTGTTCGAAGAAAGGGGCGTCCGCCTGCCGGTCATCGTTTCGATGACCATCACCGACAGGAGCGGAAGAACCCTCTCCGGGCAGACCGTCGAGGCGTTTTGGATCTCCATCGCGCATGCCCGGCCCCTTGCGGTCGGGATCAACTGCGCCCTCGGCGCCCGCGAAATGCGCCCGCACGTCGCGGAGCTCTCGCGAGTCGCAGACGTCTTCGTCAGCTGCTACCCCAACGCCGGGTTGCCGAACGCGTTCGGCGAATACGACGAATCCCCGGAGACGACCTCCGGGCTGGTGCGCGAGTTCGCCGATCAAGGGCTCGTCAACATCGTCGGAGGGTGCTGCGGCACGACTCCCGACCATATCCGCGCAATCGCGGCGCGCGTCGAAGACCTCGTTCCTCGAAAGCCGCCGAAAGTCGAGCGGTTCACCCGCCTGTCCGGCCTCGAGCCGCTGGTGATCCGACCGGACTCGAACTTCATGATGATCGGCGAGCGTACGAACGTCACCGGATCGAAGAAGTTCGCGGAGCTCGTCAAGGCCGGTGATTTCGCCAAAGCCGTCGAAGTCGCGCTCGACCAAGTGCGCGGCGGCGCCAACATCCTCGACGTCAACATGGACGAGGGGATGCTCGAGGGCGAGAGCGCGATGACCACGTTCCTCCATTTGATCGCGAGTGAGCCGGAGATCGCGCGCATCCCGTTCATGGTCGACAGCTCGAAGTGGACGGTCATCGAGGCGGGCCTGAAGTGCCTTCAGGGCAAGGGCATCGCCAACTCGATCAGCCTCAAAGAGGGCGAACGCGACTTTCTCGACAAGGCGAAGAAAATCCGGCGCTACGGCGCCGGGGTCGTGGTCATGGCCTTCGACGAGCAGGGGCAGGCCGACACGAGCGACCGCAAGGTCGCGATCTGCCGCCGGGCATTCGATCTCCTGACGAAGCGCGCCGGGTGGGATCCCACGGACATCGTCTTCGACCCGAATATCCTGGCCATTGCGACGGGGATCGAGGAGCACGCCGCGTACGCCCGCAATTTCATCGAAGCCACTCGGATCGTCAAAGACGCCTGCCCGTGCGCGAA
>CAZVPE010000324.1:0-5603 GCA_964628155.1 uncultured Polyangiaceae bacterium | reverse complement strand
GCGAGAACGGGATCGCCGACATGATGACGAGCGGCGTCTTGAACGACTGGAACCATGCCACGTTCAATACGTAAATCAGCACGAGAACAACGGCGAACGCCAGGCCCAGATCGCGGAAGACCTCGTAGGTAATGTGCCACTCGCCGTCCCACTTCATCGCATAGCGATCGGTGCGAAACGGTTGAGACGCCGTGTTCTGATCGAGCGAGTAACCTTCAGGGAGTCGCATCCGGTCCAGCTCGGGCCCGAGTTTGAGCATCGCGTAGACCGGGCTCTCGATTGCGCCGGCGACGTCGGCCGTGACGTAGACCACGGGCATCAGGTTCTTGCGGTAGATGCTCTTGTCCTCCGTCACGAGGTCGGCTCGTACGAGTTCGCCGATGCTCACCATGTTGCCCTCGCGACCCATCACGCGCAGGCTTTGCAGCCGGTCGAGATCGGATCGGGTGGCGCGGTTGAGACCGAGGACAACGGAAACGTCCTCGGGCTCACGCTCATCATGGAGCAGACCTTCGGACTCGCCTGCGCTGGCGAGTCGGATGGTGCGGACAATCTCGGCCTCGCTCACGCCGTCGAGCGCGGCCTTCTCCTGATCGACGACGAAGCGGTACTTCGGTTGATCGTCCTCGACATACCAGTCCACGTCGACGACTCCGTCGGTCTTTTCCATGATCTCGCGAACTTGCCGCGCGATCGCGATGTCGCGCGCGTAGTCCGGGCCGTAGATCTCGGCGACGAGCGTCTCGAGCACCGGCGGGCCAGGGGGGACCTCCGCGACCTTCACACGGGCGCCGAATCGGGTCGCGATGGGTGTGATGGCCTCGCGTACCCGCTTGGCGATTGCGTGGCTCTGCGCCTTTCGCTCGCCCTTGTCGACGAGGTTGACCTGGATGTCGGCGACGTTTGAGCCCTGGCGTAGAAAGTAGTGACGGACCAGGCCGTTGAAGTTGTAGGGGCCCGAGGTCCCCACGTACGTCTGGTAATTTGTCACCTCCGGCTGCGTGCGAATGGCGTCGGCGAGCGCCTGCGTCACGCGGTCCGTTTGTTCGAGCGGGGTGCCTTCGGGCATGTCTACGACAACTTGGAACTCGCTCTTGTTGTCGAAGGGGAGCATCTTGACGCGCACCCACTTCACCGCGACGAGCGCCATTGCGCCGAGCAGGAGGACGACGACGCCCCCGAGGAACGCGGTTCGAAGCCGGGCCACCCGCAGGAGCGCCCCCATTATGCGGCGGTAGAAGCGCGTGAGACCGCTTTCGCCCTCGTCTTCGCCGCCTTGCGCATGCCTGAGTAAACGTACGGTGGCCCACGGCGTGACGATGAATGCAACGATGAGCGAGAAGATCATCGCTGCAGACGCACCGATCGGGATGGGGCGCATATAAGGCCCCATGAGGCCCCCGACGAACGCCATCGGTAGGATGGCCGCGATGACCGTCATCGTCGCCAGGATCGTCGGATTGCCCACTTCGTCGACCGCGCGGATCGCCACGTCGGCCAAGTCGCGCCCCCGGTTCTCGGGCAGACGCGCGTGGCGTGCGATGTTCTCGACGATCACGATGGCGTCGTCGACGAGGATGCCGATCGAGAAGATGAGCGCGAAGAGCGTGATGCGATTGAGGGTGTAGCCGTAAAGGTAGAAAACCGTCAGCGTGAGGGCCAGCGTCGCAGGGATCGCCAGCATGACGATTCCGCTTTCGCGCCGCCCGAGCGCGAGCCAGATGAGGACACCGACGCTCACGATCGCGATGCCCATGTGCAGGAGCAGCTCGTTGCTCTTGTCGGCCGCCGTCGCGCCGTAGTTGCGCGTGAACGTGAGCTCTACGTCTCCGGGCAGGAGCGAGCCGCGGAGCGAGTCGATCTTGCGCGCGACATCGGACACGACGGCAACGGCGTTCTCACCCTTGTGTTTCGCAACGGAGAGGGTGACCGCTGGGAACGACTCGTTGGGTGTTTCGCGCTCGGGACCTTCCGCAGCGACACCCGCTCCGAACCGAACGTAGGTAGAGGGCTCCTCGGGGCCGTCGATGATCGTCGCGACGTCGCGGAGGAAGACCGGGCGACCTCCGAGCGCTCCGACCACCACATCGCCGACGTCGCGGGCGCTAACGAGCACCGTCCCGGTCTCAAGAAGAAATTCACGATTGTCGGAGGCGACTGCGCCCGAAGAGGCGCGAGCGTTCGCGGCTTCGACCGCGGTCGCGATCGCCAGGGGAGAGAGCCGGTGAGCCATCATCCGTTCGGGATCGAGCTCCACGCGCACCTGCCGCCGCTCGCCGCCCGTGAGCACGACTTCGCTCACACCCGCCACCTGCTTGACCTGTTCCTCGAGCTCCTCGGCCAGCCGCCGTAGCTCGTAGCCCGAGTAGCGGCGGCTCCAGATGGTCACCGCGAGCACGGCAACGTCATCGATCGAGCGCTGCTTGACGAGGGGCGCCGAGGCCCCAGGGGGCACGATGTCCATGTGAGCGGCGAGCTTGTCCTCGAGGCGCACCATGCTTCGCTCTTCGTCCTCGCCCACCTTGAACCGGACAATGACCGTCGCGACGCCCGGGCTCGACGTGGAGTACACGTACTCTACGCCTGGGATCTCCCAGAGCAGCCGCTCGAGCGGCTTGGTGACGCGCGCTTCCACCTCACGCGCCGAGGCGCCTGGCATGCGCACCATCACGTCGCACATGGGGACGATGATCTGGGGCTCTTCCTCGCGCGGAAGCTTCCACACGGCGAAGGCGCCGAGCAGGACCGACGCGACGAGGAGCAGAGGGGTGAGCTTCGAGTGAATGAAAGCGCGGGCGAGCCGTCCCGCGGCGCCGAGCCTGACGGGCGTGGTCATGGGCGAGCCAAGGCAGGAGTGCCGTCGCGCAGCTCGGCCGACGGTGCGGCCACGAGCGTCTCCCCCGCGGAGAGCCCGGAGAGTATCTCGGTCCACGGCCCGCTCGCTTCGCCCCGCGTGATCATCCGCAGTCGTGCATGACCGCCGTCCACGACGAAAACGCGGTCGAGCGCGTCGAATGTCGTGAGGGACGTCGTCGGGGCGACGAGCCGCATCCTGGTTCCGATGTCGAAGCTCACCCGCGCAAATGTCCCCGTGCGCAGTGGGCCAGAATCGGAAGGGAGATCGATCTTGACGAGAAAGGCGCGGGACGCGACGTCGACGCTGGGAACGACCTCGCCCACCTTGCCGACGAGCGGCCTCGGAAGCGTCTCGATCTCGACGCGCGCGTCGGCGCCGATCTTTACGAAGTCCACGTACGACTCCTCGATCGCCGCCTCGACGCGAAAGGCTTCCTCGTCGGACACGACCAAGAGCGGCAGTCCCGGCGAGGCCAACGTCCCTGGATCCACGCGTCGCTCGAGCACCTGCCCTGAGAAGGGTGCCACGATGTCGGCGTAGCCGAGAGTCACTTGCGCCTCGCCGAGCGCCGCCTTCGCTTCCTCGATACCCGATGACACCGAGCGCAGCCGCGCCTGCGCCATCTTTTCCTGCGCGACCGCACCTCTCCAGCGCGCCTCCGCCTCGTCGTATTGCTGCTGGGGGATCGCGGTGTCTTTGAGCAGAAGCGCGGCTCGCTCATACGTCGACTTGGCGATGGTGGCCGCGGCCCGCGCCGCTTCGAGCGCGTTCTCGGCCTCGGCCCGGACTTCCGTCGACTGGTCGAGCCCGGCGCGTGCCCTCGCGACTGACGCACGCACGTCGTTCGCCTCGAGTTGAACCAGCGGCTGCCCGGCGGTCACCCGATCGCCGGGCCGCACACGGACCGATCGCACGTAACCGGTCGTCTTGCTTGTGAGGACCGCCGTGTTGCGGCCACGAACCGTGCCGCTCGCGCGATACACCACGGGGAGGGCCTCAAGGTGGGCCTGGGCGACGTCAACGCGGATCGCGGCACCCTCCGGGGCGGGATGCGGCGCATGAGTGGCGCAGCCGGCAAGAGCCAGTGTAGTCCCGACATATGCAAACCTCTGCGCGCTCGAACGCCGTGCCATTTTGGTTCCTCTCGGCATAAGAGCCGCGAGGGACGGGAAGGGTTCACGTGGCGGACAAGGCGCGCTCGCGCAGCGACTTCCGCACGGCCTCCTGCACTTCGCGCGGGACGCTGCCGCCCTGGGCGGATCGACGGCAAAGGGCAAGGGTGCTGCGGAGCGAATCGCACCGCGCCTTGCAGCGTGCGCATTGCGCAACGTGCAGTTCCATCGCGGCGCACTGGTCTCGGCCGATGTCGCCCTCGAGGTACTGCGAGAGAATGGGGAGAATGTCGGGGCAGCCTGTCGCCACGGATGGCTCTGGTGGGGTCAGCAGAGGCGCCAGACGGTCGCGAATGGCGAGTCTTGCGCGGTGAAGCCGGCTCTTGACCGCGTCTACGCTGATACCGAGAACGCGCGACACTTCATCGGCCGCCAGCCCTTCGACGTCGCGCAGAACGAGCACCTCCCGGTACATCGGTTCGAGTGAGTCGATCGCAGCATCGAGTGCCGCGCGCATCTCCCGATCCCCAGCAGCATCGTCCGGAGGCACATTTGCACCGGCGATCGCACGGGCGTCGTCCGCGTCGAGGGAAACCTGATCGGTAGGCTCTCCGACGCGCCTTCGTCTCTTTTTTATGCAAAAGCTCCGCGCGATCGTGAAGAGCCAGGTCGAAATAGACGACGCGCCCCGGAACTCGCGCAGGCCGCGGGCTGCGGCCAGGAGCGTTTCCTGAGCCACATCCTTTGCGTCTTCGGGGTCGCGGCACATCTTGACCCCGAACCTGTAGACGGCCGGCAGATGTTTCTCGAGCAGCGTGCCGAGAGCTTTCTCGTCGCCTTGCTGCAGCGCCGTGAGCAGAGCTTCGTCGGTGGGGTCCACTGTTTGAACCTATTAGCTCGCTCGCCCGCGTTCGCCCATTCCGTGCCACGCGGCCCGTCGACCTCGATCCCGACCCTTGCCGGCTTGCGCCCGCTTGCACGGCCGACTCGGCACTTTCGGAAAAGCGCTCCGAGTCCGACTGAAAAGTCCCGGCTGCACGTAGTAGAAGGAAGCATGGGAAGACAGGCAGCCGCCGTTCTTTACGTACTCGCGCTGGTTACCGTCGTGATCGGCGTGGACGTTCTGTTCTTCAGGAACCGGTTCTGGGACAGACTGATGGTGAACGTCGGGATCGTCCTGCTGTTCGGGGCGTTCTATTTGAAGTTCCTGAAGCGTCTATGAGCGCAGCCGCTGCATCGATCTTGACCCGCCTGCCACTTCTCCAGAGGGCATGGGGCTCGCAGGTGGGTCGCCACGAACGGGTAGTGGCTGGCGCGTGCCGCCTCCCTAAGCGCCTCCGTCACCTTGTCCTTCAGGGATTTCGCCATCGCTGCTCTCCCACCGTGACTCGGAGTAATTTGGGGCGGTGATCGACTCGGGAGTCTAGTTGTCTGACGGAAAGGCCTCGCCGGTCGACGCGAAGCTCGCGTTGGGGGTGACTGTCGGAGCCGGGCGGCAGCTCGATCGCGGTGGGGCAGGGTCTGTTGGACGAGAGGGAGCCGTTGAAGGGACCGCCCGGCACAGGATCCCCGCAACTGCCCGCGTGAAGAGCGGCGACGGCTCTCGTACATCGCGCGTCGCTACTTGACGAGCC